>NZ_JBXAFK010000001.1:0-309192 GCF_058793055.1 Pseudomonas sp. MPR-R2A5
CCGCGTCCAAGCCTCAAATGTGTAAACGATGTCCCCGGTTTCAGATGTAAACGATGTCTACGGTTCTACACCCCGATGACGGTGGGTCAGTCAAGTAGATGTCGACTGACACACCGCCATCGGGGCAAGCCCCCTCCCACATTGGATGTGTGGTGTTCTCAGGCCTTGAGGGTTTTCACGCCTTCGGGCGTGCCCAGCAACAGCACATCAGCCGGACGCGCAGCGAACAGGCCGTTGGTGACCACGCCGACGATGGCGTTGATTTGAGTCTCAAGCTCCACCGGGTTGGTGATTTGCATGTTGAACACGTCGAGGATGATGTTGCCGTTGTCGGTCAACACGCCTTCGCGGTACACCGGGTCGCCGCCCAGTTTCACCAGTTCGCGGGCCACGTGGCTGCGGGCCATGGGGATCACTTCCACCGGCAGCGGGAACGCGCCGAGCACCGGCACCAGCTTGCTGGCGTCGGCGATGCAGATAAAGGTCTTGGCCACGGCCGCGACGATCTTCTCGCGGGTCAGGGCCGCGCCGCCGCCCTTGATCAGGTTCAGGTGCGCGTCGCTTTCATCGGCACCGTCGACATAGAACTCCAGGTCGCTCACGGTATTGAGCTCGTACACCGGAATGCCATGGCCCTTGAGGCGTGCGGCGGTGGCTTCGGAGCTGGCCACGGCGCCATCGAATGCGCCCTTGTGCTTGGCCAGCGCATCGATAAAGCAGTTGGCGGTGGAGCCGGTGCCGACACCGACGATGCTCTTGTCGTCGAGTTTAGGAAGGATTAAATCGACGGCGGCCTGGGCCACTGCCTGTTTGAGTTGATCCTGGGTCATGCGGGCTCCGGAACGGGCGGGGAGTAAAGAGGGCGCGAGTATAACCCAACAAAACCTCGGGATTCGTGTGGTCGTACGGCCAAAAGCCGGGTTAGACTCCTCGACCCTGCCCAACCCGCCCAGTGATGCTTTCCGATGCTTGAACAGTACGTCAAAAAGATCCTCACCTCGCGCGTTTACGACGTTGCCGTGGAAACTCCATTGCAGACCGCCCGCCAGCTCTCCGAGCGGCTGGGCAACAAGGTCTGGCTCAAGCGTGAAGACTTGCAGCCGGTGTTCTCATTCAAGATTCGCGGTGCGTATAACAAGCTGACCCAGTTGACGGACGAAGAGCGTGCGCGCGGCGTGGTCACCGCCTCGGCCGGCAACCATGCCCAGGGCCTGGCCCTGGCAGCCAAGGTGCTGGGGGTCAAGGCCACTATCGTAATGCCCAAGACCACCCCGGAGATCAAGGTCGAAGGCGTGCGCTCCCGTGGCGGCAAGGTGGTGCTGCACGGTGATTCCTTCCCGGAAGCCCTGGCCTACTCGCTGAAGCTGGTCGATGAAAAAGGCTACGTCTACATCCACCCCTATGACGATCCGCACACCATTGCCGGGCAGGGCACTGTGGCCATGGAGATCCTGCGCCAGCACCCAGGGCCGTTGGATGCGATCTTCGTTCCGGTGGGCGGCGGCGGGCTGATCGCGGGTATCGCGGCGTACGTGAAATACCTGCGCCCGGAAATCAAGATCATCGGCGTCGAGCCGGACGACTCCAACTGCCTGCAAGCCGCGATGGCGGCGGGCGAACGTGTGGTATTGCCGACCGTGGGCATTTTTGCCGATGGCGTGGCCGTGGCGCAGATCGGCCAGTACACCTTCGATATCTGCAAGGACTATGTGGATGAAGTGATCACCGTCAGCACCGATGAAATCTGTGCGGCGATCAAGGACATCTACGACGATACCCGTTCGATCACCGAGCCGGCCGGCGCGCTGGGCGTGGCCGGTATCAAGAAGTACGTCGAGACCCGTGGCATCACCGGGCAAACCCTGGTGGCCATCGACTCGGGGGCCAACGTCAACTTCGACCGCCTGCGCCATGTGGCCGAGCGCGCTGAGTTGGGTGAGGGGCGCGAAGCCATTATCGCCGTGACCATCCCGGAAAAACCGGGCAGCTTCAAAGCGTTCTGCGAGGCCGTGGGCAAGCGCCAGATCACCGAATTCAACTACCGCTACCACTCCGGCAGCGAGGCGCACATCTTTGTCGGCGTGCAGACCCACCCGGAAAACGACCCGCGCAGCGCGTTGATCGCCAGCCTCACCGGCAAGGGCTTTCCGGTGCTGGACCTGACCGAAAACGAGCTGGCCAAGTTGCACATCCGCCATATGGTTGGCGGGCATGCGGCCAAAGTCAGCGATGAAGTGGTGTTGCGCTTCGAGTTCCCGGAGCGCCCCGGCGCGCTGTTCAACTTCCTGAATAAGCTGGGCGGGCGCTGGAATATCTCGATGTTCCACTATCGCAACCATGGCGCGGCTGATGGCCGTGTGGTCGCCGGCTTGCAAGTGCCGGCGGACGAGCGCCACTTGGTGCCTGCAGCCCTTGAAGCCATCGGCTACCCGTACTGGGATGAAAGTGATAACCCGGCGTACCAACTGTTCCTCGGTTGAACGACTACGCTGATTGGGCGGCCTTTAAGGAATCGAAACCATGGAAACCCTGACCACCCTGAAAGTTATCCACATTGCGGCCACTGCGTTATTGCTGCTCAGCGGCCTGGGCCTGGCACTGCTGGCCTGGCGCAAACGCAGTGCCGGCCCGGCGGTTACCGTGCAACGCCCATGGGTGTTCGTGTGGTTGCTGATGGGGGTCTGCCTGCTCAGCATGCCGTTTACCGGCTGGTGGCTGGCGCACTTGATCGGCTGGCCGCTGGGGCAGACCTGGATCCTGGGCTCCAGCATCCTCTACACCGTCGCGGCGCTGGCCTGGTTCTGGCTGGTGGCGCGGCTCAATCGCCTGCGCAAGGGCGAGGGCGGCAGCCTGAATTTCACCCTGGTCCTGGCAGTGGTCAGCCTGGTGGGGTTTGTAGCGATTGCGGGGTTGATGGGCGCCAAGCCGGTTTAGGGTTTTAGACCGCGCCTACCTTATCGGGAGGCAAGCCCCTCCCACATGTTGATTTGTGAATGCGCTCGAGTGTGGGAGGGGCTTGCCCCCGATAGGGCCATCAGCTACGCAGCGTAATCACCGGCCAACCACGCTTCTCGGCTTCAGCGCGCAGATTCGGATCCGGATCCACCGCCACCGGATGCGTCACCTGCTCCAACAGCGGCAGGTCATTCATCGAGTCGCTATAGAAGTAACTGCCTTCCAGGCTATGCCCAGTCTCTTCCAGCCAACGATTCAAGCGTGTCACCTTGCCTTCACGGAAGCACGGCACATCGGTGCTGCGCCCGGTGTAGCGGCCGTCTTCCATCTCGCATTCGGTGGCGATCAGGGCGTCTACGCCCAGGCGTGCGGCAATTGGCGCGGTGACGAACCGGTTGGTGGCGGTGATGATCACCAACTTGTCCCCGGCATCGCGGTGTTTGGCCAGCAGTTCCAATGCCTGCGGCAACATGATCGGCTCGATGCAGTCGCGCATATAGTCGTTGTGCCACTCGTCCAGCTGGGCCATCTCGGTGCGGCCGAGGATTTCCAGGCAAAAGTTCAGGTAGGCCGCGTTATCCAGTTGGCCGGCCAGGTAGTCCTGGTAGAACTCATCGTTGCGAGCCTTGTAGGCCACCGGGTCGAGAATCCCGCGTTCGCAGAGGTAATCGCCCCAGGCGTGATCGCTGTCACCCCCCAGGAGCGTGTTGTCCAAGTCGAATAAAGCCAGGCGCATTGCAGTTACTCGCTGAAAAGTCTGTAAAAAGGCGTCCAGAATACGGTCTTTTCACAAGAGTGCACATAAGGTAAGAAGCCTCGTTGCCGCTGGATCAACCTTTGTGGAACAATGCGGCGACATGCGTTTGCGAGGTTGTTGCCGTGATCGACCCCGATGGTTTCCGTCCTAATGTCGGGATTATTCTTACGAATGATGCCGGACAGGTGCTATGGGCTCGCCGAATCAACCAAGATGCCTGGCAGTTTCCTCAAGGTGGAATCAACCCCGACGAAACCCCTGAAGACGCCTTGTACCGTGAGTTGAACGAAGAAGTCGGCCTTGAGCGTGAAGATGTGCAAATTCTGGCCTGTACCCGCGGCTGGTTGCGCTATCGTTTGCCGCAACGTCTGGTGCGTACCCACAGCCAACCGCTGTGCATCGGCCAGAAGCAGAAATGGTTTCTCCTGCGCCTGATCTCCAACGAGCAGCGGGTGCGGATGGATTTGACCGGTAAACCGGAGTTCGATGGCTGGCGCTGGGTCAGCTATTGGTACCCGTTGGGCCAGGTGGTGACATTCAAGCGCGAGGTTTATCGTCGCGCTCTCAAAGAGCTTGCCCCGCGCCTTTTAGCGCGCGACTGACGACGGAGTTCGACCCCGAGCCATGCTCAATACGCTGCGCAAGATCGTCCAGGAAGTTAACTCCGCCAAGGATCTCAAGGCGGCGTTGGGGATTATTGTGTTGCGCGTCAAGGAAGCCATGGGCAGCCAGGTCTGCTCGGTTTACCTGCTGGACCCAGAGACCAACCGTTTTGTGCTGATGGCCACCGAGGGCTTGAACAAGCGCTCCATTGGCAAGGTCAGCATGGCACCCAATGAGGGTCTGGTGGGCCTGGTGGGGACGCGTGAAGAACCCCTGAACCTTGAACACGCCGCTGATCACCCGCGGTATCGCTACTTCGCCGAGACCGGTGAAGAGCGCTACGCCTCGTTCCTCGGCGCACCGATTATCCACCACCGCCGCGTCGTTGGCGTGTTGGTCATCCAGCAGAAAGAACGCCGCCAGTTCGACGAAGGTGAAGAAGCCTTCCTCGTGACCATGAGCGCGCAACTGGCCGGGGTTATCGCCCACGCCGAAGCCACGGGCTCGATTCGCGGCCTGGGGCGCCAGGGCAAGGGCATCCAGGAAGCCAAGTTCGTCGGCGTGCCGGGTTCGCCGGGCGCTGCGGTGGGTACGGCGGTGGTCATGCTGCCACCGGCCGACCTCGATGTGGTGCCGGACAAGACCGTCATCGACATCGACGCCGAGATCAGGCTGTTCAAGACCGCCCTCGAAGGCGTGCGCGCCGACATGCGCAACCTGTCGAACAAGCTGGCCACCCAGCTGCGCCCCGAAGAGCGCGCGCTGTTCGACGTGTACCAGATGATGCTCGACGACGCGTCCCTGGGTAACGAAGTCAAGACCGTGATCAAGACTGGCCAGTGGGCCCAGGGCGCGTTGCGCCAGGTGGTCACCGATCACGTCAACCGCTTTGAAATGATGGATGACGCCTACCTGCGTGAACGGGCTTCGGATGTGCGCGACCTGGGTCGCCGTCTGCTGGCTTATCTGCAGGAAGATCGCACCACCAACATGGTCTTCCCCGATAACACCATCCTGGTCAGTGAAGAACTGACGGCCACTCAGCTTGGCGAAGTGCCAGAAGGCAAGCTGGTGGGCCTGGTTTCGGTATTGGGTTCGGGCAACTCCCACGTCGCGATCCTGGCTCGCGCCATGGGCATTCCGACCGTGATGGGCCTGGTGGACTTGCCTTATTCCAAGGTCGACGGCATCGACATGATCGTCGATGGCCATCGTGGCGAGGTCTACACCAACCCCAGCGACGTGCTGCGCAAGCAATTCGCCGAGGTGGTGGAAGAAGAGAAACAACTGGCGCAAGGCCTCGATTCGTTGCGCGAGCTGCCCTGCGTCACCCTCGACGGCCACCGCGTGCCGCTGCTGGTCAACACCGGCCTGCTCGCCGATGTCGCGCGCGCGCAACAGCGTGGGGCCGAAGGGGTGGGACTGTACCGCACCGAAGTGCCGTTCATGATCAACCAGCGTTTCCCGAGTGAGAAGGAGCAGTTGGCGATTTATCGCGAGCAATTGCAGGCCTTCCACCCGTTACCGGTGACCATGCGCAGCCTGGACATCGGCGGCGACAAGTCACTGTCTTATTTCCCGATCAAGGAAGACAACCCCTTCCTCGGCTGGCGCGGTATTCGCGTCACCCTCGACCATCCCGAGATTTTCCTGGTACAAACCCGCGCCATGCTCAAGGCCAGCGAAGGCTTGAATAACCTGCGCATCCTGCTGCCGATGATCTCCGGCACCCATGAGCTGGAAGAGGCCCTGCACCTGATTCACCGTGCCTGGGGCGAAGTGCGCGACGAAGGTGCCGACGTACCGATGCCGCCGATTGGCGTGATGATCGAAATCCCGGCGGCGGTCTACCAGGCCAAGGAGCTGGCGCGGCAGGTGGACTTCCTCTCGGTCGGTTCCAACGACTTGACCCAGTACCTGCTGGCCGTGGACCGCAACAACCCACGGGTGGCCGACCTCTACGACTACCTGCACCCGGCCGTCCTGCAAGCCCTGCAACACGTGGTGCGCGACGCCCATGCCGAAGGCAAGCCGGTGAGCATCTGCGGTGAAATGGCCGGCGACCCGGCCGCAGCGGTGCTGTTGATGGCGATGGGCTTTGACAGCCTGTCGATGAACGCCACCAACTTGCCGAAAGTGAAGTGGATGCTGCGCCAGATCAACCTGAGCCGGGCCAAAGACTTGCTGGCGGAGTTGATGACCATCGACAACCCGCAAGTGATCCACAGCTCGCTGCAATTGGCGCTGAAGAACCTGGGGCTGACGCGGATGATCAATCCGGCTTCCGCCAAGACTCTCTAAAGCCTGGCACCGATCAGAAAGGTGGGAGGGGGCTTGCTCCCTCCCACATTGGTTTTGTGGTGTGCCTAGAGCGTGAGTTCGACTTCGCCGAGTCGGCCACCATGGGGGCCGAAACTACGCTCCACCATCCGCCGCGTGCCATCGGCATTTACAATCAGCGCCGTACTCGCCCGTGTCCCATAACTTGGGCTGGCGATAAACACGCTCGATAACAGGCTTTCAGTCGCCAACCCCACGCCGGTATCCGGCAACTCCGCAAATGGCGCTGTCAGCGGGTCGCTCAAGATCTGCAGCAACGCGTCCGGCTGCGGGTCGTCCAGGACTTCGATCAATGCTGACTTGGCCTTGAGCAGCTTCGGCCAGGGCGTATCCAGCCCTGCATTGGATAGCCCGTACACGCCAGGCGCCAACAGGCTGGGCGCAGTGTCCCGGGCGTTGTAATGCCACAACTCATCCCGCGTGCCCACCAGCAGGTTAAACCCGGCATATTCAATCGATCGGCCGTTAACGTCGGCCAAGTAGTCGTCAATGGGCAGTGAACCGCTGAGAAACCGCGCCACCAATTCACCGCGCGACTTGCGTGCGGGCGGTTGGTGCGGGTCGCGGATATTGGTCAGGGCGGCGAATCGTCCATCGGTATTGACCCCCAGCCAGGTGCCGCCCGCTTCCTGGTCGCGACCGGCGTACACATCGGGCGCATCCAGCCACTGGGCCAGCGGCAGGCTGGGGCGGGCGTAGAACTCATCACGGTTGGCCGCGACGATCAGCGGTTGGGCGTGGCCCGGCCGCCAGGCGAAAACAATCAGGCACATCAGGCGATTCCCCTTTGTGTTTTTTTGTCACTCTACCCACACCGGCAGCGGCGTTCCATCGTATCCAGTTGGGTCGCATGCCTTCCATCCGTTAACATGCCGGACTTGGTTGGGGGGCTCCCATGGAATTTCTGCTGTATTTGCTGCTGGGTGCCTGTGCGGGCGTGCTCGCCGGGCTGTTTGGCGTGGGGGGCGGGATCATTATCGTGCCGGTGCTGGTGTTCAGTTTCACCTTGCAGGGCTTTGACCCGCAGGTGCTGACCCACCTGGCCGTGGGCACTTCCCTGGCGACGATCATATTTACCTCGATCAATGCCGTGCGTGAGCATCACCGACGCGGCGCGGTGCGTTGGCCGATATTCGTGTGGATGACGGTCGGCATCTTGATCGGCGCAGGCTTCGGCGCGCTGACGGCCGAGGCGATCTCCGGCCCGCATTTGCAGAAGATCATTGGCGTGTTCGCATTGATCGTCGCCGTGCAGCTGGCCCTGGAGGTCAAGCCCAAGGCCAGCCGGACGGTACCCGGCAAGGTCGGCCTGACCCTGGCCGGTACGGTGATCGGCTGGGCCTCGGCGATTTTCGGCATCGGCGGCGGCTCGCTGACCGTACCGTTTTTGACCTGGCGCAGCGTGCCGATGCAGCAAGCGGTGGCCACCTCATCGGCCTGCGGCCTGCCGATCGCCGTGGCCAGCGCGTTAAGTTTCATGATTCTGGGCTGGCATGACCCGCTGTTGCCCGCTCATAGTCTAGGGTTCGTGTATTTGCCGGCACTGCTGGGCATTGCCTTGACCAGCATGGTGTTCGCCCGCTTCGGCGCACGCCTGGCGCACCGCTTGTCGCCGCGTCTGTTGAAGCGGCTGTTCGCCGGTCTGTTGTTTTGTGTCGGTTTGAATTTTTTGCTGTAACGCAGGCTTAATCGCGCCCGGGCATGGTCCGGCGCCATAACGAATGATTTAACGAGGAGTCGCAATGCTGCCTTACCCGCAGATCGACCCGGTGGCCCTGGCCATCGGTCCGCTGAAAATCCACTGGTACGGGTTGATGTACCTGATCGGCATCGGCGGCGCCTGGCTGCTGGCCTCTCGGCGTTTGAACCGTTTTGACCCGACCTGGACCAAGGAAAAACTCTCCGACATGGTGTTCTGGCTGTCGATGGGGGTGATTGTCGGCGGGCGACTGGGGTATGTGCTGTTCTACGATCTCTCGGCGTATATCGCCAACCCGACGCTGATCTTCGAAGTGTGGAAGGGCGGCATGGCGTTCCACGGTGGGTTTATCGGCGTGATGATCGCCGCCTGGTGGTTTGGCCGGCGCAACGGCAAGTCGTTTTTCCAACTGATGGATTTCGTCGCACCGCTGGTGCCGATCGGCCTGGGTGCCGGGCGTATCGGTAACTTCATCAACGCCGAGTTGTGGGGCAAGCCGACCGACGTGCCGTGGGCCATGGTGTTCCCGCCGTTCAGCGACCCGGCACAGCTGCCGCGCCATCCGTCGCAGCTTTACCAGTTCGCCCTGGAAGGGGTGGCACTGTTCCTTATCCTGTACCTCTTCTCGCGCAAACCACGTCCCACCATGGCGGTGTCGGGTATGTTCGCGTTGTTCTACGGGATCTTCCGTTTCATCGTCGAGTTCGTGCGCGTGCCGGATGCGCAACTGGGCTACCTGGCGTGGGGCTGGCTGACCATGGGCCAGATCCTCAGCCTGCCGATGATCCTGGCCGGCCTGGGCTTGCTGTGGTGGGCCTACAACCGCCCGCAACCGCTGAAGAACACCGCGCTTTAAATTCGAACGCCGAGGCCTGCGAGGTCTCGGCTTCAACGATACGGGTAATGACATGAAGCAATATCTCGAACTACTGAACGACGTCGTGACCAATGGCCTGACCAAAGGCGACCGTACCGGCACCGGCACCAAGGCCGTGTTCGCCCGTCAGTATCGGCATAACTTGGCCGACGGCTTCCCGTTGCTGACCACCAAGAAGCTTCACTTCAAGAGCATCGCCAACGAGCTGATCTGGATGTTGAGCGGTAACACCAACATCAAGTGGCTGAACGAAAACGGCGTGAGAATCTGGGACGAGTGGGCCACCGAAGAAGGTGACCTGGGCCCGGTGTACGGCGAACAGTGGACCGCCTGGCCGACCAAGGATGGCGGCACGATCAACCAGATCGACTACATGGTGCACACGCTCAAGACCAACCCCAACAGCCGTCGCATCCTGTTCCACGGCTGGAACGTCGAGTACCTGCCGGACGAAACCAAGAGCCCGCAGGAGAACGCGCGCAACGGCAAACAAGCCCTGCCACCGTGCCACCTGCTGTACCAGGCGTTCGTGCATGACGGCCATCTGTCGATGCAGTTGTACATCCGCAGCTCCGACGTGTTCCTCGGCCTGCCCTACAACACCGCCGCGCTGGCGCTGCTGACCCATATGCTGGCGCAGCAATGCGACCTGATCCCTCACGAGATCATCGTCACCACCGGCGACACCCACGCCTACAGCAACCATATGGAACAGATCCGGACCCAGCTGGCGCGCACGCCGAAGAAACTGCCGGAACTGGTGATCAAGCGTAAGCCGGCGTCGATCTACGACTACAGGTTCGAAGACTTTGAAATCGTGGGCTACGACGCCGACCCAAGCATCAAGGCCGACGTGGCTATCTAACGTCGGTCTCGGTTCCACTGTGGGAGGGGGCTTGCCCCCGATTGCAGTATGTCAGCCACCTAATACTTAGCTGATCCACTGCTATCGGGGGCAAGCCCTAATGCCGTTCAGTTAAGCGTACATCGCCTTCTGTAGGAGCGAGCTTGCTCGCGAAAAACGTCAACGATAACGCGTGTTTCCTGAGTGAACGCGGCGCCTGTGAGTTCTTCGCGAGCAAGCTCGCTCCTACAAAAAAGCCTTAACTATGTCAGCCACCTGATACTTAGCTGATCCACTGCTATCGGGGGCAAGCCCCCTCCCGCATTTGATCTGTGTCGCCTTGAGTCAGTGGCCGTGGCTTCTGCCCACGTGCGAAGGCTCAGCCTCGCTGGCAGCGACACCGCCGCTGACCTCCAGCCGCTGCAAAATCCCGCACTGGTCCAGCTCCGGCCCGCTGCCACAGCGCTGGCGCAGGTCGATCAACTGTTCCTGCAACGCCAGCAGCCCATCGATCCGCGCTTTCACATGGTGGATATGCTCGTCGATCAATGCATTCACGTTTTCACACTGGTCCTGCGGGCTGTCGCGCAGCCCGAGCAGGCTGCGGATTTCTTCCAGGGTCATGTCGAGGCTGCGGCAATTGCGGATAAATACCAGCCGTTCGGTGTGCGCCTGGGTGTACACACGGTAGTTGGCCTCGGTGCGCGCCGGGGGCGGCAGCAGGCCTTCCTTCTCGTAATAACGGATGGTTTCCACCGGGCAGTCGGTCAGTTTGGCCAGTTCGCCGATCTTCATCGCAGCAATCTCCAAATGGGTGCTTGACCCTATAGTGGCTACAGGGTCTTTACTTGGCAACAGGCACCTTACGGACGCGACCTGATGAGCGACTCCTTCCACACCCCGCATAAGCATGACCACGATCACGATCACGACCATGAGCACGATCATGCGCCGAAGAAACTTACGCCCGTGCATGATCACGGCCATGGCGGCTCCTGCTGCTACGGTACCCCGGCGCCTGCATTGGTGCGACTGAGCGATGCCCAGACCGCCGGCTCACGCCTGAGCACCTTCCGTATCGAAGCCATGGACTGCCCCACCGAGCAAACGCTGATCCAGAACAAACTGGGCAAGTTGGCCGGCGTGCAGCAACTGGAGTTCAACCTGATCAACCGCATACTCGGCGTCACCCATGACCTGCCGAGCACCGCGTCGATTGTCGAGGCCATCAAATCCCTGGGCATGCACGCCGATCCGATCGAAGAGGGCGTCCCGGCCGCCGAGCCGCCAGCCAAGAAGCACTGGTGGCCGCTGGCGTTGTCTGGCGTGGGCGCACTGGGCGCCGAAGTGTTGCACTTTACCAATGCCGCGCCGACCTGGGTGATCGCCATCGTGGCGCTGGTATCGATCCTCAGTGGCGGCCTCACCACCTATAAAAAGGGTTGGATAGCCCTGAAAAACCTCAACCTGAACATCAACGCGCTGATGAGTATCGCGGTCACCGGCGCGATCCTGATTGGCCAGTGGCCGGAAGCGGCGATGGTGATGTTCCTGTTCACTGTGGCCGAGTTGATCGAAGCCAAGTCCCTGGACCGGGCGCGCAACGCGATCAGCGGCTTGATGCAGATGACGCCGGAGCAGGCAACGGTACGGCAGGCGGATGGATCGTGGGGCGTACAACCAGTCAAAAACATCGAACTGGGTGCAATCGTGCGGGTTCGACCTGGCGAGCGCATTGGCCTGGACGGCGAAGTTACCGCCGGCCAATCCACTGTCGACCAGGCGCCGATCACCGGCGAAAGCCTGCCGATTGAGAAGGCTGCGGGCGATAAGGTCTTTGCCGGCACTATCAACCAGGCCGGCTCCCTGGAATACAAGGTGACGGCGGCAGCCAACAATTCCACGCTGGCGCGGATCATTCACGCGGTGGAACAGGCCCAGGGCGCGCGTGCACCGACCCAGCGCTTTGTCGACAGCTTTGCCAGGATCTACACCCCGGCTGTGTTCCTGTTCGCGCTGGGCGTGGCGTTGATCCCGCCGCTGTTCATGGCCGGCATGTGGTTTGACTGGATCTACCGCGCGCTGGTGCTGCTGGTGGTCGCCTGCCCCTGCGCGCTGGTGATCTCCACCCCGGTGACCATTGTCAGCGGCCTGGCCGCCGCGGCGCGCAAAGGCATCCTGATCAAGGGCGGCGTGTACCTGGAGGGCGGTTACAAGCTCGACTACCTGGCCCTCGACAAGACCGGCACCCTTACCCACGGCAAGCCGGTGCAAACCGATTACCTGGCGCTGTTCCCGAATGTCGAAGACAGCGCACCGGCCCTGGCCGCGAGTTTGGCCGCGCGGTCCGATCACCCGGTGTCCCTGGCGATCGCCTTGGCGGCTGTGGATAAAAACCTGGCGACCCACGCTGTGGATAACTTCGCAGCGCTGGCCGGTCGCGGTGTGCGCGGCGATATCAACGGTCAAACCTACCACCTGGGCAACCACCGCCTGGTGGAAGACCTGGGCCTGTGTTCGCCAGCCCTGGAAGAAAAACTCTTCGCCCTGGAAAAACAAGGCAAGTCCGTGGTGCTGCTGCTCGACACATCCGGCCCGCTGGCGCTGTTCGCCGTGGCCGATACGGTCAAGGACAGCAGCCGCGAAGCCATCCAGCAGTTGCATGAGCTGGGCATCAAGACCCTGATGCTCACCGGCGACAACACCCATACCGCCCAGGCGATCGCAGCCCAGGTCGGCATCGACCAGGCCCAGGGCGACCTGTTGCCCACCGATAAGCTGCAAGCCATCGAAACCCTCTACGGCCAAGGCCACCGCGTGGGCATGGTCGGCGACGGCATCAACGACGCCCCGGCCCTGGCTCGCGCCGAGATCGGTTTTGCCATGGCCGCCGCAGGCACGGACACCGCCATCGAGACCGCCGACGTCGCCTTGATGGATGATGACTTGCGCAAGATTCCCGCATTCATTCGGTTGTCGCGGCAAACGTCGAGTATCCTCAAGCAGAACATCGCCCTGGCGCTGGTGATCAAGGCCATCTTCCTGGCCGTTACCTTCCTGGGCATGGCCACCATGTGGATGGCGGTGTTCGCCGACATGGGCGTGAGCCTGCTGGTGGTATTCAATGGCCTGCGCCTGCTGCGCAAATAGACGATGAGAGGGTGGTGTGCTGAGTGCCGAGCTGAAGGCGTTTTATCTGGTCGCCCGCCTGGGCAGCATCACCCAGGCGGCGAAAAAACTCGGCCTGAGCCAGCCCACCGTCACCACCCAGGTGCGCAACCTGGAGAGCCAATACGGCGTTGAGTTGTTCTACCGTGGCGGCCGCCGTCTCACCGTCAGCGACGAAGGCGCGCGCCTGTTGCCGATGGTCAAGACGCTGTTGCAGCAGGAAGCGGACATCGAGTTTTTCCTGCGCAACAGCGGTCAGGTCCAAGGGGCGCTGAGGATTGCCGCGACGGCGCCGTATTACATCCTCGACCTGGTCAAAGCCTTTCGCGAACGCCTGCCGCACGTGGAGGTGTCGGTGGAAATCGGCAACTCCCAGCAGGTGCTCGAGGCCCTGGACGATTACCGTGTAGACGTCGCTGCCTCCTCGCAGTTGCTGGAAGACCCCCGTTTGATCCGCCGCGTATTGGGCACCGACCCCCTGGTGCTGGCGGTGCATCGCAACCATCCCCTGGCCAAACTGGATCATGTGCCGTTGACCGCGCTCGCCGGCCATACGCTGTTGATGCGTGAGGCGGGTTCTACCACGCGACGGCTGACGGAAGAGATGCTGCAAGGCGCCGGTGTGAGTTATGGGCCGCTGCTGGAAATCGGCAGTCGCGAGTCGATTCGCGAAGCAGTGCTGCGCAATATCGGCATCAGCATCATCGCCCGCCAGGAAGTGCCCCATGACCCGCAGTTACGGGTGCTGACCATCGAGCATGCACCGCAGATTCCGGAATATCTCTACTGCCTCAAGGAAAGAAAAGGCGCTCGGTTGCCGGCGGCGTTTTTGGGGTTGGCGCAGGAAATGTCGCCGATCTGAAGCCTTGTGGTTGCTTTGGGGACCAATCGGGGGCAAGTCGAATCGTCGCACCGCCCCTCCCACAGGGGACCGCATTTCCATGTTGGAACTCGGTCAATGTGGGAGGCTTGCCCCCGATTGCGGTAAACCAGGCAACCCATCTCTGAATGGCCTACCCAAATCCACCAATACCACTATCGCCATGTTTTGCCTTTCTGCCACACCAGGGACGCATTGGCTGCCTAGCATGGCCCTCATCCGTTTGATGAGGTGCCTCCATGAACACAGCCCTGAGCAACCCCGGCGCGCCAATGAAGGTGCGCGGTGTCCAGAAACGCTTCGGCGCCTTTACCGCGCTGGACAACGTGTCCCTGGACGTCGCCGCCGGCGAGCTGGTGTGTCTGCTGGGCCCGTCGGGTTGCGGCAAGACCACCTTGCTGCGTTGCATCGCCGGCCTGGAGCGCCAGGACAGCGGTGAACTGTACCTGGGCAGCCGGGATGTTTCCCTGCTGCCGCCCCAGGCACGGGACTACGGCATTCTGTTCCAGTCCTACGCGTTGTTTCCCAACCTCAGCGTCGAAGCCAATATTGGCTACGGCCTTACCGGCAGCGGCCGTGATGAAGTGCGCCAGCGTGTCGGGCAGATGCTCGAACTGGTGGGCCTGGTCGGCAGTGAAAAGAAATACCCAGGCCAACTGTCCGGTGGCCAACAGCAGCGTGTCGCCCTGGCCCGTGCGCTGGCGCCAGCACCGTCGTTGCTGCTGCTGGACGAGCCGATGTCGGCCCTCGATGCCCGTGTCCGCGAGCATTTATGCACCGAGTTGCGCCAACTGCAACGGCGCCTGGGCATCACCACCCTGATGGTCACCCATAATCAGGATGAGGCCATGTTGATGGCCGACCGCATCGCCGTGATGAACAACGGCAAGGTCGAGCAATACGCCACGCCCCAGGAAATCTATGATCGCCCGGCCACGCCGTTCGTGGCCGAGTTTGTCGGCCAGGGCAATTGGCTGCCGTTCAGCCGCAACAGCGCGAGTCACGCCCAGGTCGGCGGGATGAACATGCGCCTGGCCGACGACGCGGGTGTGGCTTCCTCCGGCCGCCTGTTCTGCCGCCCGGAAGCGATCAGCGTCAACCCACCGGTGCATGAAGAAAACCTGTTCCCGGCCAAGGTCCGCGAGATCACCTTCCTGGGTAACCGCTGCCGCATGAGCTTTGAACTGGAGCAGTTGCCTGGGCATCCGCTGTTGGCCGAGCTGGCCCCGGAAGCCATGCCACGCCTGGGCGCCCAGCACATCTGGGTCGCCTTGCCGCCGCGTAGCCTGCAGGTGTTTGCCTGAGATGGCCGTTGATATGAGCTTGCCGATACCGCGCCAGGTTTCCCGTGCGGAAACCGGCGACCGCCTTTTTGTGCTCGGCGGCAAACTGTTGTGGCTGTGCCTGCTGGGTGTCGCGGTCCTGCTACCGCTGTTGGCGATCTTCTGGCGTGGCTTCAGCAGCGAGGCGGGGCAGGGCGGTGGCCTGGTCGCTGCGCGAGAGCTGGTGAGCAGCGCCAACTTTCATTGGCTGTTGGGCAATAGCCTGAAAGTTTCCCTTAGCGTGGCGGCTATCGTCGTACCGCTGGCCTACCTGTTTGCCTACGCGCTGCAACGCACCCTGATTCCCGGCAAGGCCATCTGGCGTGGCCTGTCGTTACTGCCGTTGATGGCACCGTCGATGCTGCCGGGGATTGCGTTGGTGTACCTGTTTGGTAACCAGGGCCTGTTACGTGGCCTGCTCTCGGAGAATATCTACGGCTTCTGGGGCATTGTCCTCGGCGAAGTGATCTACACCTTCCCACATGCCTTGATGATCCTGTTGTCAGCGCTTTCCTTGGCGGATGCTCGGTTATTCGACGCGGCATCGAGCATGGGCGCCAGCCCCGCCCGAGCATTTCGCAGCATCACCTGGCCGGCCACGCGCCAGGCGGTGTTTGCCGCGTTCTGCCTGGTGTTCACCTTGACCATCACCGACTTCGGCGTGCCCGTGGTGGTCGGCGGCGATTATCAGGTGTTGGCGCTGGAAGCCTACAAGGCGGTGGTGGGCCAGCAACAGTTCGGCCGCGGTGCGTTGATTGGCATGGTGTTGCTGCTGCCGGCGCTGTTCAGCTTTGGCGTGGACGCCTGGTTACGTCGTCGGCAGGGTGATTCGATGAGTGGCCGCGCCCAGGTGTTCCAACCCGCGCCATCGCGGCTGCGGGACGCCTGCTACCTGGCCATTGTGCTGGGGATGTGTGCCGTGTTGCTGCTGGTGTTCGGCATGGCGGTGTACTCCTCGCTGGTGAAGTTCTGGCCGTACAACCTGTCGCTGTCGCTCAACCACTACCAGTTCGAAGACACGGCCGGCGGCGGCTGGCTGGCCTATCGCAACAGCCTGACCCTGGCACTGTGCACCGCGTTGATCGGCAGCGTGCTGATCTTCACCGGCGCCTACCTGATGGAAAAGACCCAGGGCCAGAAGGGCCTCAACCTGGCGCTGCGCCTGCTCAGTTTTGTGCCGATGGCCGTGCCGGGCTTGGTGTTGGGCCTGGGTTATGTGTTCTTCTTCAACCTCAACGGCAACCCGCTGCATGTGTTCTACGGGACCATGACCTTGCTGGTGGTGTGCACCATCGCGCACTACCTGACCACTGCCCAGATGACCGCGACCACTGCCCTGCGCCAGCTGGACGCCGAGTTCGAAGCCGCTGCGCTGTCCCTCAAGGCGCCGCTTTATCGCCACTACCTGCGGGTGACCGTGCCGATTTGCCTGCCGGCACTGCTGGATATCGTGCGCTACCTGTTTGTGTCGGCGATGACCACGGTGTCGGCGGCAATTTTTCTCTACAGCCCCGACACCATTCTCGCCGCCGTCGCCGTGCTGAACATGGACGACGCCGGCAACGTGGGCGGCGCGGCGGCCATGTCGACCCTGATCCTGTTCACTTCGGCCGCCGTCTCGCTGCTGCTGGCGTGGGCCTCACGCGGCCTGTTGCGTCGCTCCCAAGCCTGGCGTCAAACCGCGCCCGGTCAATAACCCTCGATAAAGGAAGTGCACCATGTTCAAGCCCCTGGCGCTGGCCGCTGCTGTACTCAGCGTATTCAGCCTGAATGCCTTTGCCGCGAAAACCGAGCTGACCGTGTACACGGCCCTCGAAGCCGAGCAGTTGAAGACCTACAAGCAGGCCTTCGAGAAGGCCAACCCGGATATCGATATCAAATGGGTGCGCGACTCCACCGGCATCATCACCGCCAAGCTGCTGGCCGAAAAAGCTCGCCCGCAAGCCGACGTAGTGTGGGGCCTGGCCGCGTCGAGCCTGGCGATTCTCGATCAGCAGGGCATGCTGGACAACTACGCGCCCAAGGACCTGGACAAGATCGGCAAGCACTACCGTGACGCCGCCAACCCACCGGCCTGGGTCGGCATGGATGTGTGGGCCGCGACCATTTGCTTCAACACTGTCGAAGCCGAGAAACAGGGCCTGACCAAGCCGGTGAGCTGGCAGGACCTGACCAAGCCCGAGTACAAGGGCAAGATCGTCATGCCCAACCCGGCATCGTCCGGCACCGGCTTCCTGGATGTGAGCGCCTGGCTGCAAACCTTCGGCGAGAAGCAGGGCTGGCAGTACATGGACGACTTGCACCAGAACATCGGCCAATACGTTCACTCCGGCTCCAAGCCCTGCAAGCTGGCGGCTTCCGGTGAATTCCCGATTGGTATTTCCTTTGAGTACCCGGCCGTGCAGCTCAAGCGCCAGGGCGCACCGCTGGACATCATCCTGCCGAAGGAAGGCCTGGGCTGGGACATCGAAGCCACCGCCGTGATCAAGGGTTCCGCCCACGCCGATGCGGCGAAAAAACTCGCCGACTTCTCTGCCAGCCCCGCCGCGATGGACCTGTACAAAGAAAATTTTGCGGTCCTTGCCCAGCCGGGCATCGCCAAGCCGCAAACCGAACTGCCGGCCGACTACGAGCAGCGCCTGATCAAGAACGACTTTGGCTGGGCGTCGAAGAATCGCGACAGCATCTTGACCGAGTGGCGTAAGCGCTATGACGGCAAGTCGGAGAAGGTCGCGGGTCAGTAAGGCTTTCGTTAGGGCTACTGGCCTCATCGGGGGCAAGCCCCCGATAGCGGTCTTGAAAACAGGACATCACTCAATGACACACCACAGCGACCTGCTGATCGTCGGCGCCGGCATCCTCGGCCTGTCCCACGCCTACGCCGCTGCCAGGCGCGGGCTCAAGGTCAGGGTGTTCGAGCGCAGCGCCACCCCGCTGGGCGCCTCCGTGCGCAACTTTGGCCAGGCGCTGGTCACTGGCCAACCACCGGGGCCGATGCTCGACCTGGCTCGGGAGAGCCGCGCGATCTGGGACCAATGGGCACAACTCGCCAGCCTGCAACTCAAGCGCAATGGTTCTTACCTGTTCGCGCGAACCGAAGCGGAAGAACATCTGCTGGAAGCCTTCTGTGCCGGCCGCGCGCAGGAGCACGGCTATCACGTCGAACTGCTGCAAGGCGCGGCAATGAAGGACCTGTACGGCGGCCAGTTCCGCCATCACCGCGCCGCGCTGCATGGCAAGGACGATCAGCAACTGTATTCGCGCGAAGCGATCCCGGCGCTGATCAACTACCTTCGCCGTGAACTGAAGGTGGAGTTTCACTTTTCCACCCTGGTGCGCGATGTGGAACCGGGCCAGTTGCACAGCACGGCCGGCAGCTTTCGTGGCGAGCAGATCATCGTGTGTTCCGGCCATGACTACCAAACCCTGCTGGCCGAGGCCATCGCCGAACTCAACCCGCAGATCTGCCGGCTGCAAATGCTGCGCGCCCGGCCTGCACTCAACCTTAACCTGCAACACGCCTTGCTCACCGGCCTCAGTTGCGTGCACTACGGTGCGTTTGCCGACTTGCCGGAAGCGGCGGCGGTACAGGCGCAGATCCTGCGGGAGGCACCGTACCTGCATGAACACGGCATCCACCTGCTGATCAGCCCGACGCCCCATGGTGAGCTGATCATCGGCGATTCCCATGATTACGGCAGCGATCCGTCGCCGTTCAACGCCGAACACGTGGATAACTGGTTGGTTGAGCTGGCCGAGCACGCCTTGGGGTGCAGGATCCAGGTGGTGGAGCGCTGGCAGGGTGTCTATGGCTCGCGCGGGCCGGGACCGTTTTCATTCCTGCGTGCTGCTCCAGGGGTGAGCGCGGCGTTGATGCACACCGGTGTAGGCATGAGCGTGGGGCCGGCGATGGCCGAGCGAAATATCAGTGCGTTGTGGGGGGCGGCATGATGAACCCGGAACAGGCAATCGCCGAGGTGTTTGGCTTGTACGAGCAGCACGGCGCGGCGGATTACATCGGCGAGCCGGTGTCGCAGATCGAGCACATGTCCCAAGCCGCTCAGTTGGCCATGGCCGAGGGCTTTGATGATGAAGTGGTGTTGGCGGCGTTCTTCCACGATATCGGCCATCTCTGCGGCCAGGGCGGCGAGAGCATGGGCGGTTATGGCGTGGCCAGCCATGAGCGGCTGGGCGCCGATTACCTGCGCCGCGTCGGTTTCAGCGAGCGCCTGGCGCGGCTGGTGGAATATCACGTCGAGGCCAAGCGCTACCTGACCTTCAGCCAGCCGGACTACTACGCCCGGTTGAGCGAAGCCAGCCGCCGCACGCTGGCGTATCAAGGCGGGGCAATGACGCCTGACGAAGCGCGGGCGTTCGAGCAAGACCCGCTCTACGCGATCAGTCTGCGTCTGCGCCACTGGGACGAACAGGCCAAGCAAGCGCAGGTGCCGGTGCTCGACCTGCAGCTACTCAAGGCCAAGGCCGCGCGGCTACTGGCTGCGTAGATTGGCCTTACGCCAAATGCAGATGCGCCGCCTAGAGCCCCTGAGGTCGGATCACTAAGGTGGCTTGCTTCTTCAATCCAAGGAGCAACGCTGATGCGCTACTTAAAAGTGACGGCCCAGGACATGAGCGGCAACGGTCGGGCAGACACCGTCATCCTGCACTTCTATGAGCAGCAGGCTGGCCGTCCCGATGAACTGATCCACGAGATCTTCGCCGTGGACATGAGCGCGGACGGTCGGGTCGACCTGCAATGGGCGGACGATCTGAACCCGGTCACCCGCCCCTGTCGGCTGGAAAAACAGCGGGTGGACACTTTCGCCGACTGCTTTTTGAAGTTGAACTGGTTCAATCGGCGCAGCCACTGGCAGCGCACGTTGACGCTGTACGTCGATCATTACGCCAAGGCCGGCACGCCCAACGCGGTCAAGCTGGAATTCCAAGAGCGCACGGCGTCGCAGTGCAAGGGTTCGCTGATCTACAAGGCGGCGGCCTATGACGGCGATGGCGACGGGGTGCTGGAATCGTTTACCAACAGTGACATCGACCGCGACGGTATTGCGGACAAGGCCGATAAAGAGCTGATCCGCACGTTATGCACGACCTTTCTGGGCTTTGAGTGGTACGCGCGTCAATAAGCCGGTCAGGCTTCATCGAGTCGGGCGGCCAGGGCTTCGACCTGCTCCTGACGCTCGGCCTGGCTCAATTTGGCGTTTGGGTTGAGGGACGACCATTGCGGGTGAGCGCGGGCCTTGTGCAAGGCTTCCGGCAGCTTGCCTTCACGCCAGGTCTTGTCCTGCGGCGTGTCGACCTTGATGCTGTGCATCGCCGCATGACCGCGCAGGTTAAGGGCCTTGAGCAACTGGCGTTGGCGCAGGGCGAGCAGGCGCAGCACGCTATCGTCGACGGTCAGCTCACGCTGGCCTTTGATTTTGCCCAGCAGTCGGCTGCCATAGCTGCGCGCGGTTTGCAGTGCGCCGCCGGCAATCGCGCCGGCCAGGGCGGCGGCGCCAAGCGTCAGGCCACCGACCAGCAGGTCCACACCGGCACCCGCGGCAGCGCCTGCGGCGATGCCACCTCCGACGCGCACGCCGAGTTGCTTGAGGGTTTCCGGGTTGAACAGGTCATCACCCCAGCGGCCGTCGAGCAAGGGCAGGTCGCTGGCGGCGGCATCCTGGGGGCGGAAGCCGAATAGTTTGAGCAGGGCTTCCACGCATTTTTGTTCGCGCTGGCGCACCGCTTTGCGCAGGTCACCGATGGCTTGCTGTTCGTCTTCGGTGACCACGCTGCGGCGGCAAGCGGCGCAGTCGATCAGCAATTCGGCAATCAACCGCGCAGCGCTTTGCTGACGAGCCTGGCGTTGGGCGTGTTGATCGAGAATCAGCCTTTCCAGTTGCGGCCGCGCGTTTTCCAGCAGCAGGGCAAGGCTTTCATACAAGCGCCGTTCGCCGTCTTCCGGCGGCGCCACGCTGTCAAAGCGCACCAGCGCATGCAGGCCGAGGCGGGCCAGGGCTTCGCGCCAGTCCGGCTCGCGGTGGTCGTTGCTGCTGACAAAGTTGAGTACGGGCAGCAGCGGTTTGCCGCAACTGGCCAGCACTTGCAGTTCATCGCGATACTTGGCCAGCACCGGCTCGCGGGCGTCGATCACATACAGGCCGGCGTCGGAGGCGAGCAACTGGCGCAGCACCTTGGCTTCCTGTTCGAACCGCTGGCGCGCTTCGCTGCCGTCCAGAAACCGCACCAGGCGTGCAGGGCCGTCCAGGCGTTCGCCGGGGCGTTCCAGGCGCTCCAGGTAGTCGAGCAGGGCGATGGCATCTTCCAGGCCGGGGGTGTCGTAAAGCTCCAGCAAGGCTTCGCCATCCACCGACAAACGCGCGCCTTCGACATGGCGTGTGGTGCTGGGGCGATGGGAGACTTCGCCGAAGCCGACGTCACGGGTCAGCGTGCGCAGCAGGGAGGTCTTGCCGACGTTGGTGTGGCCGACCACGGCGAGTTTCAGCGGTTTAGTCATGACCGGTCTCCAGCCAGTTCAGCGGCGCGCAATCGGCGAACGGTAGTTCAAGCTGTTGCAGCGCGGCGTGCCAGTCGCCCAGGCGCTCGGCATCCAGCGCCTGGCCGGGCGGGGCTTGCAGCAGCCACACCCGGGTAGCGCTGGCGCTGCGTGCCAGCTCGGCGATCAGCGCCAGGCTGCCGCGGTCCGGCGAGCGGCGTGGATCGCAGGCGATGGCCAGGCGCGCAGGTGGAAAGCGGGCGAGTTGTTCCAGCAGCTTGTTGCGCGATTCGCGGCTGTCGAGGATGCCGGCGTTCTTGACGCTGGAGGGCAGCTTGGGCGGCCAGGGGTGCTGGTCGTCCAGCTCGATGGCCACCAGCAGCGCGCCATCGCTTTCCAATTCACTGACGCCGCCGCTGACGTGGTGCAGCTGTTCGGGCGCGGCATCGTTGACCCCAAGGCGCTCGCTGCTCGGCATCAGGCGTTCGCGCAACTGGCTGTAGCCGGGCAGGTTGAGGTCCAGGCGCAGGGCGGCGCGCCCGCGTTTCCAGCGCCACAGGCACAGCAGGGCGAGGATCAAGCGGGGCATCAAGCCATAGACCAGCAGCACGCCCACCAGCCAGGCGGCCCAGGCTTGGCGGGCGCTTTCGATATTCAGCGCGGAATCGCCGCTGGCGCGGATCATGTCGACGGTTGGCACATTGAAGCCCAGCAGGGCGGGCAGGGTGCCGAGGGCCTGGGTGACGGCGACAAAGGTATCGGCGCCCAGAATGGTGGTTTCCCACACAAAGCCGTAGCGGCGGGTAGCGAGCAGCGTCAGCAGAATCACCAGGGCACTGAGCAGCGCCAACACCCACAGGCTGTTGACCAGCACACCGACCGCCCAGCGATTGAGTTTCTGTCGTTGCAGCAGCAGTAAAAGCGCTGGCGCCAGTTGTGCGGCCTTGGCGTCACGGGCGAGCTTTTCGCTGAGCCACAACCACAGTCGCCCAAGGCTGGCGCTGTGTTCGCCGGCAAACAGCAGGCCCAAAGCCCAGCTGATTAACAGGATCAGGTTTAAGCCGAGCAGGCTGCCCAGGGCCCAGAATACGTTCACCGGGATCAAGCCGTTACCCAGCGCGGCAAAGGCCAGGCCGGCACCGCTGATCACTGCGACTATTGCCAGCAGCAGCAGCGCCAGGCGCGCACCTTGCAGCCAGCGAGCAAGGGCGGCCGTCAGGCCATCGCGCTCGGCCAGGTGCAGAGCGCGCTGCTGGATGCGCGTCGGCAGATCGCCGCCGGCCGTACGGGCCAGGCGGTTGGCTTCGAGGTCTTCCAAGGGGCCGGCGTGTTCTTCACGCAGGCGCACGGTTTCCGTCAGCCAGAGTGTGTGCAGGGGGGTCAGTGCAGTCACGCGCCGTCCTGTTGTGTTCGTGAGCCTGGAGCATAACCGCTGTGCACCTGGTTGGGGTACGCGGCGTGCTGCTCTGGTATTCTCGTCGCCATGAAAAAAACTCTCCCTTTAAGCCTGATCGCAGCCCTCGGTGAAAACCGTGTGATCGGCGTCGACAACAGCATGCCCTGGCATTTGCCGGGGGATTTCAAATATTTCAAGGCCACCACCCTGGGCAAGCCGATCATCATGGGGCGCAAGACCTGGGATTCCCTGGGCCGACCGCTGCCGGGGCGCTTGAACATTGTGGTCAGTCGTCAGACCGATCTGGCGCTTGAAGGTGCGGAAGTTTTTCCGTCACTCGATGCCGCCGTGGCGCGGGCTGAGGCCTGGGCGCTGGAGCAGGGCGTGGATGAGCTGATGCTGATCGGCGGCGCGCAGCTGTATGAGCAGGGGCTGGCGCAGGCGGATCGCCTGTATTTGACGCGGGTGGCGTTGAGCCCGGATGGGGATGCGTGGTTTCCGGATTTTGATACGAACCAGTGGACGTTGGTCTCCAATCTGCCGAACCCAGCCGAAGGTGATAAGCCGGCTTACACCTTCGAAGTCTGGGAAAAAGTCTAAAAGCATCGGGGGCAAGCCCCCTCCCACAGTTGATCGAGTTCCAACATGAGAATGCGGTCGAATGTGGGAGGGGGCTTGCCCCCGATAGCGGCCTATCAGGCCTGCGCTAATTCGGCATGCTCATCGGCATCCAACAACGCTTTATCCGTCTGCTGCATGATCTGGCTGGTAATCGCCCCCGCTGTCATCGAACCATTCACGTTCAACGCCGTGCGGCCCATGTCGATCAGCGGCTCCACGGAAATCAGCAGCGCCACCAGTGACACCGGCAAGCCCATGGCTGGCAATACGATCAGTGCGGCGAATGTCGCACCGCCACCCACGCCCGCCACACCGGCCGAGCTTAAGGTCACAATGGCCACCAGGGTCGCGATCCACAGCGGGTCCAGCGGGTTGATGCCCACGGTCGGCGCGACCATCACCGCCAACATGGCAGGGTACAGG
The DNA here is from genome assembly GCF_058793055.1 of Pseudomonas sp. MPR-R2A5. Lineage (NCBI taxonomy): Bacteria > Pseudomonadati > Pseudomonadota > Gammaproteobacteria > Pseudomonadales > Pseudomonadaceae > Pseudomonas > Pseudomonas sp. MPR-R2A5. The sequence continues at coordinate 24,379 of NZ_JBXAFK010000001.1, forward strand.
CCGGCGCAGCCGTTCTGGCCGATGGTGGCGCCGAACGAGGCGGCGAAACCGGCGATGGAGTGCGGGATCCCCAGGCGACGGGTCTGCGCTTCGATGCTCAGCGGGATCGCCGCCGCGCTGGAGCGGCTGGTAAAGGCAAAGGTCAGCACCGGCCACACCTTGCGGAAGAAGCGCAGCGGGTTGATCCCGGCCAGCGACAGCAGCAGGCCATGCACCACGAACATCAGCCCCAGGGCCAGGTACGAGACCACGACAAAACTGCCGAGCTTGATGATGTCTTGCAGGTTGGAGCTGGCGACCACCTTGGTCATCAGCGCCAATACACCGTAGGGCGTCAGCTTCATCACCAGGCGCACCAGGCGCATCACCCAGGCTTGCAGGGTGTCGATGGCGTTGAGCACTTTCTGGCCTTTCTCCACGTCATCCTTGAGCAGTTGCAGCGCGGCAACCCCTAGGAATGCGGCGAAGATCACCACACTGATGATCGACGTCGGCTTGGCCCGCGCCAGGTCGGCGAACGGGTTGGCCGGCACGAATGAGAGCAGCAACTGCGGGATATTCAGGTCGGCGACCTTGCCCGCGTAATCGCTCTGGATGACTTGCAGGCGCGCCATTTCCTGGGTGCCGGCCACCAGGCCTTCGGCGGTGAGGCCGAACAGGTTGGTCAGGCCGATGCCGATCAGGGCTGCAATCGCCGTGGTGAACAGCAGCGTGCCGATGGTCAGGAAGCTGATCTTGCCCAGGGACGCGGCGTTATGCAGGCGCGCCACGGCACTGAGGATCGAGGCGAACACCAGCGGGATCACGATCATCTGCAGCAACTGCACATAACCATTGCCGACCAGGTCGAACCAGCCGATGGAGGCCTTGAGCACCGGGTTGCCGGCGCCATAAATGGCGTGCAGGGCCACACCGAACGCCACGCCCAGTACCAGGGCGAACAGAACCTTCTTGGCGAGGCTCCAGTGGGTGCGACGGGTTTGTGCCAGGCCCAATAGCAAGGCCACGAACACCAGTAAGTTGAGAATCAGGGGCAGATTCATTGAAGCTCCGTTGAGAAGGCAGCCAATCGCGTGAGCCTGCGATTGCGAACCGGGAAGCCTAACAGCTTGAAATATAATGATTTAATACCGATATGGAATGGCGTCTGTCGTTTTTGGAATAAGCGTTTGACGCTCAGGCACATGCCATTGGCGCAATCGCGATGGAGGCGGTCGTGCTCGGGCGGTAACTGTCACAGAGATTTGTTAGCGTCGATGTCTTTCACTCAGGGAGACAACGCCTATGAAGCTCGTATCGAAACTACTGGTATCCGCCGCATTCTGCCTAGGCCTCGCCAGCCAGGCGTTCGCCGCCACCGAGTTGAAGCACTGGCCGGCACCCGCCGCCAAGCAACTGGACGAAATGATCGCCGCCAATGCCAACAAAGGTAACTTTGCGGTGTTCGACATGGACAACACCAGCTATCGCTACGACCTCGAAGAGTCCCTGCTGCCCTACATGGAAAACAAGGGCCTGATCACCCGCGACACGCTCGACCCGTCGCTCAAGCTCATCCCGTTCAAAGACACCGCCGACCATAAGGAAAGCCTGTTCAGTTACTACTATCGCCTCTGCGAAGTGGACGACATGGTCTGCTACCCGTGGGTCGCCCAAGTGTTTGCAGGTTTTACCCTCAAGGAGCTCAAGGTTCAGGTCGATGAGTTGATGGCCTCCGGCAAGCCGGTACCGGTCAGCTACTTCGAAGGCGACGTGGTGAAGAACTCCGAAGTACAGCCGCCGAAAGTCTTCACCGGCCAGGCCGAGCTGTACAACAAACTGATGGAAAACGGCATCGAGGTGTACGTGATGACCGCTGCCTCGGAAGAGCTGGTGCGCATGGTCGCCGCCGATCCGAAGTACGGCTATAACGTCAAGCCCGAGAACGTCATCGGCGTGACCACCTTGCTCAAGGACCGCAAGACCGGCGAGCTGACCACGGCGCGCAAGCAGATCAGCGCCGGTAAATATGACGAGAAAGCCAACCTCGGCCTGGAACTGACCCCGTACCTGTGGACCCCCGCCACCTGGATGGCCGGCAAACACGCCGCAATCCTGACCTACATCGACGAATGGAAAAAACCAGTGATCGTCGGTGGCGATACCCCGACCAGCGACGGCTACATGCTGTTCCACGATGTGGACGTGGCCAAGGGCGGCATCCATCTGTGGGTCAACCGCAAGGACAAGTACATGACCCAGCTCAACGGCATGATCGCCAAGCACGCGGCAGCGCAGGCCAAGGAAGGGTTGCCGGTGACGGCGGACAAGAACTGGGTGATCGTCAAGCCTGACGAAATCCAGTAACGGGCCGAATGCGGTCAGAAATGTGGGAGGGGGCTTGCCCCCGATAGCGGTGGGTCAGCTGTGGATGTATCTACTGACACGCTGCCATCGGGGCAAGCCCCCTCCCACAGTTGATCTTCAGTGTTTTGAAGAGTTGTTCCAGGCAAAAAAAATGCCCCGCACTTGGCGGGGCATTTTTATGCGCGAGGCTTACAGGCCGTCGAGCATCGCCTTGTTACGCACGGCACCCTTGTCGGCACTGGTGGCCAGCAGGGCATAGGCTTTCAGCGCCGTGGTGACTTTGCGCGGACGCTTCTCCACCGGTTTCCAGCCTTTCTTGTCCTGCTCGACCCGGCGCGCAGCCAGTTCTTCGTCGCTGATCAACAGGTTGATCGAACGGTTTGGAATGTCGATCAGCACCTTGTCGCCATCCTGCACCAGGCCGATCGCGCCGCCAGCAGCGGCTTCCGGCGAAGCGTGGCCGATGGACAGGCCCGAGGTGCCGCCGGAGAAGCGGCCGTCGGTCAGCAGGGCACAGGCTTTGCCCAGGCCCTTGGATTTCAGGTAGGACGTCGGGTAGAGCATCTCCTGCATACCCGGGCCGCCTTTCGGGCCTTCGTAGCGGATGATCACGATGTCGCCTTCCTTGACTTCGTCGGCGAGGATGCCGCGTACCGCGCTGTCCTGGCTTTCGAAGATCTTGGCGTTGCCTTCGAACACGTGGATCGACTCATCCACGCCGGCGGTTTTCACCACGCAGCCGTCCAGGGCGATGTTGCCGTACAGCACAGCAAGGCCGCCCTCTTTCGAGTAGGCGTGCTCGACGCTGCGGATGCAGCCGTTTTCACGGTCGTCGTCGAGGGTGTCCCAGCGGGTCGACTGGCTGAACGCGGTCTGGGTCGGGATACCCGCCGGGCCGGCCTTGAAGAAGGTGTGCACGGCTTCGTCGTCCGTGAGGGTGATGTCCCACTTGGCGATGCCTTCGGCGAGGGACTTGCTGTGTACGGTCGGCAGGTCGGTGTGCAGCAGGCCGCCACGGGCCAGGGAGCCCAGGATGGAGAAGATCCCGCCGGCGCGGTGCACGTCTTCCATGTGGTACTTCTGGATGTTCGGCGCGACCTTGCACAGTTGCGGCACGTGGCGGGACAGGCGGTCGATGTCGCGCAGGTCGAAATCGATCTCGGCTTCCTGGGCCGCGGCCAGCAAGTGCAGGATGGTGTTGGTGGAACCGCCCATGGCGATGTCCAGGGTCATGGCGTTTTCGAACGCCTTGAAGTTGGCGATATTGCGCGGCAATACCGACTCATCGTTCTCGCCGTAGTAACGCTTGCACAGCTCGACGATGGTGCGGCCGGCCTGCAGGAACAGTTGCTCGCGGTCGCTGTGGGTGGCCAGTGTCGAACCGTTGCCCGGCAAGGCCAGGCCCAGGGCTTCCACCAGGCAGTTCATCGAGTTGGCGGTGAACATGCCGGAGCATGAGCCGCAGGTCGGGCAGGCGCTGCGCTCGTATTCCGCGACCTTCTCGTCAGAAGCGCTGGAATCGGCGGCGATGACCATGGCGTCCACCAGGTCGAGGCCGTGGGAGGCCAGCTTGGTCTTGCCGGCTTCCATCGGGCCGCCGGAGACGAAGATCACCGGCACATTCAGGCGCAGGGCGGCCATCAGCATGCCGGGGGTGATCTTGTCGCAGTTCGAGATGCAGACGATGGCGTCGGCGCAGTGGGCGTTGACCATGTACTCGACGGAATCGGCGATGATCTCGCGGCTCGGCAGCGAGTACAGCATGCCGTCATGGCCCATGGCGATGCCGTCGTCCACGGCGATGGTGTTGAATTCCTTGGCCACGCCGCCAGCGCGTTCGATCTCGCGGGCGACCAGCTGGCCCAGGTCCTTGAGGTGCACGTGACCCGGTACGAACTGGGTGAACGAGTTGGCAATCGCGATGATCGGCTTTTTGAAGTCGTCATCTTTCATCCCAGTGGCCCGCCACAGTGCGCGGGCGCCGGCCATGTTGCGGCCGTGGGTGGATGTTTTCGAGCGGTAATCAGGCATTGGAGCACTCCGGGCGGCTAATCGGTATCAAAGGGGAGTGAGCTTCTATTGACGTCTGGAACACCCGAAAAATGGCACTGGTGTCCGGAAGTTGCCGCAAACGTGACGGGATCGCCGTGCGCATTGGCCTTGAGCTCATAAACCCGCCGGGGGATGACTGGCGATGAATAGGGCCGATTCTACACCGTCTTCCTGTAGGAGGGAGCTTGCTCGCGAAAAACGTCAACGATAACGCAGCGCTATCAGATGGCCCGAGTCGTCTATGAGTTTTTCGCGAGCGAGCTCGCTCCTACAGGGACCGGACATATTCAGAACCACTGTTTAAAAGGTCAGTCGACGCCGCTACGCCTACCGTTTCTCCTCCATTCACAGAAGAGGACGAAGGAATGTCCACCCAGCAACATGCACATCGGCTGCGTACCGGGCGCTATTCGGAGTCAGGCCAAATTTACCTGATCACTGCGGTTACCCATCAACGGCAATGGGTCTTTCAGGACTGGCGCGTCGGTCGGTTGCTTGTCAGTGAATTCAGGGCGGCTCAGGACAAGGGTGAGGCGACTTCGCTGGCCTGGGTGGTCATGCCTGACCATTTCCATTGGCTGGTCGAGTTGCATAACGGCGACTTGCCAAGGCTGATGCGAATCACCAAGTCGCGAAGTGCCCGTGCCATCAACCAGGCCAGGTGTTCGTTCGGGACCCTATGGCAAAAAGGTTACTTCGACCGCGCACTGCGTCGGGAGGAAGATCTGAAAGCAATGGCCCGCTATATCGTGGCCAATCCCTTGCGTGCAGGGCTAGTCGAGCATATCGGCCAGTACCCGCTATGGGACGCCATCTGGTTGTGACCTCTTCTCCCCTGTAGGAGCGAGCTTGCTCGCGAAAAGCGTCAACGATGACGCAGCGCTATCAGATGGCCCGAGTCGTCTATGAGTTTTTCGCGAGCGAGCTCGCTCCTACAGGGGGACAGTGTCAGTGTCCGACCCGCGCATTGGTCAGCCAACCCCACAGGCTGAAGATGATAAAGCTCACGGCAATCGTCATCAGCAAATGACTGCCGGTTTGCGCAAGCGCTGCGCTGCTGACGGCGGCGGTGAAGAACATGATGCTATTTCCTGCTGATGCTGCTGTGCCCGCGCTGCTTGAAAACAACAGCATCGCCGCCGAAATTGCGGCGGGACGAATCAGGGTGACCGCCAGTGCGCTGATCATCATCGGAATGAGCAGGGTCACTGTGGTAATGGCTTCAAAGATGATAATCAGCGCCAGCAGCACACCCGCGACCAGCAACAACCCAAGACCGATATTGATTTGCCGGGACAGCGCGATAAGTTTTTGCAGGTACGAGGCTGCCACTCCGCCGAGGAGATAAGCCGCGCCGTACACCATCAGCACCAGCGCGTACTGATATTCGGAAAGCTTCAGCGCATCCATGAAAATCAGCGGTGTCACGCTGATCAAGGCGAAGTAGCAGGCAAACACCAGGGCGGCGATCCACCAGTAGCGCAGGAAGTCGCGATTGGCCGCGACCGCCTTGAGCGTGCCTGGGATCGAGACGGGCGCGCTGTGAGGGCTGGCAGCCTTGGAAGGCAGGATGCAAAACGCATGGAGAAACATGCCCAATGCCATGAGTGCGAACGCATAGAAGCTCCCTTGCCAGTCGAAGGTGGTTTGCAGCCAGGAGCCGATCAGCGGTGACAAGGCGACAAACGAGCCGCTCAGGGTCATGTAATAGAGGCGCACCCGGACTCGGTCCTGTTCGTCGAACAGGTCTTCCACCAGTGCATGGCCCAATACAAAGAATCCACAGCCCATGGCCTGCACCGCGCGAAACAGCAGGAAGGTCAGGTAATTCGACGCCAGTGCGCAGCCTATTGCTCCGACAATCGACAACGTGATGCAGCCGAGCAGCACGTTCTTGCGCCCCCATTTATCCGAAAGCGGACCGGTGACCAGTTGAGAGATGGAAAAGACCAGGGTGAACAGGCTGATGGACAGCGCGATGTCTGCGCTGGGCGTGTCAAACCGGGTTGCCAGCGCGGGGAAAGAGGGCAGTAGGATGTTGATAGGGAAGAAGCTGATCAGTGAAATGCAGGTGATGAGGATAAAGCGGGAGAGGGTGGGCCCAGACATTGCTTTTGTTTTCCGGAGTAAAACCAGAAACCGATACTAGTCTGCGAAAGATGGAATTCAATCAAATCTATTGTGCGAAGCGTCCCGTATTGGTGTACGCCGCCCCTGTAGGAGCGAGCTTGCTCGCGAAAAACGTCAACGATAACGCAGTGCTATCAGGTAGCCCGCGTCGTCTATGAGTTTTTCGCGAGCAAGCCCGCTCCTACAGGGGGACGGTTTCGGTATTTAGCTATTGGGCAACAACCGGCACGTAATGCTCTTGATATAGCGCGTCTCGACAATCGCCGGATGCACCGGGTGATCCGGACCCTGGCCGCCGCGCTCGAGCATCTGGATATTGCGGTCCAGGTGACGGGCGCTGGTCAGCAGGATGTTTTGCAGGTCGTCTTCCGGCAGGTGCATGGAGCATGAGGCGCTGACGAGGATGCCGTCCTTGCTGAGCAGGCGCATGGCTTGCTCGTTGAGGCGGCGGTAGGCGCCTTCGCCGTTTTTCATGTCTTTTTTGCGTTTGATGAAGGCCGGTGGGTCGGCGACGATCACGTCGAAGCGTTCTTCGCTGGCTTTGAGTTCCTTCAGGGCTTCGAAGACGTCGCCTTCGATGCAGGTCATTTTCTCGGCGACACCATTGAGCGCGGCGTTGCGCTCGACGCCGTCGAGGGCGAAGGCCGAGGCGTCGACGCAGAATACTTCAGTGGCGCCGAAGGCTGCCGCTTGCACGCCCCAGCCACCGATGTAGCTGTACAGGTCGAGTACACGTTTGCCTTTGGCATACGGCGCCAGGCGCGCGCGGTTCATGCGGTGGTCGTAGAACCAGCCGGTTTTCTGGCCCTGGATCACCGGGGCTTCGAATTTCACGCCGTTCTCTTCCAGCGCGACCCACTCCGGCACCAGGCCGAACACGGTCTCGACGTAGCGGTTGAGGCCTTCGGCATCGCGCGCGGCGGAGTCATTCTTGAACAGGATGCCGCTCGGCTTGAGCACTTGGGTCAAGGCGGCGATCACGTCTTCTTTATGGGCTTCCATGGTCGCCGAGGCGATCTGTACCACCAGGATGTCGCCGAAACGGTCGACCACCAGGCCTGGCAACAGGTCGGAATCGCCGTAGACCAGGCGGTAGAACGGCTTGTCGAACAGGCGGTCGCGCAGGGACAGGGCGACGTTGAGGCGGTGCACCAGCAGCGATTTGTCCAGGGGCAACTTGATGTCACGCGACAGCAGGCGTGCGCAGATCAGGTTGTTCGGGCTCATGGCCACGATGCCCAGGGTCTTGCCGCCGGCCGCTTCCAGGATGGCCTGGTCGCCTGCCTGGAAGCCGTGAAGAGGTGTGGCGGCCACGTCGATTTCGTTGCTGTAGACCCACAGGTGGCCGTTGCGCAAACGACGATCGGCGTTGGCTTTGAGACGCAGGCTTGGCAGGGACATGACGTCGCTCCGGAAAAAAGAGCGGGAGTATACCGTGTTGTGTAGGAAATGGCCGGGCTGCCGGATGTGCGGGAAGGTGTCGGCGCGCCGTGGATAAGGGTTAGAATCTCCGCCTAGCCCAGAGTATGCACTTATGTCCCCAGAGCTTTCCGCCGAACAGATCCAACAGGCCTTGCAAGGCATCAGCGTACCGCCTCAGCCGCAAATCATGGTGGATTTGCAGATGGAGCAGTACATGCCCGATCCGGACCTGGAAGTGATTGCGCGGCTGATTTCCCAGGATCCAGGCCTTTCCGGTGCGCTGTTGAAGATCGTCAACTCGTCGTATTACGGCTTGAGCAACAAGATCGCTTCGATCCAGCGCGCGGTTAACCTGTTGGGGAGCCGTTCGATCATCAACCTGATCAACGCATTGTCGATCAAAGGCGAGATGAGCGACGATACCATCGTTACGCTCAATCGTTTCTGGGACACCGCCCAGGATGTGGCGATGACCTGCCTGACCCTGGCCAAGCGCACCGGTTCCCAAGCAGTCGACGAGGCTTATGCCTTGGGCCTGTTCCACGACTGCGGCGTGCCGTTGATGCTCAAGCGCTTCCCCGACTACATGGCGGTGCTCGAAGAGGCCTACGCCAACGCCGGCGCCGATTGCCGGGTAGTCGACACCGAGAACAATGCGTTCAACACCAACCACGCCGTGGTCGGCTACTACACGGCCAAGTCCTGGCGCCTGCCGGAGCATGTGACCGATGCCATCGCCAACCACCACAATGCCCTGGCGATCTTCAGCGATGAGTCGTCGCGCAATCCGCAGCTGAAAAACCTGCTGGCGATCCTGAAAATGGCCGAGCACATCTGCTCGTCCTACCGCGTGTTGGGCAACCAGGCGGAGGACCATGAGTGGAACGCCATTGGCCACCTGGTGCTGGACTACGTGGGCCTGTCGGACTACGACTTCGAAAGCATGAAGCTGTCGATCCGCGAGCTGGGCGCGCACTGATCCCCCCTTCAAGAGGTCCACATGCCCGAGTTACCTGAAGTCGAAACCACCCGGCGCGGGATCGCGCCGCACCTGGAAGGCCAGCGGGTCAGCCGCGTCGTGGTGCGCGAACGGCGCCTGCGCTGGCCGATCCCGGAAGACCTGGATGTGCGCCTGTCCGGGCAGCGTATCGTGCTGGTGGAACGACGGGCCAAGTACCTGTTGATCAACGCCGAAGTGGGCACCTTGATCAGCCACCTGGGCATGTCCGGTAACCTGCGCCTGGTGGAGGTCGGCATGCCGGCGGCCAAGCATGAGCATGTGGACATCGAGCTTGAATCCGGCCTGGCCCTGCGTTACACCGACCCTCGGCGTTTCGGCGCAATGCTCTGGAGCCAGGACCCGCATAACCACGAACTGCTGCTGCGCCTGGGGCCGGAGCCGTTGACCGAGCTGTTCGACGGTGAGCGTTTGTTTCAACTGTCTCGCGGCAAGTCGATGGCGGTGAAACCGTTCATCATGGACAACGCGGTGGTGGTCGGCGTGGGCAATATCTATGCGACTGAGGCGTTGTTTGCGGCGGGGATTGATCCGCGTCGCGCCGCCGGCGGCATTTCACGCGGGCGTTATTTGAAGCTGGCGATCGAGATCAAGCGCATTCTGGCGGCGGCGATCGAGCGTGGCGGCACCACGTTGCGCGACTTTATCGGCGGTGACGGGCAGCCGGGGTATTTCCAGCAGGAATTGTTCGTCTACGGCCGGGGTGGCGAGGCGTGCAAGGTCTGTGGGAGCGAATTGCGCAACGTGGTGCTGGGGCAACGGGCGAGTGTGTTTTGCCCCAAGTGCCAGAGTTGATTGCGGTGTAAAGGCTGATATCGCTATCGGGGGCAAGCCCTCTCCCACATTTTGAGGGTATTCACAAATCAAAGTGTGGGAGGGGGCTTGCCCCCGATGAGGTCCTTACAGGCACTAAAGAAGCTCAAGCCTTACCGGTAATCTTCCGGTACTTCTCCATCAACTGCGCTTCAGTCTCGGGGTGTGCCTCATCCAGCGGAATGCAATCCACCGGGCACACCTGCTGGCACTGGGGTTCGTCGTAGTGGCCGACGCACTGGGTGCACAGGTTGGGGTCGATCACATAGATCTCTTCGCCTTGTGAAATCGCAGCGTTCGGGCACTCAGGTTCGCAGACGTCGCAGTTGATGCAATCGTCGGTGATGATCAGGGACATGGAAACTCCTGCCAGGGCTGTCAGCCAAGGCATCTGAAAACGAATGCGCGCAATTGTGCCGCATTGGCGCCCGCAGTGCGAGTGCACATGACCTGTGGCCGTCCGGCATGTCGTGTAGAGGACTACTTTGTTGCTGTGGCGAGCGGGCTTGCCCCGCGTTGGGCTGCGTAGCGGCCCCAATAAAGGCACTGCGTAGTTTCAGGCAGAATCTGGTCGCCTGGTTTTAGGGCCGCTGCGCAGCCCAACGCGGGGCAAGCCCGCTCGCCACAGTCAAACCCGGCTTGCCAATAAGAGCATTACTTCTTGAAGCGCAGCGTCAGTGCATCCGCCACGGCCGGGTGGACGAACTTGGTGATATCCCCTCCCAATGCGGCGATTTCACGGACCAGCGTCGAGGAAATGAACGAATAACGTTCCGACGGCGTGAGGAACAGGCTTTCCACGTCCGGCGCCAGTTGGCGATTCATGTTGGCCAGCTGGAATTCGTATTCGAAGTCCGACACCGCACGCAAGCCGCGCAGGAACACATTGGCGTTCTGCTCCTTGGCGAAGTGCGCCAGCAACGTCGAGAAGCCCACCACTTCAACGTTAGGCAGGTGCTTGGTGACCTCACGCGCCAGCTCCACGCGCTGTTCCAGGGGAAACAGCGGGTTTTTCTTGGGGCTGGCCGCGACCGCGATGATCACGTGGTCGAACAAGCGTGAGGCACGTTCGACCAGATCGCCATGGCCTTTGGTAATCGGGTCGAAGGTACCTGGGTACAACACTCGGTTCATCGCGTCGTCCTGGCGGAGTCCGTTGGGGAACCGGATGGTATCGCAGCCATCCCGGTCGGCCAAGTCAACTTATGCAGAAGAAAGCACTATAGACACCCCGAATACCGGCTTTTTTCATGCTGTTTTCAGACGTTCGGCCAATGCCGACGCCAGTTGCGCGGTCAATCCATACACCGACAACTGCGGGTTGGCGCCAATGCTGGTGGGGAACAGCGAGCCATCATGGATCGACAGATTGCGCAGCTGGTGATGGCGACCGAGGCTGTCGGCCACGGCACTTTTCGGGTCTTCGCCCATGGCGCAACCGCCCATCACATGGGCGCTGCCCAGGCAGGTGCGGTGCAATTCCAGGTTAAGGCCGTCGATCAGGCTACGGGCTTCGGCCAGGGTCTTCACATACTGCGCATCGTGATGCAGCGGCTTGACCGACTTGGCACCTGCCGCGAACTGGATCTCGGCCATGCTGTGGAAGGCGCGGCGCAGGCCGTCCCAGGCGTAGTCCGACACCTGATAGTCGAGCACCGGCGTACCGTCACCGCGCAATTCCACGCTGCCACCGGGGCTATCGGGATGGAAACCGTCGCGCAGCAAGGCGAGCATGGCGTGAGTGTGGGGCAATTGGCTCATGTCCAGGGCGTTCTGGGTGCCGTAGCCGCCGAGCAGGGTGCTGGCCAGCGCCGGGTGCAGCGGCGGTGCTTCCAGTTTGTAGGACATTTTGCCGGTGGTGCCGTCCTGCCATTGGAAGTGGTCGGAATAGATCGACTGTGGCGCACCGTAGAAGGGGTTGATCACCTCATCGAACAGCCCCGCGGAGAAATTCACCAAGTGCAAAAACGTACGCTTGCCCAGCCGTGAATGCGGGTCAGGGGCGTTCGAGCGCATCAGCAGTGCCGGACTATTGATGCCGCCACCCGCGAGTACGTAATGCTTGGCCTTGACCGTGATCTTGCGCCCGGTGGGGGCCACGCAGCGTTCGTCCATGGCCACGCATTCCAGGCTGCTGATCGTATCGCCGCTGTATCTCAGGCGCTCGGCGCGGGCCAGGTAGAGCAGTTCACCACCTTTCTCCAGGGTGGAGGGAATGGTGGTCACCAGCATCGACTGCTTGGCATTGACCGGGCAGCCCATGCCGCAATACCCCAGGTTGAAACAGCCGCGCACGTTGCGCGGGATCACATGCCAGCTGTAGCCGAGCTTCTCGCAACCTTTGCGGATCACATCGTTATTGGCGTTGGGCGGCATGGCCCAGGGTGCGATGCCCAGGCGCCGCTCCATCTTTTCGAACCACGGCGCCATCTCGGCACTGCTGTGGCCCCTGACCGCGTATTCGCTGGCCCAGTGGGCGAGGGTGGCGTCCGGGGTGCGAAAACTCGAGGTCCAGTTGATCAACGTCGTGCCGCCCACTGCCCGGCCTTGCAGGATGGTAATGGCGCCATCCTTACTCATGCGACCGATGCCCTCTTGGTACAGGCTGGCGTAAGCCTCATCTTCGAGCAGCTTGAAATCGCTGCTGGTCTTGAGCGGGCCTTCTTCGATCAGCAGCACTTTGTAGCCGGCGGCGCTGAGGATCTCAGCGGTGGTGCCGCCGCCGGCACCGCTGCCGATGATTGCGACGTCGGCATCCAGGGTCAGGTCGTTGTCCAGGGCGGCGCCGTTGTGGGTTTTCCAGCCACGGGCCAGGCCGTCGCGAAACAAATCGGGTACGGGCATAGAGGAGCACTCTTGTTTTTATGCGTTAAAGGCTAGGACGTTGCCGTCAATGTGGGCGCCGGAGAGCACGGCTAGATCTTCGGTGGCCCGGGGTAACCGCAATGTGCCCAGGACGCCGGTCGGAAGTACCAGGCCATGATCACCAGCTTGAGCAGCGAGCCCTGGCCCATGCGCAGCAGGTTCAGGTAGCTGTTTTCCCAGCGGTGCAGGAAGTTGCGGATTTGCTCGCTGCTGGCGTTTTCCCAACTGCCCCAGATGCCGGTCAGTGGGCCACGGGTGATGCCCATGCCGAGCACGTCGAACAACTGCTCGGTCAGCTTGAACATCTCCGGCGACAGGTGCTGCAGGCTGTAGTCGAGCTTTTTCAGCGTGTCTTCAATCCCGTTGGCGACTTCCTGGGCGCTGGCCACGCCTTCCAGCAGGACCGGGATCACCGCGCGCAGAAATGGCAAATCACTGGCACGCAGCATGGCGAAGCCGCTGGCCGGGGTGCTGCTGGAGCAGCCGCTGAGGCTGGCGCCCAGCCCGGCGGTGGCCAGGAAGGCACTGGCGCACAGGCCGATTTTCAAGACGCCGCGCCGCGACAGCGCGGGTGAATCAGTCAGGCTAGGGTTCATTGTTATTGTTATCCCGAGGGTGGCGGTATCAGCGAACGAACAGCTTCTGGATCAACTTCTGGATCGATTTGCCGTAGGGCGGGTAGATCAGCTTTGCCGCATTGAGGCGCTGTTTCACCAGTACCCCCTTGGCCTTGCTGAACGTGAGAAAACCTTCATGGCCATGGTAATGGCCCATGCCTGAAGGGCCGATCCCGCCAAAGGGCATGTCGTCCTGGGCGACGTGCAGCAGGGTGTCGTTCAGGCACACGCCACCGGAGTGGGTTTCGTGGAGCACGCGGTTCTGTTCGCGCTTGTTGTAGCCGAAGTAATACAGGGCCAGTGGGCGAGGGCGTTGGTTGATGTAGGCAAACGCCTGGTCGAGGCCGCGATAAGGCACGATCGGCAGCACAGGGCCGAAGATTTCATCCTGCATCACGGTCATGTCGTCACTGACATTCAACAGCAGGCTGTGGGCCATGCGCCGTGCCTGGTTCTGCTCGTACAGCGGGATCAGGGTGGCCCCCTTGTCGGTGGCGTCCTTTACGTAAGCATTCAGCCGGGCCAATTGCCGCTCGTTGATGATGGCGGTGTAGTCCGGGTTGTCGGCCAAGGTCGGATAAAACCCGCGAATCGCCTGGCTGTAAGCCTCGACAAAACCCTCGACGCGATCTTCCGGAACCAGCACGTAGTCCGGTGCCACACAGGTTTGCCCGGCATTCAGGGCCTTGCCGAACGCGATACGTTCGGCGGCGTCCTTGAGCGGCACATCCGCCGAGACGATGGCCGGGGACTTGCCGCCCAGCTCCAGCGTCACCGGCGTGAGGTGTTCGGCTGCGGCGCGCATCACATGCTTGCCAATGCTGGTGGCACCCGTGAACAGCAGGTGGTCGAAGCGCAGCCTGGAAAACGCCATGCCCACGTCGGCCTCGCCCAGCACCACACACACCAGGTCTTCAGGGAAGATCTTCGCCAGCAGGGTCTTGAGCAGCGCGCCGGTAGCGGGGGTGGACTCGCTCAGCTTGAGCATTACCCGGTTACCGGCCGCCAGGGCGCCGACCAGCGGGCCGATGGCCAGGTACAGCGGGTAGTTCCAGGGCACAATCACCCCGACCACGCCCAGCGGTTGGTAGATAACTTTGGCTGACGCGGGTTGGAAGGCTATACCTACAGCGCGGCGGGAAGGTTTCATCCAGCCCTTGAGGTGTTTACTGGCGTAGTGAATGCCATGCAGGCTGGGCATCAGCTCGGCGAACAGGGTTTCGTCTGCGCTGCGGTGGCTGAAGTCCTGGCTGATCGCGTTGATCAGCGCCTGACGTTCGTCGCTGAGCAACTCGCGCAGGGCCTTGAGCCATTGCTGGCGTTGCGCGGCCGGCGGCATCGGGTTGGCCACATAGGCGCGACGCTGGGCATCGAACAAGCCCTGGAGTTGGTCCAGTGCCTGGGAATCCTGGAGGTAGGCAACGTTGGCAGACATGGCGCAGTTCCCGATTGTTATAGGTCTGCCTGGATTTTTAGAGTCATTACTCTAAATTGTCAAATAACATTGCAGTAACATCCGGATTTATCCCAATCAGGATAGGCCGTAAGATGCCCGATCACGTGTACAGAAGCTGATCCCCTATGGCACCACGAGTAAAGACCAGCGAGCGCATTGTGCAAACCAGCCTGGAGCTTTTTAACCAGCAGGGCGAGCGTAGTGTCAGCACCAACCATATCGCCGCCCATATGGAAATTTCGCCGGGCAACCTGTACTACCACTTCCCCAACAAGCAAGCGATCATCGCCGTGCTGTTTCGCGAATATGAAGCGTTGGTCGACAGCTTCCTGCGCCCGCCCCAGGGGCGTGCAATGGTCGTGGAGGATAAGCGTTTCTACCTGCAGGCCGTATTAGCCGGGATGTGGCGCTACCGCTTCCTGCATCGCGACCTTGAACACTTGCTGGAAAGCGACCCGGAACTGGCCACCGGCTACCGGCGGTTTTCCCAGCGTTGCCTGATCCAGGGCGGCGCCATCTACCAGGGGTTTGTCGACGCCGGCATCCTTAATATGAACCCGGTGCAGACCGAAGCCCTGACCCTCAATGCCTGGATCATCCTCACCTCTTGGGTGCGTTTCTTGTGCACCACCAACGAAAATTCCACGCATTTGAGCGCCGAGGCAATCAAGCGCGGTGTGTACCAGGTGCTGGTGCTGGAGGCGGGGTTTGTCACGCCCCAGGCCAAAGAGGCGGTGGATGCATTGTTCAAAGAGTTTTACGTGCCGCTGAACCAGGCACTGGAAGAAGTGAAGTAGACCTTTCCCACCTGTATTTGTAGGAGTCCGTCATGCCACTTGCCCAATTGATCAGCCCCCAGCAATTAGCCGAGCGCCAAAAGTCGGCGGGGCTGGTGATCCTGGATTGCCGTTTTGCCCTGGAAGACCCAGATTACGGGCGTTGCAGCTACGCCGAAGGGCATATCGAAGGCGCGCAATATGCTGACCTGGAGCGCCATTTGAGCGGGCCGGTGACCAAGGGGGTGACCGGGCGTCATCCCTTGCCAGAGGCGAAAAGATTCGTCGAACAGCTCCAGGCCTGGGGCATCAATGCCGACACCGACGTAGTGCTTTATGACGACGGCCCCGGCGCCTATGCCGCTCGCGCCTGGTGGCTGTTGGCCTGGCTGGGCAAGCGTGACGGCGTGTTTATCCTGGACGGTGGCCTCAAGGCCTGGCACTCCGCGGGTTTCCCGTTGAGCCTGGATGCGCCGGTAATTGCGCCTGGCACCTTTGTGGGGGCGCCGGACAATCACCTGCTGCTGGACGCCGAACAGCTGCAAAAACGCCTGGGCCAGCCCGGCCTGACCTTGATCGATGCCCGTGCCCAAGCACGTTTTCGCGGTGAAGTTGAGCCTATTGACCCGATTGCCGGGCATATCCCCGGTGCTCAATGTGCAGCGTTTAGCGAAAACCTGGGCAGTGATGGGCGTTTCCTGCCGGCCGACCAACTCAAGCAACGCTTCGCCGCGCAGTTGCAGGGCCGCTCGCCCGAAGATCTGGTGGCGTACTGCGGCTCGGGCGTGACGGCGTGCCACAACCTGTTCGCCCTGAGCCTGGCGGGTTACCCGTTGGGCAAGTTGTATGCGGGGTCGTGGAGCGAGTGGATTACCGATCCCGCGCGGGCAATCGCTACGGGTGACTGAGTTCCCTGCCTCAAATGTGTAAACGATGTCCCCGGTTTCAGATGTAAACGATGTCTACGGTTTTACTTCAACCGTGTTGGGCCAGCAGCCATTGGGGGATGCGCCGCTCCAGGTAGTAGCTGGGGCGTTTCAGTGAGCCATCGACGAAGCCCACGTGCCCACCTTTGGTCGTCAGCTCAAACTCGGTGCATGCCGACAGCTCGCTGGCTTCGGGCAAGCTGTGGGCGAATACGAACGGGTCGTCGGCAGCTTGGATAATCAACGTCGGTGTGCGGATAGCGCCCAGGTAGTAGCGGCTCGACGCGCGCCGGTAATAGTCCTCGGCACTCAAGAAACCATGCAGCGGCGCGGTCACCCGGCCATCGAAGTCCCAGAACGTGCGCATCTTCTCCAGTGAACCGAGGGCTTCCAGGGTTTTCAGCCCGTCCGCACGACCATCCTGTAAAAAGCGGCTTTGTTTGGCGCGGATATACGCGAGCATTTCGCGCATGAAGTGCTTTTGATAGATCCGCGAAAAGCCCAGCCCGATGCGATCTGCGCACTGGTCCAGGCGAAACGGCACCGACACCGCTGCTGCGCCTTGCAGCCCCGAAGCGTCGCCGGTTTCGCCCAAATGCTTGAGCAGCACATTGCCGCCCAGCGAATAACCCACTGCATACAGCGGTGCCAATGGTCGTTTGGTGCGCAGGTGGGTAATCGTGGCTGCCAGGTCTTCACTGGCCCCGGAGTGATAGCTGCGCGCCAACAGGTTCGGCTCGCCCGAGCAGCCGCGCCAGTTCAGGGCTGCGCTGGCCCAGCCTTGTACGGCGAGGACTTTTTGCAGGCCGGCCACGTAAGGCGAGTTGGATGAGCCGGTGAGCCCGTGCAGCACCAGTACCAACGGTGCTTGCGCGTCGTGCGGGCCGTGCCAGTCGAGGTCGAGAAAGTCGCCATCTTCCAGCCATAGCCGTTCGCGCTGGCGTTCGATGTGGGTGGTAGGGCGCCACAGCGGCCCCCACAGGGTTTGCAGGTGAGGGTTGCCGAGGCCGAAGGCGGGGGTGAACAGGTCGGAGGACGGTGTCATGAAACTCTCGGTTTTGAGCTAACTCACTGTCTGTGGCGAGCGGGCTTGCCCTAATGCCGTTCAGTTAAGGCTTTTTTGTAGGAGCGAGCTTGCTCGCGAAGAACTCACAGGCGCCGCGTTCACTCAGGAAACACGCGTTATTGTTGAGGTTTTTCGCGAGCAAGCTCGCTCCTACAGAAGGCGATGTACGCTTAACTGAACGGCATTAGGGCTTGCCCCGCGTTGGGCTGCGAAGCAGCCCCATCAAGAACACCGCATTTATTCAGTCAGAGTGCCGTCGCAGGTTTTAGGGCTGCTTCGCAGCCCGACGCGGGGCAGCCCGCTCGCCACACTTGACGCCAGTCTGAAAGGTCAGACGGCGCTTTCGACCAACCGATGCCACAGCGCGTAATACACCCGCCCGGATTTTTGTTCCCGGTGCAGGCGCCAGGCGCCCGGCAAACCCAAGGTAGACGGTGCCGTCTCGCTTTCAGTGTAGATCCATGAGTCCGGTGCCAGCCATTGGCGCTCTTCAAGCAATGCGCACACCGTCGGCAACAGGTTCTGGTTGAATGGCGGGTCGAGGAACACCACGTCGTATTCGCTCGCCGCCTGGGTTTCCAGGTAGCGCAGCGCGTCAGCGGTCTGCACCTGGCCGTTGGTGCAGCGCAGGGTGCCCAGGTGCTCCTTGAGGCTGGACACCGCCACATTGCTGGCATCCAGCGCCTGTGCCTGGGCCGCGCCACGGGACAGCGCCTCCAGGAACAGGGCGCCGCTGCCGGCAAACGGGTCCAGCACCTTCGCCCCGGCGATGTACGGGGCCAGCCAGTTGAACAGGGTTTCGCGCACGCGATCCGGCGTTGGGCGCAGGCCCACGACGTCGGGGAAGCTCAGCTTGCGGCTGCCCCATTCGCCGCCAATGATGCGCAGTTGGCCCACACCGTTATGCACGTTGTGGACAGGTTTTTTCGGGCGAGATGAACTGGCCATTAATGCTCCGGAACCCCGAGCGGCTGCTCGGCAGGTTTATCAGTGGGGGGCGGTAGTGGCTTTTGCGCAGTGGTCGGGCCGGCGGTCACGATGACCATCTTGTCGGCGCTCAAGTGTTTGTTCAAGGCAGCCTTGACCTGCTCTACGGTCAGGGCCTGGGATTGTTTCATGAAATCTTCCAGGTAGCTCAGCGGCAGGTTGTAGAAACCCATGGCGCCCAGTTGCCCGACGATATCGGCGTTGCTCGCGGTCGACAGCGGGAAGCTGCCGGCCAGCTCGCGCTTGGCGTCATCCAGCTCCTTTTGCGTCGGGCCGGTCTTGAGGTAGTCGGCGAGCACATCCTCGACCAGGCGCAGGGTGCCACCGCTCATTTCCGCGCGGGTCTGCAGGTTGATCATGAACGGGCCGCGTGCCTGCATCGGCGAGAAACCGGAGTACACGCCGTAGGTCAGGCCGCGCTTCTCGCGCACTTCACTCATCAACCGGGTGCCGAAACCACCGCCGCCGAGGATCTGGTTGCCCAGGGAGAGGGCCGCGTAGTCCGGGTCGGCTCGGTCGATACCCAGTTGGGCGAACAACAGGTGGGTCTGCTTGGACGGAAACTCGATATGGCTCAGGCCAGCCTTGGGCTCGGTCGGCTGGGCGATCTTCGCCAGGGCCGGGCCCTTGGGCAGCGAGGCCGACACTTTGGCCGTCATCGCTTCGGCTTCGGCGCGGGTCAAATCACCGACCACGGCAATTACGGCATTACCCGCCGCATAAGCCTTGGCGTGGAACGCCTGCAACTGCGCGAGGGTAATCTTCGGAACGCTTTCTGGCGTGCCTTCGCTTGGGTGAGCGTAAGGGTGATCGCCGTACAGGCGCTTGAACAGTTCAAGGCTGGCCAGTTTGCCGGGGTTCTGCTTCTGGTATTCAAAGCCGGCGAGGATCTGGTTCTTGATCCGTGCCAGGGAGTCGGCGGGGAAGGTCGGCTTGCCAATCACCTGGTCAAACAGCGTCAGGGCGGCGTCGCGCTTGGTGCTGTCGCTCAGGCTGCGCAGGGAGACCAGCGCCATGTCGCGATAAGCGCCATTGCCAAAGTCGGCGCCCAGGCTTTCAAAACCGCTGGCGATCTGGCTGACATCCTTGCCCGGCACGCCTTCGTTGAGCATGGCGTTGGTCATCAGCGCGAGGCCCGGGACGTTGCCGTCCTGGCTGCTGCCAGCGGCGAACAGGATACGCATGTCGAACATCGGCAGTTCATGGGCCTCGACGAACAGCACCTTGGCGCCTTCGGCGGTGGTCCAGGTTTGCACATCGAGCTTGCGATTGGTCGGCGCCTTGCCGTTCAGCTCTGCCAGAGATTGCAGCTTGTTGGCCGATTGGGCCTTGTCCAGGGCCTGGCTGGCGACGGACTCGCTGGGGCGCAGGAAATACACGGCGCTTGCTGCGATCAAGGTGACGGCGATCAGGCCGGGCAGGATCAGGCGGCTGCTTTTGCGATCACTCATGAGCGGTCTCCTGAGGCAGAACATGGGCGACGCTGAGACGTTCGCGGGTGAAATAGGTGCGTGCGGCCTTCTGGATGTCTTCCGGGGTCACGCTTTGCAGGTCGGCCAGCTCGGTGTCCATGAGTTTCCAGGACAGGCCGACGGTTTCCAGGGAGCCGATGGCCGTTGCCTGGCTGGTGATGGAATCACGTTGGTATACCAGGCCGGCGATGACCTGGGCACGGATGCGCTCCAGCTCTTCGGCGGTCGGCGGCTTGGCCTTCAACTCTTCCAGCAGGCGCCACAGGCCGGCTTCGGCTTGGGCAATGGTCTTTTTCTTTTGCTGGTTCGGGGTGGCCGAGAGGGTGAACAGGCTGTCACCCCGGGTGTAGGCGTCGTAGTTGGTGGATGCGGCGGATACCAGCTCTTCACCACGTTCCAGTTGCTCGGAGATCCGTGCACTGTAGCCACCGTCCAGCAGGGCCGAGATCAGGCGCAGGGCTTGGACCGAGCGCTTGTCTTCGGCGGTGGCCAGGCCGGGTACGTTGAAGCCCAGGATCACACTCGGCAATTGGGTCTGCACGTGCATCGTCAGCAGGCGCTCGCCGGGCTCGGCCAGCTCCATCGGGATCTTGGCGGGCGGTACGTCACGCTTGGGGATAGGGCCGAAGTAGCGCTGGGCCAGGTTTTTTACCTCATCCGGGGTGACATCGCCCACCACTACCAGCGTGGCGTTGTTCGGCACATACCAGGACTGGTACCAGTGGCGCAGTTCCTCGACCTTCATGCGGTCGAGGTCGGCCATCCAGCCGATGGTCGGCGTGTGGTAGCCACTGGCGGGGTAGGCCATGGCCTTGAAGCGCTCGAAGGCCTTGGACATCGGGTTATCGTCAGTGCGCAGGCGGCGCTCTTCCTTGATGACCTCGATTTCGCGGCTGAACTCGTCGGCCGGCAGGCGCAGGCTGGCCATGCGGTCGGCCTCCAGCTCGAAAGCGACGCCCAGGCGGTCGCGGGCCAGTACCTGGTAATAAGCGGTGTAGTCATCGCTGGTGAAGGCATTTTCTTCGGCGCCCAGGTCGCGCAGGATCAGCGAGGCTTCGCCGGGGCCGACCTTGGCGCTGCCTTTGAACATCATATGTTCCAGAGCGTGGGACAAACCGGTCTGGCCTGGGGTTTCGTAGCTCGAACCGACCTTGTACCAGACCTGCGAAACCACCACCGGCGCGCGATGGTCTTCGCGCACCACGACCTTGAGGCCGTTATCCAAGGTGAATTCATGGGTGGGTTGTGGGTCGGCAGCCAAGGCTGAGAGGGGCAGACAAACTGTGCTGAGCAGCAGGCCTGCAGCGCGGCGGGCTAGAGCATTCATTCGTTTTTAAACCTGTTGGGCTGCCCGCTTGGTCTTAGCGTCGGCGGGCGAGGAGGTGCTAGGATACTGATCCGACTAAGGGACGGCCACTGTGGCTGTCTTGTTGAGGCCCTATTTAGGCCTTACAAAATGTTGCGCATGAACGAGCTGGCTAAAAAACAGTCTGTTACGCATCGAATTTTATTTACCGATGTGCCCCTTGGCGCGTCGCTACCTTGAGATAGCCGTCTCCATGTTTGGTTCCAACGACGACAAGAAGACCCCAGCTGCGGCTGGCGAGAAAAAAGGCCTGTTCGGATGGCTGCGCAAAAAGCCGCAGGAAACCGTCGTCGAACAGCCACAGGTTCAAGCTGAGCCGATCCCCGCTCCTATAGTAGAAGCCGAACCGGTTGCCCAAGCCCCGGCGCCGGTGGTGCTGCCGATGGCTGAGCCGGTGTTGCAGCCGGTGGCCGACGTGGTGCCGGAACCTGAGCCCGAGCATAAGCCGTGGCCGGAGCTGCCGGTGGCCGAAGAGCCCGTGGCGTTGGTTGACGATGTGCAGGCCGAGCATGTGACGCCACCGATTCCGGTGGTTATCGAGCCGGCTCCTGTTGTGTTCGAAGCCCCTGCGCCTCTGGCCGTGATCGAGCCGGCGCCCGTTGCGGTTGTCGCGCCCGTGGTTGAGCCGGTCCCCGTCGAGCCCGAGCCGGCCGCTGCCGTCGAAACCAGCAAGACCGGTTTCTTCGCCCGCCTCAAGCAAGGCCTGAGCAAGACCAGCGCCAGCATCGGCGAAGGCATGGCCAGCTTGTTCCTGGGCAGGAAGACCATCGATGACGAACTGCTCGAAGACATCGAGACTCGCCTGCTGACGGCGGACGTGGGCGTTGAAGCCACCGCCGTGATCATCCAGAGCCTGACCCAGAAGGTCGCGCGCAAGCAGTTGACCGACGCGGACGCACTGTACAAGTCCCTGCAAGCCGAGCTGGCCGCGATGCTCAAGCCGGTGGAAGCGCCGCTGGTGATTACCCCGAAGAAACCTTTCGTGATCCTGGTCGTGGGCGTCAACGGCGCCGGCAAGACCACCACCATCGGTAAGCTGGCCAAGAAGCTGCAACTGGAAGGCAAGAAAGTCATGCTCGCCGCTGGCGACACCTTCCGCGCCGCTGCTGTGGAGCAATTGCAGGTCTGGGGTGAGCGCAACAAGATCCCGGTGATCGCCCAGCACACCGGTGCCGATTCGGCCTCGGTGATCTTCGATGCCGTGCAAGCCGCCAAGGCGCGCAATATTGACGTGCTGATCGCCGACACCGCCGGTCGCTTGCACACCAAAGACAATTTGATGGAAGAGCTGAAGAAAGTCCGCCGTGTGATCGGCAAGCTCGATGCCGACGCGCCGCATGAGGTGTTGCTGGTGTTGGACGCCGGCACTGGGCAGAACGCCATCAGTCAGGCCAAACAATTCAACCAGACGGTACAACTGACCGGCCTGGCATTGACTAAGCTCGACGGCACGGCCAAGGGGGGGGTGATCTTCGCCCTGGCCAAGCAGTTCGGGTTACCGATTCGTTACATCGGCGTTGGTGAAGGCATCGACGACCTACGCACCTTTGAAGCCGAACCCTTTGTCCAGGCACTGTTTGCCGAGCGGGAGCGTTCATGATTCGATTCGAACAGGTCGGTAAACGCTATGCCAACGGGCATGTCGGCTTGCATGAGCTGAGCTTTCGAGTGCGTCGCGGCGAATTCTTGTTTGTGACCGGCCATTCGGGCGCCGGTAAAAGTACATTGTTGCGCCTGCTGCTGGCCATGGAGCGCCCGACTACCGGCAAGCTGCTGCTGGCCGGGCAGGACCTGGCCACCATCAGCAATGCGCAGATTCCGTTCCTGCGCCGCCAGATCGGCGTGGTATTCCAGAACCACCAGTTACTGTTCGATCGCACGGTGTTCAATAACATTGCCTTGCCATTGCAGATCCTCGGGTTGTCCAAGGCCGAGATCGTCAAGCGCGTGGATTCGGCCCTGGAGCGCGTGGCGCTGTCCGACAAGACCGACCTCTACCCGGGTGACCTGTCCACAGGCCAGCAACAGCGCGTCGGCATCGCCCGCGCCATCGTCCATCGCCCGGCCCTGCTGTTGGCGGACGAACCCACCGGTAACCTCGACCCGCGCCTGGCCGCCGAGATCATGGGGGTGTTTGAAGACATTAATCGCCTGGGCACCAGCGTATTGATCGCCAGTCACGACCTGGCGTTGATCGCGCGCATGCGCCATCGCATGCTCACGCTGCAACGCGGGCGCCTGATCGGCGACGGGGAGGCTGGCGTATGAGTGCGACCCGCAGCCCCAAGGTTTCCGAGCGTGTGGCGCCAAAGGCAGCCGACCCGCAGCCGAAAAAGAAAAAACACGACGAAGACGACGGCCCGGACTTCAGCACCCTGTTGCGCGCCTGGATCGAAAGCCATCGCGCCAGCCTGCTGGACAGCCTGCGTCGCCTGGGCAAGCAACCCATCGGCAGCTTTTTCACCTGTTTGGTGATGGCCGTGGCCTTGAGCCTGCCGATGGGCTTGTCGCTGTTGCTCAATAATGTGGAGCGCCTGGGCGGTTCCTGGCAGCGTGCGGCGCAGATTTCGCTGTACCTGAACCTGGATGCCAGCGCCAAGGAGGGAGAGGCTCTGCGTGATGACATCAAGAACCTGCCGGGCGTGGCGGATGCCGAGTACATCAGTCGCGATCAGGCCCTTGAAGAGTTCCAGCAGCAGTCCGGATTAGGTGAGGCGCTCAAGGAACTGCCGCAGAACCCGCTGCCGGGCGTGGTGCTGGTGACGCCGAATGAAGTCGACAAGCCTGCCCTTGAAGCGCTGCGACAAAAACTCGCAGAGATGCCCAAGGTGCAACAGGCGCAACTTGATCTAGTCTGGGTAGAGCGCCTGGCCGCGATTCTCAAGCTGGGCGACCGCTTTGTGTTCGGCCTGACGGTGTTGTTGGTGTCTGCATTACTTTTGGTGATAGGTAATACCATTCGTCTTCATATTGAAAACCGTCGCACCGAGATAGAAGTGATTAAACTGGTCGGCGGCACGGACAGCTATGTGCGTCGTCCCTTTCTGTACATGGGCGCGCTTTATGGCTTTGGTGCGGGGATCTTGTCCTGGGGTGTCCTGGCGTTTGGCCTTGACTGGCTGAATGACGCGGTGGTCGGGCTTGCCGGCTTGTACGGCAGTGATTTCGCCCTGGCGGGCGTGCCGGTTGCCGACGGTCTGTCGCTCTTGCTTGGCGCGGTATTGTTGGGGTATATCGGTGCGTGGATTGCGGTCGCACGGCATTTACGTGAGCTGGCACCGAAGTAGTTAATGTCAGGGTAATGTGGTTTCGTTTGTATTGGCCGTATCAGTAGTTTAGGGAACTTGTCCTACGGTTCCCGGTCAATTTTCGCAGTGCTGAACTGCACGAGTTATGTGAGTCGGAGGTTTTTTCGTATGACCACTTCTTTGCAACCTGCTTATGCTTTGGTCCCAGGTGCGAACCTGGAGGCTTATGTGCACACGGTGAACAGCATTCCATTGCTGACACCGGAGCAGGAGCGTGAACTGGCCGAGAGTCTCTACTATGAGCAGGATTTGGGGGCGGCTCGGCAGATGGTGCTCGCCCACCTGCGTTTTGTCGTACATATCGCCCGTAGCTACAGTGGCTACGGCCTGGCCCAGGCTGACCTGATCCAGGAAGGCAACGTCGGCCTGATGAAGGCTGTAAAGCGCTTCAACCCGGAGATGGGTGTGCGCCTGGTGTCGTTTGCCGTGCACTGGATCAAGGCGGAAATCCACGAATTCATCCTGCGCAACTGGCGCATCGTGAAAGTCGCGACCACCAAGGCCCAGCGCAAGCTGTTCTTCAACCTGCGCAGCCAGAAGAAACGCCTGGCGTGGCTGAACAACGAGGAAGTCCACCGCGTGGCCGAAAGCCTTGGCGTGGAGCCCCGTGAAGTACGTGAGATGGAAAGCCGCCTGACCGGCCATGACATGGCCTTCGACCCGGCCGCCGAAGCGGACGACGACAGCGCGTTCCAATCGCCAGCCAACTACCTGGAAGACCACCGGTACGACCCGGCGCGTCAACTGGAAGACGCTGATTGGAGCGACAATTCCAACCACAACCTGCACGAAGCGCTGGAAGTGCTGGACGACCGCAGCCGTGACATCCTCTACCAGCGCTGGCTGGCGGAAGAAAAAGCCACGCTGCACGACCTGGCGCAGAAGTACAACGTGTCGGCCGAGCGGATTCGTCAGCTTGAGAAAAGCGCGATGAATAAGCTGAAGCTGTCGATCGCGGCTTAAAAATGTGGGAGGGGGCTTGCCCCCTCCCACATTTGTTTTGTGTTGTCTCAGTCGGACCAAGGCGCCTTGCGCGAATTGTTCAGCTCCACCAGATAACCATCCCCACCCAACTGGCTCATCTGCTGGCGAATCCATGCGGCCCGTCGCGCCACATAGGCGGTCGGATGGCTTGCGCTCCACACCCGTGGGTTAGGCAGTACCGCCGCCAGATAGCTGGCTTGCTGTCGGGACAGCCCCTTGGCACTTACGCCGAAGTGATGCTGCGCCGCCGCTTCCGCGCCAAACACGCCCTCATCCCACTCCACGCTGTTGAGGTACACCTCAAGAATCCGCTCCTTGGGCCACAGCACCTCGATCAGCCCGGTAAACCAGGCCTCCAGGCCCTTGCGCAAATAACTGCGGCCTGCCCACAGGAACAGGTTTTTCGACACCTGCTGGCTCAGCGTACTGGCGCCGCGAATCGAACCGCCGCGCTCGTTGTGCAGGAGCGCCGCCTGGATCGCGCCGAAATCGAAGCCCCAATGCTGCGGGAAGCGCTGGTCTTCACCGGCCATCACCGCGACCTTGAGGTCATCGGAGATCTGGTCCCAGGGCACCCAGGTGCGCTGCAGGTCAATGGGTTCGCCGTCGAACCAGGATTCAACCTTGCGTTCCACCATCAACGCCGTGAACGGTGGCGGCACGAAACGGAATAGCAGCACCAGCAAAACGCTGCCGATGGCAAACCATTTCACGACTTTGAGAAAACGATTGAAGAGGACACGCAGCATAGAGATGGCTTGGCCGAACCCGTTGAGCGGGCCATTATACAGACCCTGCCCAATGAGTCTGACTGGAGTTCCTCATGCTGCGTGGCTTTCTGATGTTGGCTGCCTTTTTCGGCTTCACCGGCGTCGCCCTCGGTGCATTCGCCGCCCATGGCCTGAAAAACCGCCTGAGCGCCGAGTACCTGGCAATCTTCCACACCGGCGTCACCTACCAGTTGGTGCACGCCCTGGCGCTGTTCGGCGTCGCGCTGCTGGCCGCGCATATGCCTGGCCGGCTGGTCAACTGGGCGGGTCTCTCGTTTACCGTCGGTATTCTGCTGTTCTCCGGCAGCCTGTATGTGCTGACCCTGACTGGCATCAGCAAGCTGGGCATCATCACGCCATTTGGCGGGCTCGCGTTCCTGCTGGGCTGGTTCTTCCTCGGCCTGGCGGCATGGCGCCTGCAGGCTGATTAAAGCTTTCGCTGACCGGAGGACTTGGGCCAGCAACCTCAATCGGGCTAGAATGCTGGCCCCTAAAAACGATGGCGGCCCGTGGCATGCGCATTCAGTTGAACGGCGAATCTTTTGAACTGCCCGACGGTGAATCCGTTGCGGCCCTGCTGACCCGCCTGGACCTGACCGGGCGTCGCGTCGCAGTGGAGCTCAACCAGGATATCGTCCCGCGTAGCCAGCACGCCGAGACCGCGCTCACCGAAGGTGACCAGGTCGAAGTGGTGCACGCCATCGGCGGCGGCTAGTCGTCCGGCGTCCAGGCGCGCCACCCCGGATTCTGCAGAACCTCACCCCATTTCGAGGATTTCCCATGAGCATCGTTCGTAGCGACAAGCCCTTCGTCCTGGCCGGCCGCACCTACCAGTCCCGTCTGCTGGTCGGCACCGGCAAGTACCGCGACATGGAAGAAACCCGCCTGGCCATCGAAGCCTCGGGCGCCGAGATCGTGACCGTGGCCGTGCGCCGTACCAACATCGGCCAGAACCCGGGCGAACCGAACCTGCTGGATATCCTGCCGCCAGACCGCTACACCATCCTGCCGAATACCGCCGGTTGCTACGACGCCATCGAAGCCGTGCGCACCTGCCGCCTGGCTCGTGAGCTGCTCGACGGTCACAATCTGGTGAAGCTGGAAGTACTTGCCGACCAGAAAACCCTGTTCCCCAACGTGATCGAAACCCTCAAG
The DNA here is from genome assembly GCF_058793055.1 of Pseudomonas sp. MPR-R2A5. Lineage (NCBI taxonomy): Bacteria > Pseudomonadati > Pseudomonadota > Gammaproteobacteria > Pseudomonadales > Pseudomonadaceae > Pseudomonas > Pseudomonas sp. MPR-R2A5. Next base: position 51,908 of record NZ_JBXAFK010000001.1, read on the forward strand.
GCCGCCGAAACCCTGGTCAAGGAAGGTTTCGACGTGATGGTCTACACCAGCGACGACCCGATCATCGCCCGCCAACTGGCCGAAATCGGCTGCATCGCCGTGATGCCACTGGCTGGCCTGATAGGCACGGGCCTGGGGATCTGCAACCCGTATAACCTGCAGATCATCCTCGAAGAAGCCAAGATTCCGGTGCTGGTGGACGCGGGTGTAGGCACTGCCTCCGACGCCACCATCGCCATGGAACTGGGCTGCGAAGCGGTGCTGATGAACTCTGCCATCGCCAATGCCCAGCAACCGATCATGATGGCAGAAGCCATGAAACACGCGATCGTCGCGGGCCGCCTGGCCTACCTTGCCGGGCGCATGCCGAAAAAACTCTACGCCAGCGCCTCCTCGCCGCTGGATGGTCTGATCAAGTAAGAGCCATTGATGACTGAATCAAACGAAACGCCGAACACCGTGGACGCAGGCGACGAGTCCAAGCACCGCCGTATCAAGAGTTTTGTGATGCGCGCCGGTCGCATGACCGAAGGCCAGCAAAAGGGGCTGGAACAGGGCACGCCGCTGTTCGTCCTGCCCCTGGCCGACGCGCCGGTGGATTACGACCAGGTGTTCGGTCGCTCGGCCCCACGTTCCCTGGAAATCGGTTTCGGCATGGGCCACTCCCTGTTGGAAATGGCCGCGGCCTCGCCCGAACAGGATTTCATTGGTGTGGAAGTGCACCGGCCCGGTGTCGGCGCGCTGCTCAACGGCGTGCTCACCCAGGGCCTGACCAACCTGCGGGTGTATGACTGCGACGCGATCGAGGTGCTCAACCGCTGCATCGCCGACAACAGCCTTGACCGCCTGATGCTGTTTTTCCCTGATCCGTGGCACAAAAGCCGTCACCACAAGCGCCGTATCGTCCAGGCCTCCTTCGCCGAGTTGGTGCGTAGCAAGTTGAAAGTCGGCGGCATCCTGCACATGGCCACCGACTGGGAACCCTACGCGGAATACATGCTGGAAGTGATGAACGTCGCCCCCGGCTACCGCAACCTGGCCGAAGACGGCAAATGCGTACCGCGCCCGGCCGAACGCCCGATCACCAAGTTCGAACGCCGCGGCGAGCGGCTGGGGCATGGGGTTTGGGATTTGAAGTTCGAGAAAGTGGACTGATCAGCCGGTCACTTGGAATGCGGTCAAAATGTGGGAGGGGGCTTGCCCCCGATAGCGGTGGGTCAGTCATAGAGTGGTTGACTGATATTCTGCTATCGGGGGCAAGCCCCCTCCCACATTTGTATCTGTGTTGGGTATGGAATCAGCGGCGATCAGCGACGACGCCAATCAACACCAGCACCACCACCAGCACCGGCGCCAGGCTGTAGTTATTGAACTGGCTCAACCCTCGCACAATCCACGGCGTGGCGTAGATCAGCGCCGCGCCGCTGCCGATCATGCACAGCAGGGCCATCAACGGTACGCGCAACGCGCCGGCGATGCTGCCCAGGCGGGCTTCAACCCAGCCCTTGATGTCCGCGCCGAACAGCACCAACAGGCAGCCGACGAGGGCCAGGGATATTTCCGACAGGTTGCTGCGGCTCCAGCGGGATACGGTGGCGAGCAGGTCGAGTACCAAATCCATTCGATTTCCTTAAGAGCGATCAGCTCAAAAACTTCTGCAACAGGTCATTGAGAAAGAGTTGCCCGCGGTCGGTGGCCACCAGGCGTGACGGTTCGACCTGCATTAAGCCACTTTGTTCTGCCTCGCGCCGGGCCTCATCGAGGCTGGCCAGGTCGAGGCCGGTGCGCTCGGCATAGAGCTTGGCCTCGACGCCTTCGGTGAGGCGCAGGGCGTTCATCAGGAACTCGAACGGCAATTCTTCGTTGGTCAGTTCCTTCGCGCCAGCCTGAAAGCTTTTGGCCGGGTTGAGGTAGTCCTTCGGCGCGCGGGTCTTCCAGGTACGCACGATGCGTCCATTCGGGTGGCTGAGCTTGCCGTGGGCGCCGGCACCGATGCCGATAAAGTCACCAAAGCTCCAGTAGTTGAGGTTATGTCGCGCCGCACGCCCCGGTTGCGCATAGGCTGAGACTTCATATTGCGCGTAACCGTGTTCGGCCAGCAGCGCCTGGCCGGCTTCCTGGATATCCCACAAGGTATCGTCTTCCGGTAGCGTCGGCGGCTGGTTCCAGAAGACGGTGTTGGGCTCCAGGGTCAGCTGGTACCACGACAAATGGGTCGGCTTGAGCGCGATGGCCTGGCGCAGGTCGCCCAAGGCGTCATCCAGGGACTGATCGGGCAAACCGTGCATCAGGTCCAGGTTGAAGTTGTCGAACCCGGCCTGGCGCGCCATGCCGGCGGCGCGCATGGCTTCATCGCCGTTGTGGATGCGGCCCAGGGCTGCGAGTTTTTCCTGCTGGAAGCTCTGGATGCCGATGGACAGGCGATTGATCCCCAGCTTGCGGTAAGCCACGAACTTCTCTTGCTCGAACGTTCCGGGGTTGGCTTCCAGGGTGATCTCGATGTCGTCGGCAAACGGGATGCGTGCTTCAACCCCCTTGAGCAGGCGACCCAGCGCGGCGGCGCTGAACAGGCTCGGGGTGCCACCGCCGAAGAAGATCGAACTCAGTTCACGGCCGTACACCGCGTGCAGGTCCTGATCGAGGTCGGCCAGCAGCGCGTCGACGTACTCTTCTTCCGGCAACACGGGGCTGGCGGTGTGGGAGTTGAAGTCGCAATAAGGGCATTTGCGCACGCACCACGGGATGTGGATATACAGCGCCAGGGGCGGCAGCACCGGCAACGCCGCCCTTGGTGTTTGCGCGCCGCCGTGGATCAGCGGCTGCGCGGAGGTGTTCTGGGTCATTTCAAGCCCAGGCGCTGGCGCAGCAAAGCCATGGCGCGGGCGCGGTGGCTGATCTGGTTTTTGTCGGCCGGGCTCAGTTCGGCGCTGGAGACATTGCGCTCCGGCACCCAGAACAGCGGGTCGTAACCAAACCCATGCTCGCCGCTGGCCGCATGCAGGATGCGCCCGTGCCACAGGCCTTCGCAAAGGATCGGCAGCGGGTCATCGGCGTGCCGCACCAGGGCCAGCACGCAGACGAACTGCGCGCCACGCTCGGCGTCCGGTACTTCCTTGAGGGCGTCCAGCAGCTTGGCGTTGTTGGCCGCGTCACCCTTGCCGTCGGCATAGCGCGCGGAATAGATACCCGGAGCGCCGCCGAGGAAGTCCACCGCCAGGCCCGAATCATCGGCCAACGCCGGCAGGCCCGAGATGCGTGCAGCATTGCGCGCCTTGAGGATGGCGTTCTCGACGAACGACAGGCCAGTTTCTTCCGGTTCCACCTGGCTGAACTCACCGATCGAGCGCAGTTGCACGGATTCGCCGAGCATGGCCTGGAGTTCTTTGAGTTTGCCGGCGTTATGGCTGGCCAGCACGAGTTGAGTCAGGTTCATCAGTCCGCCGGAAACAGTTCCTGGTTGAATTGGAAACCATGGGCCTTGCCGCCGGTTTCAACGTTGATGGTGAAAACCCGCATTTCTTGTTGCGGCACGTTGTAGGGCGCGAGGTAATAGATCGCACCTTTCTCGGTAATCTGCTTGAACGTCAGGATTTCGCTCCTGCCGCTCAGGTCTTTGACCGTACCGGTGACTTGCGCGGCCACGGGCGTCACGCCCTTGATCACGGTCACGTTGATCAGCCCCTTGTTTTTGCTGCGTACCACGCCAACCGCCTGGGCCGTGTCGGGCTGCAGGAAGCTGGAGGTGAAGGTGTTGTAGTGTACGGTGATATCGCCAAATTCTTTCTGGCGTTTACTGTCGATAGGGTCGGCGGCCATGGCGCTGACGCCCAGGCACGCGGTGAGTAGAAAAACAGCCAGGCGACTCATGATCGTCCTCCTTAAAAATAGTTAGACGGCAATCTTATGGTCCGTCAGACCAGGACTGCTGACCCGGTAAATCCCAATCTCACCCAACAAATTAGGCCATAGCTTACTCGCCCAGCCGTGGCGATGCTGTTGATCGACGGCAAGGCGGTTGATCACCTTGGCTTTGCGTTCGCCGCACAGCGCTTCGAAGTCTTCGAACGTGCAGAAGTGGATGTTCGGCGTGTTGTACCAAGTGTAAGGCAGGAAATCCGATACCGGCATGCGGCCCTTGGTGGCCAGGTACCAGCGGCAGCGCCAGTGCCCGAAGTTGGGGAAGGTGATGATGCACTGGCGGCCGACGCGCAGCATCTCGTCGAGGATGCGGTCCGGGTAATGCACCGCTTGCAGGGCCTGTGTCATCACGACGACGTCGAAGCTGTTGCTGGCAAAGTTGCCCAGGCCCTTGTCCAGGTCCTGCTCGATCACGTTGATGCCCTTGGCCACGCACTGGGCGATGTTGTCCGGGTCATTTTCCAGGCCGTAGCCGGTGACCTGCTTGTTGTCGCGCAGCCAGCTCAGCAGTTCGCCATCGCCGCAGCCAAGGTCGAGCACACGGCTGCCGGCGGGTATCCAGTCTTGGATGATTTCCAGGTCGGCTCTCATGGCGTTCTCACAGAGTAATGCGGTTCATGTAGTTCCTGAACGCCTGCAGATAACGAGGGATCGGGATCAGGAAGGCGTCGTGGCCTTGCGGAGCATCGATTTCCAGGTAGCAGACGTCTTTCTTCGCTGCCATCAAGGCATCCACCAGTTCCCGCGAGCGGGCAGGCGAGAAGCGCCAGTCGGTGGTGAACGACATCACGCAGAATTTGGCCTTGGCACCTTCGAAGGTTTTCGCCAGGTCATCGTTGAAGTTCGCCGCCGGGTCGAAATAGTCCAAGGCCTTGGTCATCAGCAGGTAGGTGTTGGCATCGAAACGCCCGGAGAACTCCTCGCCCTGATAACGCAGGTAGCTCTCCACCTGGAATTCGACGCTGTGGAAGTCGTAGTTGAGCTTCTCGCTCTTGAGGCCACGGCCGAATTTTTCGCCCATGGAATCATCGGACAGATAAGTGATATGCCCGACCATCCGCGCCAGCATCAGCCCACGCTTGGGGATCACGCCCGCTTCCTGGAACGAACCGCCGTGAAAATCGGGGTCGGTCAGGATCGCCTGGCGGGCCACTTCGTTGAAGGCGATGTTCTGCGCCGACAACTTGGGCGCCGAGGCGATCGCCAGGCAATGGCGCACGCGATCCGGGTAGGTGATGGTCCATTGCAGCGCCTGCATGCCGCCCAGGCTGCCGCCGATCACGGCGGCCCATTGCTGGATGCCCAGCAGGTCGGCCAGGCGGGCCTGGCTGTGGACCCAGTCTTCCACGGTCAGCACCGGGAAGTCCGCGCCGAACGGCTTGCCGGTTTCCGGGTTGAGGCTGCTGGGGCCGGTGGAGCCGTTGCAGCCGCCGAGGTTATTCAGGCTGACCACGAAGAACTTGTTGGTATCGATGGGCTTGCCGGGGCCGATGCAGCTGTCCCACCAGCCCGGCTTGCGCTCGTCGGCACTGTGGAAGCCGGCGGCGTGATGATGGCCGGACAAGGCGTGACAAATCAGCACGGCGTTGCTCGCCGTGGCGTTCAGTTGCCCGTAGGTTTCATAGATCAGGTCATAGGCAGGCAGCGAACGGCCGCAGGCCAGGGCCAGCGGTTCGCTGAAGTGCGCCACTTGGGGCACGACCAGTCCAACAGAATCGGGGGGGAAGGCAGTTGGCATCGACCCTGCTCTCGTTTAAATGAGGCGTAAGTCTAAAGACCGCTGCACCCAGCGGCAAGCAAAGGCCGGAGGGGAGTGGGAGATCGTTCTCGCGCAGGGCGTGAGAACGATCATCCGAGGGAGGATCAGATCAGGCCAAACAACAGCGGCGGCATGGCGACGAAGTCCGCCAAGTATGGAATCGCCCAGCTTTGCAGGAGCTGGATCGCAATGAACGCGAAAATCGGCGAGATATCCAGGCCACCCAGGTTGGGAATCAAACGACGGAACGGCGCCAGCACCGGCTCAGTGATCTGCGCCACCAGCTCAGCCCCCGGGCTGCGGCTGCCCGGTGCCACCCACGACAGAATCACGCTGATGATCATCGACCAGAACAGGATCTTCAAGAACAGCGAGAACACGCCAATCAGTGCCCACGGCAGCAACAGCAAGGTTTTGGGCAAGTAGCCCTTGAGCATCAGGATGACCGCAAACAGCAGGATCTGCAGCAGCAGCGCCAGCACCAACGAGGACATGTCCAGGCCGAACATGCTCGGGACCACCCGGCGCAGGGGCTTGAGCAGTGGTTGCGTGGCCTTCACCACGAATTGGCACAGCGGGTTGTAGAAGTTCGCCCGCACCAGTTGCAGGATAAAACGCATCAGCACGACCAGCAGGTACAGGCTGCCCAGGGTCTGGATGATGAAGATCACAGCGTCATTGAGTCCAAGCATCATTTATTCCTTTGTAAGGGACGACTATTGGCCCAGTTGTTCGGCCATTTCAGCCGAACGGTGCGCAGCGGCGCCGAGAGCTTTTTCCACCAGGGCTTCAAACCCCCCGGCCTGGAACGATTCGATAGCGGCTTGCGTGGTGCCGCCTGGGGAGGTCACGCGACGGCGCAGCTCGGCGGCATCCACTTCGCTGGTCACGGCCATCTGCGCGGCGCCCAGGGCGGTTTGCTCGGCCAGTTGCTTGGCGACTTCCTGGGGCAGGCCCAATTTCACGCCGGCGGCGGTCATGGCTTCGATCAGCAGGAAAAAGTACGCCGGACCGCTGCCGGACACGGCGGTGACCGCATCCAGTTGCTGTTCCTGTTCCAGCCACAAGGCGATGCCCACGGCGGACAGCAGTTCCTGGGCCTGGTCGCGCTGTTGGGCGGTCACTTCGGACGTGGCGTACAAACCGCTCACACCCTTGCGCAGCAGCGCCGGGGTGTTGGGCATGCAGCGTACGATCGGCTGGGCGCCGAGCCAGTTGTTCATGCTGGCGCAAGTGATGCCGGCGGCGATGGACACCACCAGTTGATGGGGTTGCAGGCTTGGGCGCAGGCTTTCGCACACGGCCTTCATGGCCTGCGGCTTGACCGCCAGCACGACCACGTCGACGCCCTGGATGGCCTCGGCGTTGTCGGCGAACGTGTCGATACCGTGCTCGGCGCTGACGCGGGCGCGGGTCTCGGCGCCCGGGTCGCTGGCGCGAATCTGTTGGGCTTGCAGGCCCTTGGCCCGCAGGCCGCCAATCAGGCTGGCCGCCATGTTACCGGCGCCGATAAAGGCAATACGCGTGTTGCTCATGACAGGTCCTTATTCAGTGGGAGATCAGCCATTTCACGGCTGGCCATAATCGCGGGCGCCAAACAGGGCGGTGCCGATCCGCACCCAGGTGGCACCTTGGGCGATGGCCGACTCAAGGTCATGGCTCATGCCCATGGAAAGTGTGTCCAGCGGCAGGTTCAGGCTGGCTTGCAGGTCACGCACGGTGGCGAACGCTGCATCTTGAGCGGTTCGATCTTCCGTCGGCTCGGGGATCGCCATCAGGCCGCGCAGCTTCAAGCGCGGCAGGGCGCTGATGGCGTTGGCCAGGGCCGGCAGGTCGGCGGGCGTACAGCCGGATTTGCTGGCCTCGCCACTGACGTTGACCTGGATGCAGATATTCAGTGGCGGCAGGTCAGCCGGGCGTTGTTCGGAGAGGCGTTGTGCGATTTTCAGGCGGTCCACGGAATGCACCCAAGCGAAATTCTCGGCGATCGCACGAGTCTTGTTCGATTGAATGGGGCCGATGAAGTGCCAACTCAAGGGCAGGTCGGTTAATTCGGCCTGTTTGCCCAATGCTTCCTGCAGGTAGTTCTCACCGAAGTCGCGCATGCCGGCGGCATAGGCTTCGCGCACGGCTTGCGCGGGTTTGGTCTTGCTCACGGCCAGCAGGTGGATGCTGTTTGCGTCACGTTGCACGGCGTTGGCTGCGGCGCGGATCCGCTCGCTAACCAGGCCGATGTTGTCTGCTATCGTCGACATTCAAGATGCGCCCGTGGATATGGAGTCCGCGGCATTCTACTGGAAATGGAAAGCCCTATGGATATCACTGAATTACTGGCGCACAGCGTACGCCAGGGCGCCTCCGACCTGCATCTGTCGGCTGGCCTGGCGCCGATGCTGCGGGTGGACGGTGAGGTATGGCCGTTGGATTGGCCGGTGCTGGCACCTGCCCAAGTGGCTAACTTATTGAGCCCTTTGCTCAACCAATACCAACAAAAGGATTTCGAAACATCTCTTGAAACGGATTTTGCCTTCGAACTGCCCGGTGTGGCGCGGTTCCGGGTCAATGTATTTCAGCAGGCGCGCGGTATGGGGGCGGTGTTTCGCACGCTTGCAGCCGAGGTCCAGAGCTTGGAAGCCCTTGGCCTGGGGGAGGTGTTCCAGCGTATTGCCCAGTTGCCGCGCGGCCTGGTACTGGTGACCGGACCCACCGGCTCCGGCAAGTCCACCACCCTGGCGGCGATGATCGACTACCTCAATCAGCATCGGCGCCAGCACATCCTCACCCTCGAAGACCCTGTCGAGTTTATCCATACGCCGAAAATGGCCCTGATCAACCAGCGTCAGGTCCACCGCGACACCCACAGTTTTTCCACCGCCCTGCGTTCGGCCCTGCGGGAAGACCCTGATGTGATCCTTGTGGGCGAATTGCGCGACCTGGAAACCATTCGCCTGGCGCTGACGGCCGCTGAGACCGGCCACCTGGTCTTTGGCACCCTGCACACCACCTCGGCGGCAAAGACCGTGGACAGGCTGGTGGACGTGTTCCCGGCGGGGGAAAAGGCCATGGTCCGCACCATGCTGTCTGAGTCGCTGCAAGCGGTGGTGTCACAGGTGTTGGTCAAGAAGCTCGGCGGTGGGCGGGTGGCCGCCCATGAAATCATGTTGGGCACGCCAGCCATCCGTAACTTGATCCGCGAAGACAAGGTGGCGCAGATGGTCTCGGCGATTCAGACCGGTGCAGCGTTGGGGATGAAAACCTTGGATATGAGTTTGAAGGCGTTGGTCACGCAAGGCGTGATCAGCCGGGAAGAGGCGCGGGAGAAGGCGAGGGTACCTGGGGATATCTGAGGGCTTGTGGACAGTACAAATCAAATGTGGGAGGGGGCTTGCCCCCGATAGCGGTGGATCAGTCACTTTGATGTCGACTGACACTCTGCTATCGGGGGGGCAAGCCCCCTCCCACATTTATTACTGCATTCCAGCTTTGGATCAGCGTTGGACTACCCGCAAGGTGTTCTGCTCTTTTGGCAGAACCCGCTTGGCAATCACGTAGTTCTTGTCCCAGAACGGCTTTTTCAGGGTGTCGATGCTGACCGACTTGCCACGGCGTGGTGCGTGGATAAAGCGGTCGTTGCCCAGGTAGATGGCAACGTGGTTGACCTTGCGGCTCTTGAGTTTGAAGAACAACAGGTCGCCCGGTTTCAAATCCTTGCGCTCAACCTTTTGCCCGTGGCCGGCGGCCATGGCGTTGGAGGTGCGCGGCAAATCCACGGCCGCTACGTCGTTAAACGCATATTTCACCAAACCGCTGCAGTCGAACCCTTTACTTGGGCTGCTGCCGCCCCAACGATAAGGAGTACCGAGCACGTTGACGGCGCGGCTGAGGACGGTGCTGCTTTGTTTGGTGTTGGCTGCCATCAGGCCTGGGGTGGTTTTGCCGTGGGCCTTGCTCAGTTGAGTCGGGCGGCTGACAGTAGGCTTGGCTGATTTGGCCGTGCTTGGTGTGCTGTGAACTTTAGGGGTGAAACCGTTTACGTTAGGAAGTCGTTGCTCACGATTGGTGGCGTGGGCGGCCAGTGGCATTAATAGGCAAATGGTTAGCCATGTCTTGAAAAATGGTCGCATTAGGCGTGGCTCTTATGGGTTTGCGCGCAACTTTATAACAGCTTTTTGTGTCGTTCTCAGGCCGTTTGTCGACTGAACCTTGGGGTCAAATCCAGGAAAAACGCGACGAATCGCCGCAATTGTCCTACACAAGTCAGGTGGCATAAGGCTTTCAGGGGAGGGAAGATACCATTGGCCGTACGTCGGGCGCCCGTAAAAAAGTCACAAATAAAGTGAAAAAATTTATCTATCAAGGCAAAAGAGGTACTCCATGAACACCTATCAACAGCTTGGTTCGCAGCAAGACACCCACAGCAAGGTGATCGGTTACCTGCTCTGGATTTTCGGGTTTACCGGCTCGCACCGCTTCTATTACGGCAAGCCGGTGACCGGCACGATCTGGTTTTTCACCTTCGGCTTGCTCGGTATTGGCTGGCTGATCGACCTGTTCCTCATCCCGGCCATGGACCGTGAGGCCGACCTGCGTTTTACCGCCGGGCCGATCGAATACAACGTGGCGTGGATTCTGTTGACGTTTCTCGGGGTATTCGGTGTGCACCGGATGTACCAGGGCAAATGGATCACCGGCCTGATCTACCTGCTGACCGGAGGTTTGTTCCTGGTGGGGGTGCTGTATGACTTCTGGACGTTGAATACGCAGATTTCGATCCGCAATGCCGAGCTAAGAGGCGGGCGCTGATTTCTCAGACCTTATAGCGAACTCAATGTGGGAGGGGGCTTGCCTCCCACATTGACCGTGCCCGCTTCAGGCCTGGTAGCTGATCCGCCCATCCACCAGGGTGTAGCGTACCGTCGCCGGCAGGCTATGGCCGATGAACGGGCAGTTTTCACCCTTGGACAACCAGTGCTCGCCGGCAATCGTCGAGCTGGCTGGATCAAACAGCACCAGGTCTGCCGCGGCACCTACCGCCAACTTACCCGCCGGCAGGCGCAAGGCCTCGGCCGGGCCTGCGCTCAGGCGTGCCAGCAGTGTCGGCAGGTCCAGCAAGCCATCCTCCACCAAGGTCATCGCCAGTGGCAGCAACAACTCTACGCTGCTGATACCCGGCTCTGTTGCGCCAAACGGCGCCAGCTTGGCATCGCGCTCGTGGGGTTGGTGATGGCTGGAAATGGCCGAGACCACGCCAGACTTCACTGCGGCACGTAAACCGTCACGGTCGGCACGGGTACGCAGCGGCGGTTGCACGTGATACAGGCTGGAGAAGTCGATCAGCGCCTCGTCCGTCAGGATCAACTGGTACAGCGCCACATCCGCCGTCACTGGCAGGCCACGGGCCTGGGCCTGGGCGATCAGGGCGACGCCGCGAGCACTGGTCAGCTGGCTGAAGTGCGCGCGTACACCGCTTTGCTCCACCAGCAACAGGTCGCGGGCCAGGGCGACGGTTTCAGCGGTTTCCGGAATGCCCGGCAGGCCGAGGAAGCTGGCGACGGCGCCCTCATGGGCCAGTCCACCTTCGGCCAGGTCGCGGTCCTGGGAGTGGAAGATAACGGTCAGGTCGAAGGTCGCGGCGTATTCCAGGGCGCGGCACAAGGTGCGAGTGCTGCGAAAACTCTCCAGCCCGTTGCCGAAGGCCACGCAACCGGCGTCACGCAGGGCGATCAGCTCGGCGAGCTGTTCACCTTCCAGGCCCTTGCTCAGGGCGCCGATGGGAAACACTTTGCAATTACCGGCCTCACGGGCGCGGTCGAGGATCAGTTCGGTCACGGCCGAGGTGTCCAGTACCGGCTTGGTGTGCGGCGGGCAACACAGGCTGGTCACGCCACCGGCAGCGGCGGCGCGGGTTTCGCTGGTAATGTTGCCCTTGCGGCTGTAACCCGGCTCGCGCAGGGCGACGTTCAGGTCAACCAGGCCAGGCGCGGCCACCAAGCCTTTGGCATCGATGGTCTCGACCGCGGTGAACCCGCTGGGCGCCGCACCGATGGCGATGATCTTGCCGGCTTCCAGATGAAGATCGGTAACTTGATCCAGGCCACTGGCTGGATCGATGACTCGGGCGCCGAGAATGCTGAGCTTCACTGGGCCTTCTCCTGCTCGAATTGACGTTGCGCGGTTTGCCCGCTCATGGCCATGGACAACACCGCCATGCGCACGGCGATGCCATAGGTGACCTGGTTGAGAATCACCGACTGGTTACCGTCGGCCACCGCCGACTCAATCTCCACCCCTCGGTTGATCGGCCCCGGGTGCATCACGATCGCATCGGGCTTGGCGCCGGCCAGGCGTGCGGTGGTCAGGCCGAACAGGCGGTAGAACTCGCCTTCGCTGGGCAGCAGGCCACCGGCCATGCGCTCGCGTTGCAGGCGCAGCATGATCACCACGTCCACATCCTTGAGGCCGGTGGTCATGTCGGTGTAGACCTTCACGCCATATTGCTCGATACCCACGGGCAGCAGGGTTTTCGGTGCGATCACGCGGATATCCGGGCAACCCAGGGTCTTCAGGGCCAGCATGTTCGAGCGCGCCACCCGCGAGTGCAGGATGTCGCCGACGATCGCTACCGAGAGGTTTTCAAAGCTGCCCTTGTGCCGACGGATGGTGAGCATGTCGAGCATGCCCTGGGTCGGGTGGGCGTGACGGCCGTCACCGCCGTTGATGATCGCTACCTGCGGGCACACGTGTTCGGCGATGAAGTGCGCGGCACCGGAGTCGCCGTGGCGCACGACGAACATATCGGCGGCCATGGCTTCCAGGTTGCGCAGGGTGTCGAGCAGGGTCTCGCCCTTGCTCGCCGACGAGGTGGACACGTTCAACGTGATCACGTCGGCCGACAGTCGCTGGGCCGCCAGTTCAAAGGTGGTGCGGGTGCGGGTGGAGTTCTCGAAGAACACATTGCAGATGGTCTTGCCGCGTAGCAGCGGGACCTTCTTCACCGCGCGGCCACCGACCTCGAGGAACGAGTCGGCGGTGTCGAGGATTTCGGTGAGCAGTTCGCGGGGCAAACCGTCTAGGGACAAGAAGTGTTGCAACTGGCCCTGAGCATTGAGCTGCAGCGGGCGCTTGGCATCGAGAGGCGTCATCGCGGGGACTCTTTACAAGGCGGTTTAAAGGGCAAGGTCTTGCAGTTCGAGTTCGAGCGGCGTGGGACCGGACAATTTTACCCGCTGGTGGGCTGAAAGCGACAGGGTGGCGCCGACCACATCGGGGCTGATCGGCAATTCGCCGGCGTCCAGGTCGAGCAGGCAGACCAGGGTCACACTGGCCGGGCGGCCATAGTCGAATAGTTCGTTCAGGGCGGCGCGAATGGTACGGCCGCTCATCAGTACGTCATCGATCAGCACCAGATGCTGGCCTTCGATCTCGAACGGCAGCGCCGAGGGACGCACCTGCGGGTGCAGGCCGTTCTGGCTGAAGTCGTCGCGGTAGAAGGACACGTCCAGGGTGCCCAGTGGCGAATCGCTGCCCAGTTCCTTCAACAGTGCCTGGGCGACCCATACGCCGCCGGTGCGAATGCCGATAAAGCGCGGTTCGCTGATGGCACGGTGTTCCAGATGGGCCTTGAGGCGTATCGCCATCTGGCTGATCAGGTCGGCGGGATTGGGCAGGCTCATGGTGGCTCCTTCAAGGCCCTGCGTGGCGGGGGTGCCTGCACGGTCCGGGCTCAAACGTAAAAAGACGCGGCAAGCCGCGTCAGTCAGGATTCAAATAAAGCGGTGTTTTCATCCAGCCAGCCCTGCAACAGCAAGGCGGCGGCGATGGCGTCCACGGGGTTGTCGCGGTAGCTGCCTTTTTGCCCGCCACGGTCACGTCGCTCACCCTTGGCTTCGAAAGTGGTCAGGCGTTCATCGTGGGTATAGAAAGGCAGGTTGTAGCGGCCGTTAAGACGGCGGGCGAACTTCTCGGCGCGCAGGCACATGTCGCTGGGGGTGCCGTCCATGTTCAAAGGCAGGCCAACCACGACGGCGTCGGGTTTCCATTCCTTGATCAGGGCTTCGACCTGGTTCCAGTCCGGCACCCCATTCTGGGCTTTCAAGGTGCACAGCTCGCGGGCCTGGCCGGTGATCACCTGGCCGACCGCAACGCCGATCTGTTTGGTGCCGTAGTCAAAACCGAGGATCAGACGCAAGGCCATCAGGCGTGCCCCGCCTGGCTGGTGAGCAGGCTGAGGTTGACCCGCAGCTTGGCGGCGGCAGCTTCCAGGCGCAGCTCACTGGCGGTGTTGAACAGGATGTCGGCGTCGTACGGGCAGGTCAGCCAGGCGTTACTGGCCAGTTCGGCTTCCAGTTGCCCGGCTTCCCAGCCGGCGTAGCCGAGGGTGATCAGGCTCTGCTCGGGGCCGACGCCATCGGCAATGGCAAACAGCACGTCCTGGGACGTCGACAGCGACAGCCCCTCGAGGTCTACCGTGGCCTGGAACTTCGGCCCGCTCGGGTGCAATACAAAGCCGCGATCGGTCTGCACCGGCCCGCCGGTATAGATCGGCACGCCTTGGCAGCGGGCCGGTGGGTCGACCTCCGGGCGCAGTTGCTCAAGGATATCGGCCAGGTTGAGCTCTTGTGGGCGATTCACCACCAGCCCCATGGCACCATTGGCCGTGTGCTCGACGATGTAGGTCAAGGTCTGCGCAAAGTTCGGGTCGGCCATATGGGGCATGGCGATCAGGAATTGGTGCTTGAGGTAGGTCGGGTCGACATTTTTCATGTCCGCTAGTGTGGCGTTGGAGCGGCGAACTGACAAGCTGGAGTTGCCTGTTGTGGCAAGCCCGCCGCAGGGTGGGTGTTATCAGTTGCTGGAGAGGCGATCGCCCTTGGCAAACTTCCAGGTGCGGATAATTTCCAGGCGGTCGACGTCGTTCAGGTCCCCGGTAAACGGGGCAAAGGGCGCAGCCAGGCGCACGATGCGCTGGGCGGCCTGGTCCAGCAGCGGCTGGCCGGACGACTCCAGCACCTGGACTTCATATAACGTTCCGTCGCGGTTGATCGACACCAATAAGCGCAAATTGCCATAAATCTGCTGGCGCCGGGCTTCATCCGGGTAATTGAGGTTACCGATGCGCTCGACCTTCTTGCGCCATTCGTCCTTATACCAGGCACCTTTGTCGCGCATGGTGGAGGCCGCGTTCAGGCGGTAGATGCGCGGGCGCTTGGCGTACAGCTGTTGTTCGTTGGCCAGTTCGGCTTCGAGGCTGGAAATCTGGTCGGAGAGTTGCGAGCTGTCAAAGGTGGGCGCCGGTTTCACCGGTTCGGGCTGCGGCTCGGTCTTGGTTTTCTCGCGTTGGGTCGGAGCCTTCTGCGGTTTTGGCGCGACGGTGGTCACGGCAGCCTTGGGCGCGGCCTGCTTGACCTCGGGCTTGGGGGCCGGGGGCGGCGTGACTTTGTTGACCTGGTTGTCCTGGAACGGCGCCAACTCGGTGGTCTTCGGCACGGCTTTCTTGTCGAGGGTGCCGCTGCCTTGCTGGTTGTCCTGGGCGAGAAAGTCTGCCTTCTCGGGCTTCTTTTCGCTCTTGAACGTGGCGAGGGTGATTTCCAGGGTTTTACTGATCTGCTTGGGTTCGACCATGGTGAAACCCACGCCCAGGATCAGGGCCAGGTGGATCAACGCCGCGAGAAACAGGGTAAATCCGAGCCGATCAGCCGGGCGCACGCCGCGTTGGGAGAGTTCGGGAGGCAGTTCGGACGGGAGTGTCATGACAAGAAAACCAACATCGCGCGTTTCACAGGTGGCGCATGATAACGCAATGTTGGTTGGTGTCCGGCTGTTCTATGTCACTTGGCTTGTAGCTTGCGTTCAATCGCTGCCATCAACATTTCGCCGATGTTCGTGCCAAATGCGTTATCAATCTCGCGGATACAGGTTGGGCTGGTGACGTTGATTTCGGTGAGGTTTTCACCAATTACGTCTAGGCCTACAAACAGCAGGCCCTTTTCCCGCAGGGTCGGGCCGACCTGGGAAGCGATCCAGCGATCCTTGTCTGACAATGGTCGCGCTTCACCGCGACCACCGGCCGCCAGGTTGCCGCGAGTCTCGCCGGCCGCCGGGATACGCGCCAGGCAGTAATCGACCGGCTCGCCGTCGATCATCAGGATGCGCTTGTCGCCATCCTTGATCGCGGGCAGGTAGGCCTGGCCCATGATCTGCTGGGTGCCCAGGTCGGTCAGGGTTTCCAGAATCACCGACAGGTTCGGGTGGCCGGCGCTGTGGCGGAAGATCGACGTGCCGCCCATGCCATCCAGCGGCTTGAAGATCACATCACCGTGCTTGTCGGCAAATTCACGCAGCACATCGGCGCGGCGGCTGACGACGGTGGGCGGGGTGCACTGCGGGAACAGCGTGGCGAACAGCTTTTCGTTGCAGTCGCGCAGGCTCTGCGGCTTGTTGACGATCAGTACGCCGGCGCGCTCGGCCTGCTCCAGCAGGTAGGTGGAATAGACGAATTCCATATTGAAGGGCGGGTCCTTGCGCATCAGGATCACGTCCAGGTCGCTCAGGGGGCTATCGATTTCGTCATGCAGCTCGAACCACCTATCAGGGTTGGCGAACACTTGCAGCGGACGCATGCGCGCGCGGGCCTCGCCGTCGCCCTGATACAGATCGCCCTGCTCCATATAGAACAGGCTCCAGCCGCGGGCCTGGGCAGCCAGGAGCATGGCCAGCGAACTGTCCTTTTTATAGGAAATGCTGGCGATAGGGTCCATGACAATGCCGACGCGAACGCTCATGGGGGATTTCCTCTAGCAAATTAGGGCATATAAAAGTGGCGTCAGAGTGGCGCTGCGGCTGTTGTGGGTCAAGGAAAAACCACCTGGCAGGCTGCTCGATAGATTGCGCCCGGAGACTGTGCTAAAAAGACTGCCACGGCGCAGCAGCCCTTGAATTCCAAGGCTTGCGGCGCTCATCCTGTGCAACATCAGGCAGTGCACACCGAAAACCGATTCGCTGTGGCGATGGTAGAGCAGATATGGAACAGCATTCCAACGCCTTGAGAGTGATGGTGATCGACGATTCGAAAACGATCCGCCGCACCGCCGAAACCTTGTTGAAGAATGTGGGATGCGATGTCATCACGGCCATCGACGGTTTCGATGCCCTGGCTCGGATTGTGGATCATCACCCGCACATTATCTTTGTCGACATCATGATGCCGCGCCTG
Source organism: Pseudomonas sp. MPR-R2A5 (assembly GCF_058793055.1). Lineage (NCBI taxonomy): Bacteria > Pseudomonadati > Pseudomonadota > Gammaproteobacteria > Pseudomonadales > Pseudomonadaceae > Pseudomonas > Pseudomonas sp. MPR-R2A5. Next base: position 68,797 of record NZ_JBXAFK010000001.1, read on the forward strand.
GATGGCTATCAGACCTGCGCCCTGGTGAAGAACAACCCGGCGTTCAAGTCGATCCCGGTGATCATGCTCTCCTCCAAGGACGGCCTGTTCGACAAGGCCAAGGGGCGCATCGTCGGAGTTGATCAGTTTTTGACCAAGCCTTTCAGCAAGGAAGAACTGCTGGGCGCGATCAAGGCCTACGTGCCTGGGTTCGCCGCAGTAGAACAAGCACACTGACGTCACCTCACAAGGGCTGGCGCCGACCAATGTAGTGGGGAAAACCATGGCACGCGTTCTGATCGTCGACGATTCGCCGACTGAAATGTACAAACTGACCGGTATGCTGGAAAAGCACGGCCACCAGGTCCTCAAGGCCGAAAACGGCGCAGACGGTGTGGCCCTGGCTCGCCAGGAAAAGCCCGACGCGGTCCTGATGGACATCGTGATGCCGGGCCTCAATGGTTTCCAGGCGACCCGCCAGCTGTCCAAGGAGCCGGAAACCAACGGTATTCCGATCATCATCATCACCACCAAGGACCAGGAGACCGACAAGATCTGGGGCGCGCGCCAAGGCGCCAAGGACTACCTGACCAAACCGGTGGATGAAGAAACCCTGATCGCCACACTGAACAAGGTGTTGGCCGGCTGACGGCACGCCATCATGACCGAGTCGCAAACCGCCTTCGAGTTGCTGCTGGACATCGATCGCCGCTGCCGCCTGTTGGCCGCTGACCTGCCATCCCAGGAAGCCCGCCTGCACAGCTGGAGCGGCATCGGTTTTCGCCTGGGCGAGCATTGGTATGTGGCGCCCATGGGCGAAGTGGCCGAAGTGCTGCATGAGCCTCGCTGCACTTTAATGCCCGGGGTCAAGACCTGGATCAAGGGCGTGGCTAACCTGCGTGGGCGCCTGTTACCGGTGATGGACCTCGGCGGCTTCCTCGGCCATGCGTTGTCCAAGGCGCGCAAGCAGCGGCGGGTGTTGGTGGTGGAGTACCAGGACATATTTGTCGGGCTGCTGGTGGATGAGGTGGTGGGTATGCAGCATTTCGCACAAGACGCGTTGCAGGCACACGCCGCCCCAGGCGCGCCGTTTATCCAAGGCCAGTTTGATGGCGACCCGCTGTGGCAGGTCTTCAGCCCCTTCGCCCTGGCCCAGGCCCCAGGTTTCATGGATGTTGCCGCATGACCACTGTCACCACGCCTAAACCCCAGGCCGGCTCGCGTAGCCGCTCCCAGATCATCGTGCTGTTTATCGCGCTGATCGTGTTCATCATGTTGTTGTTCGCCAACTTCGCCTACCTCAATACCCAATCCACCTACGATAAGCAGTACATCGGCCACGCCGGTGAGTTGCGCGTGCTGTCCCAGCGTATCGCCAAGAACGCCACGGAAGCCGCCGCCGGCAAGGCCGCCGCGTTCAAGCTGCTGGGGGAGGCCCGCAATGATTTTGCCCAGCGCTGGGGGTACCTGAAGAAAGGCGACCCGGAAACCGGCCTGCCGGCGGCGCCCAGCGCGGTGCGCACCGAAATGCGCGCAGTGCAGACCGACTGGGAAGCGTTGTTGAAAAACACCGACGTCATCCTGGCCAGCGAACAAACGGTGCTGTCCCTGCACCAAGTGGCCGCGACCCTGGCCGAAACCGTGCCGCAATTACAGATGGAATCGGAAAAGGTCGTCGACATCCTCCTGCAACGCGGCGCCCCCGCCAGCCAGGTGGCCGTGGCCCAGCGCCAGTCGCTACTGGCCGAACGCATCCTCGGTGCGGTCAACACCGTGCTCGCCGGCGATGAAACCGCCGTGCAGGCCGCCGATGCCTTTGGCCGCGATGCCAACCGCTTCGGCCAAGTCCTTAATGGCATGCTCAATGGCAACCCTGGCCTGCGTATCACCCAGGTTGAAGACCGTGATGCCCGTGCGCGGCTGGCAGAAATTGCCGAGCTGTTCGAGTTTGTTTCCGGCTCCGTGGATGAAATCCTCGAGACCTCGCCGCAGTTGTTCCAAGTGCGCGCCTCGGCGAGCAATATCTTCAACCTCTCGCAAACCCTGCTCGATGAAGCCTCGCACCTGGCCACCGGCTTTGAAAACCTGGCCAGCGGACGCAGCTTCGACACCATTGGCGGTTATGTGCTGGGCCTGCTGGCGCTGGCGTCGATCATCCTGATCGGCCTGGTGATGGTGCGCGAGACCAACCGCCAACTGCATGAAACCGCCGAGAAGAACGAGCGCAACCAGAACGCGATCATGCGCCTGCTGGATGAAATCGAAGACCTCGCCGATGGCGACCTCACCGTCACCGCCTCGGTGACCGAAGATTTCACCGGCACCATCGCCGATTCCATCAATTACTCCGTGGACCAACTGCGTGACCTGGTCGCCACCATCAACCTCACCGCCGGGCAGGTTGCCGGTGCGGTGCAGGAGACCCAGGCCACGGCCATGCATCTGGCGCAAGCCTCTGAGCATCAAGCCCAGCAGATCGCCGAAGCCTCCACCGCAATCGAACAGATGGCCCAGTCCATCGACCAGGTGTCGGCCAACGCCGCTGAGTCCTCGGCGGTGGCGGAACGTTCGGTGGAAATCGCCAACAAGGGCAACGAGGTGGTGCACAACACCATCCACGGCATGGACAACATTCGCGAGCAGATCCAGGACACCGCCAAGCGCATCAAGCGCCTGGGCGAGTCGTCCCAGGAGATTGGCGACATCGTCAGCCTGATCGACGACATCGCCGACCAGACCAACATCCTCGCCCTCAACGCGGCGATCCAGGCGAGCATGGCCGGAGATGCCGGGCGCGGCTTTGCGGTGGTGGCCGACGAAGTGCAGCGCCTGGCCGAGCGCTCGTCGGCGGCCACCCGGCAAATCGAAACCCTGGTGCGAGCGATCCAGACCGACACCAACGAAGCCGTGATCTCCATGGAGCAGACCACCACCGAAGTGGTGCGTGGCGCGCGGCTGGCCCAGGACGCTGGCGTCGCGTTGGAAGAGATCGAAGGCGTGTCGAAAACCCTGGCGGCGCTGATCCAGAGCATCTCCAATGCGGCGCAGCAACAGACGTCGTCGGCGGGGCAGATCTCCCTGACCATGAACGTGATCCAGCAGATCACTACTCAGACGTCCTCGGGGTCCACCGCCACCGCCGAAAGCATCGGCAATTTGGCGAAGATGGCCAGCCAGTTGCGCAGGTCGGTGTCGGGTTTCACCTTGCCTGTGGCCAAGCAGGCAGATGATTGAAATGCGATCCAAGTGTGGGAGGGGGCTTGCCCCCGATAGCGGTGGGTCAGTTAACACACTTGCTGACTGATACACCGCCATCGGAGGCACGTCGAATCGTCGCACCGCCCCTCCCACATTTGATCTCCATCTGTCTGGAGATCTCGCACTACCAGCAACCCATGAATTCTAAGCGGAGCAGTTATGGTTGATCGGCACGACTACGTGGCCCTCGAATGGGTCAAGGGCGACATTGCCGAAACCCTGAAACAGGCCCGTTCGGCGCTGGACGCGTTTGTCGAAACCCATGACGGCGATGTGATCAGCCAGTGCCTGGCCGGTATCCACCAGGTGCACGGTGCCCTGCAGATGGTCGAGTTCTACGGCGCGGCCCTGCTCGCCGAAGAAATCGAACAGCTGGCCCTGGCGCTCCAGACCGGGCATGTCAGCCAGTGGGAAGAAAGTATCCGCCTGCTGCAACAGGCCCTGGGCCAATTGCCGCTGTACCTTGACCGTATCCACAGCGCGCGCCGCGACCTGCCCCTGGTGGTGTTGCCGCTGCTCAACGACCTGCGCAGTGCGCGCGGCGAAAGCCTGTTGTCGGAGACCAGCCTGTTCAGCCCGCAACTGCTGTCGATTGCGCCCTTGCCCGATGAAGTACTGGCCCAACGTGCGCCGCCGGACCTGACCGAACAACTGCGCCAGTGGCACCACCTGCTGCAACAAGCCCTGGCCGGCCTGCTGCGCGAAGACCATGGCCCGAGCAACCTGGAAGACATGGCGCGGGTGTTCGCGCGGCTCGAAGCGTTGTGCCAGGGCGCGCCGCTGTTGCCGCTGTGGCAAGTCACCTCGGCGCTGGTCGAGGGCATGCTCACCGGCGTGATCGCCAACAGCCCGGCGCTGCGCAGCCTGCTCAAGGCCAGCGACAAACAACTCAAGCGTCTGCTGGCCCAGGGCATTGGCGGTATCAACCAGGCGGCGCCGGACGAACTGCTCAAGAGCCTGTTGTTCTATGTCGCCAAAGTCACCCGGCCGACACCGCGTATGCAAAGCCTGAAAGAACGCTACGGCCTGGATGAAGCCTTGCCCGACAGCGCCCTGGTCGATGCCGAGCGCGCACGCATGGCGGGGCCGGATCGCAATGCCATGGGCTCGGTGCTCGGTGCCTTGTGTGAGGAGTTGGTGCGGGTCAAGGAACGTCTCGACCTGTTCGTGCGCAGCGACCGTCAGCACACCCGTGACCTTGAGGCGCTGCTGGCGCCGCTGCGGCAGATCGCCGATACCCTGGCGGTGCTTGGGTTTGGTCAGCCGCGTAAAGTCATCATCGACCAGCTTGCCGTCGTGCTGAGCCTGGCCCAGGGCCAGCGCGAACCTAACGATGCGGTGCTGATGGACGTCGCCGGCGCCTTGCTCTACGTCGAAGCCACGCTGGCGGGGATGGCCGGCACCGTCGAGCCGGACAGCCGCGAAGAAAGCCGCCTGCCCACCACTGACCTGACCCAGATTCACCAACTGGTGATCCGCGAGTGCTGCCAGTGCCTGCAACAAGCCAAGGAGCTGGTGATCGATTGCATCGAAGCCGATTGGCAGCGCCAGCGCCTGGAGTCCTTGCCGGAACTGTTGAGCCAGGTGCGCGGCGCCCTGGCGATGATCCCATTGCCACGCGCAGCGAGCCTGATGCGCGGTTGCAGCGTTTACGTCGATGAACAACTGATGATCAACGACGCCGTGCCCTCCGAGGCGCAGCTGGGGCAGTTTGCCGACGTGATCAGCGGCCTGGAGTACTACCTGGAACGCATGCTCCAAGACCCCGATGCCGCCGGCGAATGCGTGCTGGAGCTGGCCACCCGTAGCCTGGAGGCGCTGGGTTACCTGCCTGCGGAAAAACCCTGGCGCCAGGCATTGGTGGCGCCGGAGGGCGCATTGTCGGCCGAGACCTCACCGAGCCAATCGCAATTCGACGCCCTGGCCAGTCCCACCTCGCGGCTGAACCCGCCGGCCCAGCAACGCCCCGGTAGCCTGCTGCCGCCACCGGCCGGTGAAGAGCCGATTGACGAGGAGCTGCGCGACGTCTTCCTCGAAGAAACCGAAGAAGTCCTTGAGCTGCTGCATCGCAACCTGCCGAGCGGTGCCGATAGAACTGCCCTCGGCGAAATGCGCCGTGCCTTCCACACCTTGAAGGGCAGCGGCCGTATGGTCCGCGCCCTGGTGCTGGCGGAGCTGGCCTGGGCCGTGGAAAACCTGCTTAACCGCGTGCTTGAGCGCAGCGTGGCTCCCGGCCCCGAGGTGCAACAGGTACTGGATGAAGCGGTCGCCCTGCTGCCGGAACTGATCGCCGACTTCGCCGCCGGTGCCCAGCGCCAGCGCAAGGAGGTCGACACCCTGGCCGCGCGTGCCCACGCCTTGGCCAGCGGGGTTGAAGCCTCGGCCGTCGAAGCCCATGACCCGATGTTGCTGGAGATTTTCCGCAACGAGGCCCAGACCCACCTCGACAGCCTCAATCACTTCCTGCAACAAGCCGCGGAGCATGTGCCGCTGCAAGTCAGCGATGAACTGCAACGCGCCCTGCACACGCTCAAGGGCAGCGCCTACATGGCCGGCGTGCTGCCGATCGCCGAACTGGCGCGCCCACTCGATCACCTGACCCGCGAGTACAAGGCTCACCGCCTGCCGTTGGACCTGGATGAAGTGGAGTTGCTGCTGGAAGCCGAGGACCTGTTCCAACGCGGGCTGCGGCAACTGGACAGCGACCCCTTGGTGCCGATCAAAGGCGCGGCGGACCTGATCAGCCGCACACAGAGCCTGCTTGATCGTCAGCTCGAAGCCCTGCTCGACGCCCCCAGCACCGGCCTGCGCATCAAGCGCGATCCACAACTGATCGCTGACTTCCTGGCCCAGGGCATGGATATCCTGCTCGACGCCGAAAGCCTGCTGCGCCGCTGGCAACAACACCCCGGCGAGCGCCAGGAACTCACCGCATTGCTGGATGAATTGACCACCCTGGGGGAGGGCGCGCACGTCGCCGACCTGCACCCCATCGACGAACTCTGCGAAGCCTTGCTCGACCTGTATGGCGCTGTGGAAGAGAGCAGCCTGGCGGTCAGCGAGCGGTTTTTCCAGGAAGCCGAACAGGCCCATGAAGCGCTGATCAATATGCTCGACCAACTGGCCGCCGGCCAGGAGATCAGCCCGGTGCCGGCACGGTTACAGGCCCTGCGCGAGCTGCTCGATGATGCCCTCGACCCCTCTGCCACCGGCCTGATCAAAAGTGACGGCAGCCGAGCCCTGAACATCGCCGAACTGGGGGCCGCCACGGCGCGGCTGCACCAGGAAGCGGTACCGGACGATGAGATTGTCGAGATCTTCCTCGAAGAGGCCGTGGATATCCTCGACGGCGCCGGGCAGTCCCTCAAGCGCTGGTTGCTGGAGCCTGATGGCGTGGCACCGTTGTCGTCGTTGCATCGAGATTTGCACACCCTCAAGGGCGGGGCGCGCATGGCCGAAATCGGCCCGGTGGGCGACCTGGCCCATGAGCTGGAGTGTCTTTACGAAGGCTTGGCGGACCGCCGCTACAGCTACTCCACCGAGCTGTCCCAGGTGCTGATGGCCAGTCACGAACGGCTGGCGTTGCAACTTGAAGAACTGCAACACCACCAACCCCTGAGCGACTCCGGCGAGCTGATCGCGCGTCTGCGCGAGTTTCGCCAGAGCAGCACGCCTGCCGCGCCGACCGCTGCACCGCAAGGCGCGGCTGCGGATCCTGAACTGCTGGATATCTTCCTCGAAGAGGCCGCCGATATTCTCGACAGTTCAGGCAGCGCATTGCTGCGCTGGCAGGCTGAGCCGAACAATCGCCAGGAAGTGGAAACCCTGCTGCGCGACCTGCACACCCTCAAGGGCGGCGCGCGCATGGTCGAGATCGGCCCGATTGGCGACCTGGCCCATGAGCTGGAGTTTCTCTACGAAGGCCTGTCCGCCGGCTTGCTCGGCCCGTCCCCTGAACTCTTCGCGCTGTTGCAAGGCTGCCATGACCGCCTGGCGCAGATGATCGATGCAGTGGCCGATGGCGTGCCGGTGGGCCCGGTGGACAAGCTGATCGAGCGCATCAAAAGCCTGGTACACCCCGGCGTAGAGCCGGTAGCCCCGGTGGCCTTGCCGGCGAGCAAGGCCGAAGCGGCGGTTGACCCGGCCGCCGACATGGTGAAGGTTTCCGCTGACTTGCTGGATGACCTGGTCAACCTGGCCGGCGAAACGTCGATCTTCCGTGGCCGCATCGAGCAGCAGGTCAGCGACGCACAGATCGCCCTCAACGAAATGGAAACCACCATCGAGCGCATGCGTGACCAACTGCGCCGGCTCGACACTGAAACCCAGGGGCGCATCCTCAGTCGCCAGCAGGCCGAGGCCGAGCGCCTGGGCTATGAAGAATTCGACCCGCTGGAAATGGACCGCCATTCGCAGTTGCAGCAGCTCTCCCGTGCGCTGTTCGAATCGGCTTCGGACCTGGTGGACCTCAAGGAAACCCTCGAGCGCCGTAACCAGGATGCGCAACAGCTGTTGCAGCAACAGGCCCGCATCAACACCGAGTTGCAGGAAGGCTTGATGCGTACGCGCATGGTGCCGTTCGAACGCATGCTGCCGCGCCTCAAGCGCATCGTGCGCCAGGTGGCCGGCGAGTTGGGCAAGGACGTGGAGTTTGTGGTCGGCAATGCCGAGGGCGAGATGGACCGCAATGTGCTGGAACGCATGGTGGCACCGTTGGAACATATGCTGCGCAACGCCGTCGACCATGGTCTGGAGTCCCGCGATGCACGGTTGTTGGCGGGTAAACCGGAGAAGGGGCGCATCACCCTGGACCTGACCCACGAAGGCGGCGATATCGTCTTCGACATGCGCGACGACGGCGCCGGCGTGCCCCTGGAAGCGGTGCGGCGCAAGGCGATCAAGCGCGGTTTGCTCGACCCCAACCAAGAAATGAGTGACCGCGACGTGTTGCAGTTCATCCTGCAACCGGGCTTCTCCACGGCAGAAAAGATCACGCAGATTTCCGGGCGCGGCGTAGGCATGGATGTGGTGCATGAAGAAGTGCGCCAGCTCGGCGGTTCGATGTTCATCGACTCGACACCGGGCGCGGGCGTGCATTTTCGTATTCGCCTGCCGTTCACCGTGTCGGTCAACCGGGCGCTGATGGTGCAGTGCGCGGATGACCAATACGCGATCCCGCTCAACACCATCGAAGGCCTGGTGCGCGTGCTGCCCCACGAGTTGGCCGGGCACTACCAGCAAGACCCGCCGCGTTATGAGTACGCCGGCCAGCGGTATGAACTGTTCTACCTCGGTGATCTGCTGCACACCGTCAGCCGCCCGAAACTGCTGGGCCAGTACCAGCCGGTGCCGGTGCTGTTGGTGCAATGCAATGAGCGGCACGTGGCGGTGCATGTGGATGCCATGGCCGGGACGCGGGAGATCGTGGTCAAGGGCCTGGGGCCGCAATTCGCGGGGGTGAAGGGCGTCTCCGGGGCGACCATTCTCGCTGATGGCCGCGTGGTGCTGATCATTGACTTGCTGGCGCATATTCGCGCCCGGCAACCGGCCTTGCCGGCCCAGGCAGTCGATGCGCCCCTGATCCTCAACGATCCGCTGAAAAAGCGGCCGCTGCTGGTGCTGGTGGTGGACGACTCGGTCACCGTGCGCAAAGTGACCAGCCGTCTGCTGGAGCGTAACGGCATGAACGTCCTCACCGCCAAGGACGGTATCGACGCCCTTGCCGTGCTCGAAGAACACACCCCGGACCTGATGCTGCTCGACATCGAAATGCCGCGCATGGATGGTTTCGAAGTGGCTATCCAGGTGCGCAACGACCCTCGGCTGATGCGCCTGCCGATCATCATGATCACCTCCCGCACCGGCCAAAAACACCGCGACCGCGCCATGGCCATCGGCGTCAACGACTACCTGGGCAAGCCTTACCAGGAGTCGGTGCTGCTGGAAAGCATTGCCTATTGGAGCAAGTCCCATGCTTGACCACCGCACGAGCCAACTCACCGGCCTGCTGTTGCCCCTGGCCGACCGTCACCTGGTGCTGCCTAACGTCGCCATTGCCGAGCTGATCGACTTCCAGCGTGGCGAACCGGCCAGTGATGCACCGCCGTGGTATCTGCGGCAAGTGACCTGGCGGGATCGGCAAATACCGTTGATCAGCTTTGAAGCGGTGTGCGGCGAGGCGAGCGTGACGGGCGAACGCTCGCGGATTGTGGTGTTGAATGCGCTGGGCGGGCGGCCGACGTTGAAGTTTATTGCGCTGGTGATCCAGGGGATTCCGCGGTCGTACAAGCTCGATAGCGAATTGAGCTATGTGGACGTGCCGCTGTGCCCATTGGAACTGGCAGCGGTGCAGGTAGGAGAACATGTGGCGAAGGTGCCGGACTTGATGGGGCTTGAGGCGCTGCTGGTGGAGTCTGGGTTGGCCTGAGCCTGAGCCATGTGAAGATCCGCTGTGAGAGGGGGCTTACCCCCTCCCACAATCTGTAGACCTCAATCAATCCGCGCAAACCGCTCAATCACCGGCTGCTCCCGATGCTCGGCCTGCCACAAGTCGTAGGCACTTTGCATCGACAGCCATAGCTGCGCAGTACTTACGCCGGCTCTCTCCAACCGGACGGCAAGGTCCGGGCTGACGGGAGCGTGGCCATGCAAGATCCTTGAAAAAGTTTCGCGGGCAAAGCCAAGACGTTTAGCCATTTCGGTGATGGTGATGCCCAAGGCTGGGACCACGTCTTCAAGCAGAATTTCACCTGGGTGAGGTGGGTTGTGCATACCCATATCGATACCTCCACTCAGTGGTAATCAAGATAATCGACCAGTTCGACCTGATCGTCGAACATTCGAAAAATGATGCGCCAGTTACCACTTATGCTGACGGACCAGTAGTCGATCAGGTCGCCCTTCAAACGGTGGAAGCGCCAGCCGGGCAGGTCCAGTGCATCTGAGTTCTCGGCCTTGTCCAGAATGAGCAGAACGCGGCGCAAGCGCTTTGCATGATTTGCGTTGATGCCTCTGGTTGAACCCGTCTCATAGAACGCCCTAAGTCCCTTATGTTTCCAGCTGACGATCATGGCGCGATTGTGATGTTATACATCACACTCTGCAATGGCCTTGCATCGGGTTTAACGGTCGGATTCATGATGTCTGCCCGTGGCACGATTCGGATGGAAAAGGCTAGAGAGGCGAGTTCCGAGCAACAACCTGAAAAGCCTGTCGGAGCATTCTGTTCTGCCTGTCGGTAACTTCTGGATCCTACAAACAGTCCTGTCTTGAGCCCCGTATACGTAAGGCTTGGATCGAATGGTTGTCTGAAATTTCTGTAAGTACGGACTCAGCACTTTTGCTGATTGTTGAGTGCTAGCTTTTGACGCTCAACCCCATCAGCAAGGATTCGCAAATGGCCGTCCCTCCCATGCCCCCAGGCGTTTCGCTGCAAGACAATATCGCCCAGGCCAACAACCGCAGGATGCATTTGAAGCCCGGTTCGGCGTTCACCTATTCATGGTTTTATTCACAGGTCAGAGGACGTGGCCCTTGGGATTACAAACAGAAAAGTCGTGAGTACGAGGCGTTCGGTAACTTCAACTATGGCGTTACCGGTACGGTGTTGGGGATTCCGGAAAGCGTGTTATTGAGAGCGGCCGGTGCTGCGCAAAAGGCGGCGGGGACATCTCGAACGGAGTTTGGAGACTGGTGGGGGGATGCGCCTTATGGCGATGACCATAGCGACCAGCACTGGATCAAGGAGGGCATCGAATATGCCAGAGCTCAAGGGTATTAAGTGGTCGGTCCAGGTCCTGCTCAACGGGCTTCTGGTGGTGTGTCTCGGGTACTTGGGCGTTGGTTGGTTGATGAGTCCCGGTACACCAGAGTTGGATGAGGTAGTACTCAAGCATTCCTTGAGTAACGGCAACTCTATTTATGGGGTGCGGAATAGCCAGGGCGGCGCGACAGTGGGCTTTTCCTACAGGTACTACGTCCATAAGGATCTGGGTAATGATCACGAAATACTCACGACATTGGTGTCTACACATCCATTTCTAAAAACCAAGGAGCCTGATGTCCAAGTGAACCAGGTGGATGGAGTCATCCACCTCATTGTTCGTGGGGAGGTTTATGAGTATCGCAGCTACCCGCTTGACGCTTTGGGGGCTGTGAGCATCGACATGAGGCTGTAGGCCTGCTGGCTTCGGATTTTTCCTGCAAGATTTTGGGCCGTGCATGAACTTGCCGCGTGCAGCCCGCGCGCCTAGTCTTCGTCCCGTCATCGCAAAAAACGGTGACACGGACGTGCAAGTCCGACGAAACTGTTTAGGCGTACAAACGCCCTGCCAACCAACGGGCGTTTTTTGTGCTCGCTGCTTTATGGCGGCTGCGCGCAGGAGGTCTTCGGACCTGCTGGGTGTCCTAAACAGGCCCGGTCTTGCACACCTGCGCACGGTCGCCACCCTCATTCGCGTGCAAGCGAACAGTGGCGCTCCTTACTGACTGTTTAGGAGTTTCATCATGATCAAACCTACCCCTAATCTGCCTCCCTTCACCGTAACCCCCCACCAAAACACCGAAACCCTGCTGGTCAACGCCAGCGAAACCCTGTCCTCCCTCAACGCACTCACCTGCAACCTGGCCTTCGACCTGGACACTTCCCAGCGCGCCATCATGCTCGGGATCCAGCAAATGGCCGAGTTTGGGCAGTTGTTGGTGGATCGGGCGCTGGAGCAGGTCAGCCCTTCGCTGGAAAAGGTCCCAAACAGGGACTGATCATTCCCTTTTTGGGACCGCTATCTAACAGACACCAATGAGCAAATGTGGGAGGGGCGGTGCGACGATTCGACTTGCCCCCGATGGCTTATTCGACAGTTGGTACATCACTTAGCTGACCCACCCTCATCGGGGTGTAGAACCCCCCACATTTTTGATCTTCACTGGGCTCAGGTCTGCGTTTGCTGATGCTCCATTACTCCAACCGTAACGATCTGCCACTGAGCTTGATTGATACCCCCCTGAATCACTCCTAAGGTACAGCCCACGACAGCAAACCCGTGGAGCGACCATGACAACAATAATCAACCCCGACTCGCGCTGGACGCGGCGGCGCGACGAGAAGCAGCGGCGGCTCGAGCGGGTCAAGCACTACGCAGACGGGGCCGTGTTGCCCAGCGATAAAATCGTCGAAGCCCTCGAAGCCCTGATCCTCCCCGGCGACCGCGTGGTGCTGGAAGGCAACAACCAAAAGCAGGCCGACTTCCTCTCGCGTTCGCTGGCCAAGGCCGACCCGGCCAAGCTTCACGATTTGCACATGATCATGCCCAGCGTCGGGCGGTCCGAGCACCTGGACCTGTTTGAAAAGGGCATCGCACGCAAGCTGGACTTCTCCTTCGCCGGTACCCAATCCCTGCGCATCAGCCAGTTGCTCGAAGACGGCCTGCTGGAAATCGGCGCGATCCACACCTACATCGAACTCTATGCCCGGCTGGTGGTGGACCTGATCCCCAACGTGGTGCTCTCGGCGGGTTTCATGGCCGACCGCGCCGGCAATATCTACACCGGCGCCAGCACCGAAGACACCCCCGCGCTGATCGAACCCGCTGCGTTCAGCGATGGCATCGTGATCGTGCAGGTCAACCAGTTGGTGGATGACGTCACCGATTTGCCCCGTGTCGACATCCCCGCCAGTTGGGTGGACTTTGTGGTGGTGGCCGACAAGCCGTTCTACATCGAGCCGCTGTTCACCCGCGATCCGCGCCATATCAAGCCGGTGCATGTGCTGATGGCGATGATGGCGATCCGTGGCATCTACGAAAAACACAATGTGCAGTCGCTCAACCACGGCATTGGCTTCAACACCGCCGCCATTGAATTGATCTTGCCCACCTACGGCGAATCCCTCGGCCTGAAGGGCAAGATCTGCCGCAACTGGACCCTTAACCCGCACCCCACGTTGATTCCGGCCATCGAAAGCGGTTGGGTGCAAAGCGTGCATTGTTTCGGCACCGAGCTGGGCATGGAGAACTACATTGCCGCCCGCCCGGATGTGTTTTTCACCGGTCGTGACGGCTCGATGCGTTCCAACCGTATGTTCTGCCAACTGGCTGGCCAATACGCGGTGGACCTGTTTATCGGTGCCACCCTGCAAGTTGATGGCGATGGCCACTCTTCAACGGTGACCCGTGGCCGCCTCGCCGGTTTCGGTGGTGCGCCGAACATGGGGCACGACCCGCGCGGTCGCCGCCATGGCACGCCGGCGTGGTTGGATATGCGTCACGATGATGCGCCCGAAGCCCTGCTGGAGCGCGGCAAAAAGCTCGTGGTGCAGATGGTTGAAACCTTCCAGGAAGGCGGCAAACCCACCTTCGTCAACACGCTCGACGCCGTGGAAGTAGCGCGTAAAAGCGGCATGCCCCTGGCGCCGATCATGATCTATGGCGACGACGTGACTCACTTGCTCACCGAAGAAGGCATTGCCTACCTGTACAAGGCGCGCTCTCTCGAAGAGCGCCAGGCGATGATCGCCGCCGTCGCCGGGGTGACCGCCATCGGCATGCGCCATAACCCCAAGGACACCGCGCGCATGCGCCGCGAGGGGCTGATCGCCTTGCCCGAGGACTTGGGGATTCGCCGTACTGACGCCACCCGTGAGCTGTTGGCCGCCAAGAGCGTCGCCGACCTGGTGGAGTGGTCCGGTGGCTTGTACAACCCGCCCGCCAAATTCAGGAGCTGGTAAATGCGCGCCCTCAAACTGCATGAACTGAGCCTCGCCGAACGCCTGGCGGATATGGCCGTGGATGCGCTGATCGATGAAGCCGACCTGTCGCCCAAACCTGCCTTGGTGGACCGTCGTGGTAACGGCGCCCATAGCGATTTGCACCTGGGGCTGATGCACGCCTCGGCGCTGTCGCTGTGGCCGATGTTCAAGGAGATGGCTGATGCCGCGCTCGACATCGGTGAAGTCGGCTTACCCCTGCGCGAAGCCCTCGGCCGATTGGGCCGCGAAGGTGAGCAGGCGATGCTCGCCACCACCAACGGCGTGAACACCCACCGCGGTGCGATCTGGGCCCTCGGCCTGCTGACCGCCGCAGCGGCACTGGAACCGCAGTCCGCCCATGCCAGCGCCGTGACCTTGAAAGCCGCCAAACTGGCCCTGCTCAATGACCGCTACGCGCCCCAGCCAATGAGCCATGGCGCACACGTCGCCCAGCGCTACGGCGCACGCGGCGCCCGTGAAGAAGCGCAACTGGGCTTCCCCTCGGTGCTGCAACGCGGCCTGCCGCAACTGCACAAAAGCCGCCGGCAAAATGCCGGTGAACAGAACGCACGCCTGGATGCCTTGCTCGCGATCATGACCGAGCTGGCCGACACCTGCGTGCTCTACCGTGCCGGCCTGGAAGGCCAACACGCCATGCAACGCGGGGCCCAAGCCGTGCTGGAGGCGGGCGGCAGCGCAACCCTCGCCGGCCGCCGCCAACTGCATGAACTCGACCAACAATTGCTGGCCCTGAATGCCTCCCCCGGCGGTGCCGCCGACCTGTTGGCCGCCTGCCTGTTTATCGACCGCCTCGATGGAGCGTTGTGATGGAAACCTTATCCTTTGAATTCCCCGCCGGGCAGCCACCCAAAGGCCGTGCGCTGGTGGGGTGTGTCGGCTCGGGCGACCTGGAAGTGCTGCTGGAACCGGGCACGGCCGGCACCCTGACCATTCAGGTGCAAACCTCGGTGAATGGCGCCGAACAACGCTGGCAACACCTGTTCGAGCGGATCTTCCAGGAACAAACCCCGCCGGCCCTGAAGATTGATATCCACGATTTCGGCGCGACTCCCGGCGTGGTGCGTTTGCGCCTGGAACAGGGTTTCGAGGAGATCGGCCATGACTGACTTGCTCAGCAAACACAGCTTCGTTGAACTGGGGGCGCGGCAGCGGGCCAAGGCTCTGCTGGACAGCGGCACTTACCGAGAATTGATCGACCCATTCCAGCGCGTCATGTCGCCCTGGCTCAGTCGCCAGGGTGTGGTGCCCCAGGCCGATGACGGCGTGGTGATTGCCAAGGGCAGCATTGAAGGCGTGCCTGTGGTGATTGCCGCGATCGAAGGCAATTTCCAGGGGGGCAGCCTGGGGGAAGTGGGCGGCGCAAAAATCGCTGGCGCCCTCGAATTGGCCGCCGAAGACAACCGCAACGGGGTTCCGACCCGCGCCGTGCTGCTGCTGGAAACCGGTGGCGTGCGCTTGCAGGAGGCCAACCTGGGCTTGGCAGCGATTGCCGACATTCATGCGGCCATTGTCGATCTGCGCCAGTACCAACCAGTGATCGGTGTGGTGGCGGGCAGTGTCGGTTGCTTCGGTGGCATGTCCATCGCGGCCGGGTTGTGCAGTTACCTGGTCGTCACCCGCGAAGCCCGTCTTGGCCTGAATGGCCCGCAAGTGATCGAGCAGGAAGCCGGTCTTGATGAGTACGACTCCCGCGACCGGCCTTTCATCTGGAGCCTCACCGGTGGCGAGCAACGCTTCAACAGCGGGTTGGTCGACCGTTATGTGGCAGATGATGTGGCGCAACTTCAAGAGACGGTCAGCGCGCTGTTGCAACAAGGTTTGCCTGCGCAGCAGCGCAGCCGCCAGGCCGATTATTACCTCGCGCGCCTGGCCGAATTGGACGCTGCACCGCAAATCGACCCGGCGACGGTTCGCGCTCTGTATCAGGGAGAACGCTCATGAGAGGCTTGCAGTGGTTTAACGCATTGAGCGCCGGTGCCACGCCTGTGGCCGATTTGCCCGGCTCGTTGAAAGTTGCCGACGGCGTATTGGGGGAACATGCGGTGCGCTTTATCGCCGTGGTCCCCGACGCGCAAAACCGTTTCCCCCGTGCACGCAACGGCGAAGTCGGTCTGCTGGAAGGCTGGGGGTTGGCCAAGGCCGTGGATGAAGCCATCGCCCGTGGCGACAAGCGTCCCATCATCGCCATCGTCGATGTCCCGAGCCAAGCCTATGGCCGTCGCGAAGAAGCCCTCGGCATCCACCAGGCCCTGGCCGCCGCCGCCGACAGTTACGCCCGTGCCCGCCTGGCCGGGCACCCGGTGATTGCGCTGCTGGTGGGCAAGGCCATGTCCGGTGCCTTCCTCGCCCACGGTTACCAGGCCAACCGCCTGATTGCCCTGCGCGACCCCGGCGTGATGGTGCATGCCATGGGTAAGGCATCGGCGGCGCGGGTGACCCTGCGCAGTGTCGAAGAGCTTGAAGCCCTGGCTGCCAGCGTGCCGCCCATGGCCTATGACATCGACAGTTTTGCCAGCCTCGGCCTGCTGTGGGAAACCTTGTCGGTCAGCCAGATTGAACAGCCGACGCAGGACGATGTGACGCGAGTCAGCGATTGCCTGGTCAGTGCGATCCAGGATATCGATAGCCGTGATTTGAGTGGGCGCCTCGGTGCTACTAATCGCGCGGCCTCCAGCCATGTACGCCAGTTGCTGCGGGAACAATGGTGAACGCTCACGATTTGCTCTGGGGCATGACCCCTGCGCATCTGCCCAGCGACGCGCCGGGCTGGGCGCTGGAGGCCATCGGCGCCGGTCACCCGGTGGTGGTGCGTCGCGCCATGGCCGAGCCGGGCCAGGTGGCGGTCGGTGTGCGCGGGCGTCTGCGTGAGCAGCGTTTTGCGACGGCAATGCCCCTGGCCGCCGTGCAGCGCAGTGTGGCGCCGGAAGCCCTGCGCGACGCGATCTCGCCCCGGGATTTGCCGGCGTTGCGCGCACTCGATCAACTGCGGCCGGTGTTGGCGCAGCAGACCTGGGGCGTCACGGGCAGCGCGGGTTTCGAGTTGGCCACGGGCATTGAGGCACTGCATGCAATGAGCGATCTGGATTTGCTCCTGCGCACGCCCGCGCCGCTTGACCGACGGGATGCACAAGACCTGCTGGCGATCCTGGACACCGCGGCCTGCGCCGTGGACCTGCAACTGCAAACCCCGTTCGGTGCCGTCGCCTTGCGCGAATGGGCCGGCGGCTCGCGGCGGGTGCTGTTGAAAACCGCGCGTGGCGCACACCTTGTGCTCGATCCCTGGCAGGCCGTGGCATGAGCAGCCTGCTGGTGTTTCCGGGGCAGGGCGCGCAGCGTCCGGGCATGCTCACGCGGTTGCCCGTCTCGGTACTGGACGAAGCCAGCGATGCCCTCGGTGAAGACGTGCGCCAGCTCGATTCGGCGCAAGCCTTGGCCAGTACCCGCGCGGTGCAGCTGTGTCTGTTGATCGCGGGTGTGGCCCATGCGCGCTTGCTGGAGCGCACACCGGATTACGTAGCGGGCTTGTCCATCGGGGCGTATCCGGCGGCGGTCATTGCCGGTGCCCTGGACTTGGCGGACGCTGTCAGGCTGGTCAGCCTGCGGGGTGAACTGATGCAGCACGCTTATCCACAAGGCTACGGCATGACCGCGCTGATCGGCCCTGAGTTATCCACCGTCGAAGCTCTGCTGGCCGATATCCACAGCCCGCAGACCCCGGTATACCTGGCCAATATCAACGCCGATAACCAGACCGTCATCGCCGGTAGCGACGAGGCGATGAAGCAGGTCGCGGCACGCATCAAAGGCAACGGCATCGCCAAGCGCCTGGCCGTGAGCGTGCCGTCCCATTGCGCGCTGCTGGAACAACCTGCCCGGGCACTGGCCCAGGCGTTTGTCACGCTTAAAGCGCCGCGCATCACTTACCTGAGCAGTACCCGGGCGCGTCCCATTCACAACCCCGAGCACTTGCGCGACGACCTGGCCTTCAACATGTGCCGCGTCGTCGACTGGCGCGGCACCGTGCAAAGCGCCTATGAGCGCGGCGTGCGCCTGCAAATCGAACTGCCCCCAGGCAGCGTACTCACCGGCCTGTCACGCCGAGTATTTGAACAAGGCACGGTGATCGCCTGCGAAGGCGCACGCCTGGACACCTTGCAGGCCCTGTTGGAAGAGGAGGAGCGCCGCCACCGATAAAGCACCACCCAAGGCTTTCGAAGCACAACAACAACAATTTCGATCGAGCACTTTGAGGACAACAACAATGATTATTTACGGTGTGGCATTGCTGGCGATCTGCACGCTGGCGGGCGTGATCATGGGCGACATGCTCGGCGTACTGCTCGGCGTGAAATCCAATGTGGGCGGGGTAGGGATCGCGATGATCCTGTTGATCTGCGCACGCCTGTGGATGCAAAAGCGTGGCGGCATGACCAAGGACTGCGAAATGGGCGTCGGCTTCTGGGGCGCGATGTACATCCCCGTGGTGGTTGCGATGGCGGCGCAGCAAAACGTGGTCACCGCCCTGCACGGTGGCCCGGTCGCGGTGCTTGCGGCCATTGGTTCGGTGGTGGTGTGTGGGTGCACCATCGCCCTGATCAGCCGCACTCATAAGGGTGAACCGTTACCCGCTGAAGAGCCGCTGATCGCGCCAGTGGGAGGTCGCTGATATGTGGGATCTCATTGAAAAAGGTTTGGAACATAACGGCCTGATCACCGCGTTTGCCTTCGTCGGCGTGGTCATGTGGATTTCCGTGGTGCTGTCCAAGCGCCTGACGTTCGGGCGCATCCATGGCTCGGCGATTGCGATCGTGATCGGCCTGGTGCTGGCCTGGGTCGGCGGCACCATGACTGGCGGGCAAAAAGGCCTGGCGGATCTGTCGCTGTTCTCCGGCATCGGCCTGATGGGCGGGGCGATGCTGCGCGACTTCGCGATTGTCGCCACGGCGTTTGAAGTGCAAGCCACCGAAGCGCGCAAAGCCGGGATGATCGGCGTGATTGCGCTGCTGCTCGGCACGATCCTGCCGTTTATTGTTGGTGCGAGCATGGCCTGGGCCTTTGGTTATCGGGATGCGATCAGCATGACCACCATCGGCGCGGGCGCCGTGACCTACATCGTTGGCCCGGTGACCGGTGCGGCGATTGGTGCGACCTCGGATGTGATGGCGCTGTCGATCGCCACCGGCCTGATCAAGGCGATCCTGGTGATGGTCGGCACGCCGGTAGCGGCGCGTTGGATGGGGTTGGATAACCCGCGTTCGGCGATGGTGTTTGGTGGCTTGGCCGGGACCGTGAGTGGCGTGACGGCGGGGCTGGCGGCGACGGATCGTCGGTTGGTGCCGTATGGTGCGCTGACGGCGACGTTCCACACCGGGCTTGGGTGTTTGCTTGGGCCTTCGTTGCTGTACTTCATTGTTCGCGGGTTGGTTGGCTAGCTTTGGAAGTTGTGTTGTCTGGTTTGGCCTCATCGGGGCATAGGTATCTACACAACGTTGGCTTAACGCTGAATGCCCGGAAAATAGGGCTGTTGTGGCGAGCGGGCTTGTCCCGCGTTGGGCTGCGTAGCAGCCCTAGTCAAGAAGAACGCGGTGTATCAGACACTCTGCAGAGACTGGTTTTGGGGCTGCTACGCAGCCCAACGCGGGACAAGCCCGCTCGCCACAGGGAGATTTGTCAGGGGCTGAAAAGTTGTGTAGATACCCATGCTCATCGGGGGCAAGCCTCCTCCCACATTTTGAATTGCGAACACATTCAAGTGTGGGAGGGGGCTTGCCCCCGATGGCTATCTCAAGCCTGCCGATTGGCATACATCCGACACTCCGCCAACAACGCCAGCAAGTTCGGGTCGCGCTCCTTGGCCTTCAAGAACACCACCCCGATATGCTGCTGCAGCCGGTACCGCGTCTGCAGCGGTATCAGCTTCACGCGGTTCTCGTAGACTGCCGCAATCCGCCCCGGCAGCAACGCATAGCCCACCCCTGAACTGACCATGCTCAGCAAGGTGAAGATGTCGTTGACCTGCATCGCCACCTTGGGCTCGAACCCCGCCTGCTTGAACACACGGTTGCCATCCTGGTGGGTGGCGAAGCCTTGGGTGAGGGTGATGAAAGTGGCGTCGCGCACGTCGGCCAGGTCGATTTCCTGGTCGCGATCGAAGGGCGAGTCAGCCGGGGTGGCGAGGAAGATGTCGTCGGAGAACAGCGCGATCTGCTCGCAGTCGGGGTCGTTGGCGTGTTCGTCGAGGGAGATGAGGATCGCGTCCACTTCCATGTTCTTGAGCTTGTAGAGCAGGTCGAAGTTGGAGCCCAGGATCAAGTCGATATTGAGTTCGCTGCGCCTGATTTTCAGGCCCATGATCAGTTGCGGCACGGTCTTGACCGTCAACGAATACAGCGAGCCGAGCTTGAAGCGCTCGGCGGAGAAACCGGCGGCTTCGCGGGTCAGGCGCACGCTGTCGACCACATCGGCGACCAGTTTCTGCGCACGTTCTTCCAGCACGTAGGCGCTTTCCAACGGTGTGAGGTTGCGGCCTTCGTGCTTGAACAGCGGGCAACGCAGGGCATTTTCCAAAGAGTGGATCGCGCGGTGCACGCTGACGTTGCTGGTTTGCAGTTCGGCGGCGGCGCGGGCCAGGTTGCCGGTGCGCATGAACGCCAGGAAGACTTCCAGCTTCTTGAGGGTGAATTCTTCGTCGATCAGCATGGCCATGACTCTTGTTCGAATGCGCTCGATTGTGCCCGCAAAACCGCCCGGCGTCGCCGGAACGTCACAAGGCCCTTGCACTCTTATGTGCAAGGCGGGAGGCTTGCCAGCCTGCGGTTAACGGTTACAGGAGGTCAGTGTCAGATGTACCACGGGGAACGATTCAACGCCTGGAGCCATTTGCTCGGTGCCGTCGCGGCGTGTATTGGCGCTGTGTGGATGTTGGTGGTGGCGAGCCTGGACGGCAGCCCCTGGAAGATTGTCAGCGTCGCGATCTATGGCTTTACGCTGATGGTGCTGTACAGCGCATCCACCGTGTACCACAGCGTGCAGGGGCGGCGAAAAGCGATCATGCAGAAGGTCGATCACTTTTCGATCTACCTGTTGATCGCCGGCAGCTACACGCCGTTTTGCCTGGTGACCTTAAGAGGGCCGTGGGGCTGGACGCTGTTCGGCATCGTGTGGGGGCTGGCGGTGATCGGCATTTTGCAGGAGATCAAGCCACGTTCCGAGGCCCGCATCCTGTCGATCGTGATCTATGCGGTGATGGGCTGGATCGTGCTGGTGGCGGTCAAGCCGCTGCTCGCCGCGCTGGGCACGGCGGGGTTTATCTGGCTGGCGTCGGGCGGGGTGCTATACACCGTCGGCATTATCTTTTTTGCCCTGGAGGAACGCCTGCGGCATTCCCATGGGATCTGGCATCTGTTTGTGATCGGCGGCAGCCTGCTGCACTTTGTGGCGATCATGCGGTACGTGCTCTAACAGCGGGAGGGGGCTTGCTCCCACACGAGGTTCGCGGTGCGCTTACAAGCGTTCCAGTAGTTCCCTGGCGCGGTTGCCGAAGATATCCAGCAGGTTGGCCAACATATGCGGCGGCGGTTCATCGGCACGGGTCAGGGCGTACAGGGTGATCGGCAGCGGTGGCGTGAGTGTGCGGATGCAGGTGGTGGCCGTTGAGGCGCCCAACGCCGTGAACGGATCGATCACGGTCAGGCCGGCGCCCGATTCGACCATGGCGCGGGCCAGGGAATAGGTTTGCACCGAGATGGTCACGCGCGGTGGCGGCTCGACGTTTTCCAGGTAGCTGTCGAGTTTGGCCGCCAACGGGTCGGCGCTGGACAGACCAATCAGCGGTGCCCCCGCCAGGTCAGCCAGTGGTAAGGGGGTGTGCATTTGTGCGTCGGGCCAATAGCCCTTTGAGGCCAATGCCACCAGCACACCGTTGGCCAGCACCTGTGTGGTCAACCCTGGATGCCCGGAGAAATTGAGGGTCAGCGCCAGGTCGATCTCGCGCATCAACAGTTTCTGCACCAGCTCGCGACTATGGTCGCTGGACAGCTCGCAGGCGATGTCCGGGTATTCGCGTTTCCATTCCAGAATCGCCGGTGGCAGCAGCGACAGCGCCAACGCCGGAATAGCCCCGATCCGCACGCTTTGCTCAGGTGCACGGCGCAAACTCTTGGCCAGGCGTCGCACGCCTTGCAGGCTCTCGGTGACTTTCTCGACTTCGCGTTCCAGCGCCAGGGCTTCAGGTGTTGGCTGCAATTTACCGCGCACCCGCAGAAACAGCGGGAAGCCTAACTGTAATTCGGCGTGTTGCAATACTTTGGTCACCGCCGGTTGCGAGACGTGCAGCAACTGCGCAGCAGCGCTGACGGAGCCGGTCTGGCGGATGGCCTGGAAGATTTCGATATGACGCAAGCGCATGGCAGGTCCATAACCTTTGTTTATAGGTGACCCATCTTTATTCATTGTCGGTGGCCTGTCACCTGCCCCTAGGCTTGGCCTCTCTTAATCAACGGTCGGGGGCTGGCATGGCCAAGCAGGTTTGCATCATCGGCGGCGGGGTCATCGGCTTGGCGAGCGCCTATGCGCTGGTGCGCGCCGGCCATGAGGTGACAGTGATCGACGCACGCGACGCCTTGGGTCGCGAGACGAGTTTCGCCAATGGCGGGCAATTGTCCTACCGCTATGTTGCGCCGCTGGCGGATGCCGGGGTGCCGCTGCAAGCGATTGGCTGGCTGCTGCGGGGGGATTCGCCGTTGAAGCTGCGCCCGCGCCTGGACCCCCAGCAATGGCGCTGGATGGCGGCGTTCCTGCGTGCTTGCCGTGGCTCGGTGAACAAGCGCAATGCGGCCCACCTGCTGCGCCTGGCTTCCCTGAGCCAGGACACCTTGCAGCAATGGCGCGAGCATGATCGCCTGGAGGGCTTCAACTGGCGTCGCAACGGCAAGCTGGTGACGTTTCGTCATGCCGGCAGTTTCGAGCATGCGCGCGGCAAGGTCGTCGATATCCTGCAACAGCAGGTGCTGTCGGCCGTGGATTGCGCGCGCGTGGAACCGGCGCTGGCTGAGGGCGATTTTGTCGGCGGTATCTACACACCGAATGAGGAAGTGGCCGATTGTCATGCCTTCTGCCAACGCCTGGCGGCGCGGCTTGATGCGTCGGGGCGGTGCCGCTTTTTGTTGGGCCGCAAGGTCACCGCGATTCGCCATGCCGGCGGCGCGGTGCAGGCCATCGAGGTGGGCGATGAGGTGATGCCGGTGGAGCATCTGGTGCTGGCGGCCGGGCATCGCAGCGCTGAACTGGGCTTGCCAGGGTTGTCGCTGCCCCTTTATCCGCTGAAGGGCTACAGCCTTAGCGTACCGATTGGCGCGCAGCACCAGGCGCCAAAGGTGAGCATCACGGACTACGACCGCAAGATGGTCTACGCGCGTATTGGCGAGCAACTGCGGGTGGCGGCCATGGTGGATATCGTCGGCTTCGACGCCGGCCTTGAGCCCAAGCGCCTGGCGCTGATGAAGCGCCAGGCGCTCGAGACATTTCCTATGGCCGGCGACTATGCCCAGGCGATTGAATGGGCCGGCATGCGCCCGGCCACGCCAACCGGTGTGCCGCTGATTGGCGCCAGTGCCTACCGCAACCTGTGGCTGAACCTGGGCCACGGCGCCCTCGGCTTTACCCTGGCATGCGGCAGCGGCCAATTGCTGGCCGAGCTGATCGACCAACACCTTCCTTCCATTGATATGCAGGGCCTGGCGCCCCGCGCCGCTTGAGGATGCACCGATGACCATCAACCGAATCAGCAGCAATGAGCGTCTCTCGGGTGCCGTGACCTACAAGGACCTGGTATTCCTCTCCGGCCAGGTGCCGGGAGACGCCCAGGATGTGGCGGGCCAGACTCGCGAGGTGCTGGCCAAGATCGATGCGCTGCTGGCTGAAGCAGGCAGCGACAAGGATCATCTGCTCAACGCGACCATCTACCTGAAGGATATCGCGCAAGGGTTTGCGCCGATGAACACGGAGTGGTCCGCGTGGCTTTCGCCAGGCATGGCGCCTACCCGAACCACCCTGCAAGCGGAACTGGCACGCCCTGACGTGCTGGTGGAAATCAGCGTGATTGCAGTACGTCAGTAACTCAAAGACCAACGGAGCATAACAATGAGAACAATCCTGTTGACCGGTTGCACCCTGGGGCTTTTGTTCGGCGCACAGGTTCAGGCGAACGAACCGGCGCTGGGCGGCACGCTGAGCAAGATCGCCAGTGCCAAGTCCATCACCCTGGGGTACCGCGACGCCTCGGTGCCGTTTTCCTATGTGGGTGACCACAGCGGCAAACCCATGGGCTATTCGGTGGACCTGGCGAGCAAGATCGTCGAGCGCGTGCAGCAGAAAACCGGGGTTGCCGACCTCAACGTGAAGTACAACCTGGTGACCTCCCAGACCCGTATCCCGCTGGTACAGAACGGCACCGTCGACCTGGAATGCGGCTCCACCGGGGTGACCGCCGAGCGGCAGAAGCAGGTGGCGTTTTCCTATGGGTTTATCTACGTGAAGGGCCAATTGCTGACCGCCAAGGACAGCGGCATCAACGGTTTTGACGACCTCAAGGGCAAGAACGTGGTCACCACCGCCGGCACCACCAATGAGCGCTTTCTCAAGAGCTACAACGCCGAGCACAAGAGCAATATGTTCGTGATCAGCGCCAAGGACCATGGCGAGGCGTTCAAGATGCTCGAGACCGGCCGCGCAGTGGCGTTCTATATGGACGACGCATTGCTTTATGGCGAGCGGGCCAAGGCCAAGGACCCGCACAACTGGGTCGTGGTAGGCAAAGAGCAATCGCGGGAAATCTACAGCTGCATGGTGCGCAAGGATGATCCGCAGTTTCTCGCGGTGGTCAACGAAACGCTGGGGGACTTGTACCGCTCGGGGGAGATCAATGGGATTTACCAGCGCTGGTTTGAACAGCCGATTCCGCCCAAGGGCTTGAACCTGGAATTCCCGATGACCAGTGAGCTGAAGGCGATCATCGCCAAGCCGGTCAGCGATCCGGTGGAGTGATCACCGCATCCAAATGTGGGAGGGGGCAAACCCCCCTCCCACATTTTTGATTGGGTTCGCAATGGGGGGTTAGAAGTCGCCCCACAACTGCTGGGCGACCGCCAATGCGACCACTGGCGCGGTCTCGGTGCGCAACACGCGTGGGCCGAGGCGGGCGGCATGGAAGCCGGCGCCTTGGGCAGTGTCGACTTCGTTGTCGGTCAGCCCACCCTCCGGCCCGATCAAAAACGCCAGGCTCCCAGGCTTGGCATGGCTGATCATCGGCTCGGCCACCGGGTGCAGCACCAGCTTCAGGTCCGCCTCGACCTGCTTCAACCAGTCCGCCAGCAACAACGGTGGATGAATCACCGGCACCGTCGAACGCCCGCATTGCTCACAGGCGCTGATCGCCACCTGGCGCCAGTGCAGCAGGCGTTTGTCGGCGCGTTCGTCCTTGAGGCGCACTTCGCAACGCTCGCTGAAAATCGGCGTGATGGCGTTGACCCCCAGTTCGGTGGCTTTCTGGATCGCCCAATCCATTCGCTCGCCTCGGGATAAACCCTGACCGAGGTGGATATGCAGCGTCGATTCGCTCTGCCCGGCAAAGCTTTCGGTCAGTTGCACGGTGACGCGTTTTTTTCCGACCTCCAGCAGCGTGCCACGAAACTCCTGGCCGGAGCCGTCGAACAATTGCACGGCGTCACCTTCGCCCATGCGCAGCACGCGGCTGATGTAGTGCGCCTGGGCTTCCGGCAGTTCATGGTCGCCGAGGCTCAGCGGGGTGTCGGTGAAAAAACGGGACAGTCTCATTTCTGTTCTCTGGAAAAGTGTTCTGTAGGCGCGAGCTGGCTTGCTCCCGTTCGACTGCACAGCAGTCGCCGGCTGTTGGGGCGCTTCGCACCCCAGGGGGAGCAAGCGCCCTCGCCACAGGAAGCCGGCTCCTGCAGGGGCGCGGGATGATCAGCCCGGATCACGAAAACCTGGGTGGAAGTCCTTCGGCACCGCCACACTGACCTGGCTGTTGGTCGCGATATCGATGCCCTCGCTGGCGACTTCTGCCAGAAAGTCGATCTGCTCCGGCGTGATCACATAGGGCGGCAGGAAATACACCACGCTGCCCAGCGGCCGTAACAGCGCGCCACGTTCCAGAGCATGTTCGAACACCTTGAGGCCACGGCGTTCCTGCCACGGGTAGGCGGTCTTGGTGGCTTTGTCCTGGACCATCTCGATGGCCAGTACCATACCGGTCTGGCGCACTTCGGATACGTGCGGGTGGTCGACCAGGTGCGCGGTGGCGGTGGCCATGCGCTGGGCCAATGCCTTGTTGTTCTCGATGACGTTGTCTTCTTCGAAAATATCCAACGTCGCCAATGCTGCCGCGCACGCCAGCGGGTTGCCGGTGTAGCTGTGGGAATGCAGGAAGGCGCGCAGGGTCGGGTAGTCGTCGTAGAAGGCCGCGTAGACGTCTTCGGTGGTCACCACCGCCGCCAGCGGCAGGTAGCCACCCGTGAGGGCCTTGGACAGGCACAGGAAGTCCGGGCGGATGCCGGCCTGCTCACAGGCAAACATGCTGCCGGTGCGACCGAAGCCCACGGCGATTTCGTCGTGGATCAGGTGCACGCCATAGCGGTCGCAGGCTTCGCGCAGCAGCTTGAGGTACACCGGGTGGTACATGCGCATGCCACCCGCGCCCTGGATCAGCGGCTCGACGATCACGGCGGCGACGGTGTCATGGTTGTCCGCCAGGGTCTGCTCCATGGCCAGGAACATGGTGCGCGAGTGCTCTTCCCAGCTCATGCCGGCGGGGCGCAGGTAGCAATCCGGGCTGGGCACCTTGATCGTGTCCAGCAGCAGCGCCTTGTAGGTCTCGGTAAACAGCGGCACGTCGCCCACCGACATCGCGGCGATGGTTTCGCCGTGATAGCTGTTGGTCAGGGTCACGAAGCGCTTTTTATTCGGCAGGCCGCGATTGAGCCAATAGTGAAAGCTCATCTTCAGGGCGACTTCGATACACGACGAACCGTTGTCGGCATAGAAGCAGCGGGTCAGGCCTTCGGGCGTCATCGCGACCAGGCGTTCGGACAGTTCGATCACCGGCTGGTGGCTGAAGCCGGCGAGGATCACGTGTTCCAACTGGTCGACCTGGTCCTTGATGCGCTGGTTGATGCGCGGGTTGGCGTGACCGAAGACGTTGACCCACCAGGAGCTGACGGCGTCGAGATAGCGCTTGCCTTCGAAGTCTTCCAGCCACACGCCTTCACCGCGCTTGATCGGGATCAGCGGCAGTTGCTGGTGGTCTTTCATCTGGGTGCAGGGATGCCACAGCACCGCGAGGTCGCGTTGCATCCACTGGTTGTTCAAGCCCATCGGGTTATCTCCTCGAAGCGGTCCTGCAACTGGCGCAGGTGAAACAATCGCGCAAGCCTATGCAATGGGCGGGTTTGTCACAACCTGTTATGTATGAATTGGCAGTAAACGCAGGACGGTCTGTCACGTTTCTTCTGGATAGTCCTTAATCCTTGGTTAATTTACTCTTCATACCCTCAAGATCGTATTTCTCGATATTTCAAAGCAAAATTTTCCGCTTTAATTCGATAGGTAAATCGCTAGTCTTGGGCACAGTTCTTACGGGATTAAGTACATGCAGCTACGTAACTCTCCGGCCCGATACGGCTGGGTCAGTATGATTTTGCACTGGGGCGTGGCCCTGGTGGTGTTTGGCCTGTTCGCCCTGGGCTTGTGGATGGTCGGGCTCGACTACTACAGCGCCTGGCGCAAAGACGCGCCGGACCTGCACAAGAGTATTGGCATCACACTGTTCGCCATCATGCTGGTACGTATCGTCTGGCGTTTGATCAGCCCGCCGCCGCCACCGTTGGCCAGCTACAGCCGCTTGACTCGTATCGGCGCCGCGTTTGGCCACGCGTTCCTGTATATCGGCCTGTTTGCCGTGATGATTGCCGGTTACCTGATTTCCACCGCAGACGGTGTCGGTATCCCGGTGTTTGGCCTGTTCGACATTCCTGCCGTGGTTTCCGGTCTACCGGACCAGGCGGACACCGCTGGCGTGGTGCACCTGTACCTCGCCTGGGTGTTGGTGGTCTTTGCCGGCTTGCACGGCGTGGCTGCTTTGAAACACCACTTTATCGATCGTGATGCGACCCTTAAGCGAATGCTGGGGCGCAAAGCCTGATGTTCAACCTCGACTCACAAGGAATAGAAAGCATGTTGAAAAAGACACTCGCCGCGCTGGCAATCGGTTCTGCTCTGCTGTCGGCAGGCCAGGTGATGGCCGCTGATTATGTTGTCGACAAAGAAGGCCAGCACGCCTTCGTTGATTTCAAGATCAGCCACTTGGGCTACAGCTACATCACCGGTACCTTCAAGGATCTGGACGGCAAGTTCAGCTTCGATGCCGCCAAGCCTGAAGACAGCAAGATTGAGTTCAATGTCCGTACCGCCAGCGTGTTCACCAACCACGCCGAACGTGACAAGCACATCTCCAGCAAAGACTTCCTGGACGTGGGCAAGTTTGCCGATGCCAAGTTCGTCTCCACCAGTGTTAAAACCACCGGTAAAAATGCTGCAGGCCAAGTCACTGCTGACGTGACCGGCGACCTGACGTTTCACGGTGTGACCAAGCCGATCGTCGTCAAGGCGACTTTCCTGGGTGAAGGCAAGGACCCATGGGGCGGCTACCGTGCTGGCTTTGAAGGCACCACCAGCTTCAATCGCCAGGACTTCGGCAAGCAGATGGACCTGGGCCCAGCGTCCAACACGGTTGAACTGTACGTCACGTTTGAAGGTGTGAAAGCGAAGTAATTTTCGCCTCGCATACAAAAATGCCCCGCATCTTTGGATGCGGGGCATTTTTTATGGTGCTTTGAAACTCAGCGGTTGCGGGTCAGCAGCGCTGGTTTTTCACCACGAGGACGGCCTGGCAGTTGATCCAACTGCTCCGGTGTCGGGAAGCGGTCGGCTTTCGACTCCTTGTGGATGATCTTTGGCGCCGGGCCACCGCGTGGGTTCTGCACGGCGGGTTCGGACAAGCGTGGCTGGTCGTCACGGGCCGGGCGGCGATTGTTGCTGCGCGAATCTTCGCGACGCGCCTGGCCATCACGGGGTGCGCCATTACGCGGGCCGCTGCGCTTGGCCGGTGGTGTGCCGGTGGTGCCGCCGCTGCTGTTGCGAGGGCCGTTCTGACGACCGCCCTGCGGCTGGCCGCCACGTGGAGCACCAGCGCCAGCACCTTGTGCCGGTGCGCCTGGACGACGGCCACGGCCCTGGGCCGGTTTGGCCTGGGGCACGTAGTCGACGCGGTTACCGAAGTTATCCACGTCGTCATCGAGGAACTCGTCCGGGGCACGATCGGATGCGGCGCGTGGTGGCTGGCTCGGCTGGCGCTGTTCGCGGGCCGGGGTGCCTTCACGGGGTTTCTGCTCGCGGGCCGGGCGTTCGCCACGGCCGTTGGTTGGCGCTTTTTCCTTGCCGCCCTTGTCCTTGCCCTTGTCACGACGGCCACCGCCACCACCGCCGCCGTTCGGGCCATCGCCCTTCGGACCGCGTGGGTTGCGTGGGTTACGCACGTCCGGACGCTCGCGTACTTCAGGCTTTTCAGCCTCGACGGCGCTGGCATCGAAGCCCATCAGGTCGCCATCGGCGATTTTCTGCTTGGTCATGCGCTCGATGCTTTTCAGCAGTTTTTCTTCGTCCGGTGCGACCAGGGAAATGGCCTCGCCCGAACGACCGGCGCGGCCGGTACGGCCGATACGGTGCACATAGTCTTCGTCGACGTTTGGCAGTTCGAAGTTGACCACGTGGGGCAACTGGTCGATATCCAGGCCGCGCGCGGCGATATCGGTGGCTACCAGGATGCGTACTTCACCGGCCTTGAAGTCGGCCAGGGCCTTGGTACGCGCGTTCTGGCTCTTGTTGCCGTGGATGGCGACGGCGGTCAGGCCGTGCTTGTCCAGGTACTCGGCCAGGCGGTTGGCGCCGTGCTTGGTGCGGGTGAACACCAGGACCTGTTCCCACGCGCCGTGGGTGATCAGGTGCGCCAGCAACGAACGCTTGTGGCTGGCGGCCAGGCGGAACACGCGCTGCTCGATACGCTCGACCGTGGTGTTCGGCGGCGTGACTTCGATGCGTTCCGGGTTGTGCAGCAGCTTACCGGCCAGGGCGGTGATGTCGTTGGAGAACGTTGCCGAGAACAGCAGGTTCTGACGTTTGGCCGGCAGGCGGGCGAGGACCTTCTTCACGTCATGGACAAAGCCCATGTCGAGCATGCGGTCGGCTTCGTCCAGCACGAGGATTTCCACGTGGGACAAATCGACGCTGCCTTGGCCGCACAGGTCAAGCAAGCGACCTGGGCAGGCGACCAGCACGTCGACACCGCGGGACATGGCCTGAACCTGTGGGTTCATGCCGACGCCGCCGAAGATGCAGGCGCTGACGAACTTCAGGTCGCGGGCATACAGCTTGAAGCTGTCATGCACCTGGGCGGCGAGTTCGCGGGTAGGGGTCAGGACCAGGACGCGCGGTTGGCGCGGGCCGTGACGCTGGGATTTGTCCGGATGACCGTTGGGGAACAACCGCTCCAGAATCGGGAGGGCGAAGCCGCCGGTTTTACCAGTACCTGTCTGAGCCGCAACCATCAGGTCGCGACCTTGCAACACGGCGGGAATGGCCCGCTGTTGCACCGGAGTAGGCTCGGTATAGCCCGCTGCCTCGATGGCGCGGACTAAAGCCTCGGAGAGACCGAGGGAAGCAAAGGACATGAGTAATCCTGTTTTAGTTAGGGCTTGGCCCAAAGGGATAATCTTGCCGGGCGTGAATGGCGCTTAGGGGAGCGCAATCCCGTCCGGTCCTGCTGCGTCTGGCGGGCACTCCACCGGCTCGCGCGGGCTTGAAAGCTGCGCAGTAGCGGGGTTGGGTGCCTTTTTCAAGACCTCAGCGGCCGGGCGTAAGCCTGGCGGGAAGGCCGGAGTATAACAGAGCAATCACCGCGCGCTGCTTTCCTGCTGCTCAACGGTGCGTTCAGGTGCCGTAATGGCAGCGTTTTTGGCATGGAGGCCGCCGTATTTGGCGCTCAAGGCAGTGTAGGCCGGCTCTTGTTTGAAGCGTTTGAGCTCGGCGGCAAAGCGTTGCACCAGCAGGTCCATGCCCGCGCCACGGCGCACGGCGAGGAATTGCTGTTGGCGGCTGACCACCAGGGGGGCCTGGCTGACCTTGCCCTCCAGGCCCAGTTGCTTGATCACATGCTGACCCACTCGGCTGTCGGTGATCAGCAGATCGATGCGCCCCAGCAACAATTTGCCGAAGTTGGCTTCATGGCTGGGAGCCGGTTCGCGGGTGAACAGGCTGGAGTCGGTGAATTCGGTGCCATACAGATAGCCCGGCGAGGTGCCGACCGTCCGGCCGCGCAGGTCATCGAGGGTCTGGGCCGGGTAAGGGCGTTCGTTGGCGTAGAACAATACGAATTCCACTTCCGACAGGGGCTCGCTGGGATACAGCAGCAGTGCGTCGCGGTCGTGGCTGTGGAAAATATCCAGCGCGCCGTCGGCATGGCCCTGTTCGAGCATGGCCAGGCAGCGCTTCCAGGGCAGGAATTGCCATTCAACATCGACGCCCAGGCGCTGGAACACGATCACCGTGGTTTCGTAGTCCAGTCCGCGCATGGCCCCGTTATCGTCGTACACATAGGGCGCCCATGGCTCGGTGACAATGCGCAGTTTCTCGCCATAAGCGGCCAGGCTCAGGCAAGTCAAGAGGGCAACGGTCAACAGCTTGGGGATGACGGACATACCCGGAGGTTACGACGCTCCTGCGCTAAAGAGAAGCTCTGGCGCAAGCTTCTGCGGGCGCTGCTACTTGGCCGGCGAGGTCATCAAGTGTTCGTAGATCGCGGCGCGTCGAGCGCCGAGAATCAGGCGTACCACCGGGTTGGCGAACCAATGCTCCAGCTGGTGGGCATCGATCGGGCGTTTCTGCCGCTCTTCCTGGTTCTGCCGGGCCTTGTCCCACCAAACCGGGCCGCAAGCCTGGTCGAATTCGTTCTCATGCTCGTAGCAGCCATAGAGGATTTCGCGGATGAACTGCTGCTGGTGCTTGGGCAAAAGCAGGGTGATCAGCTTGTACATCAGGCGCTGCACGCGAGGCGGGCGCGGCAGGTGCGCCGAGACCTGGCGAGTATCGGCCAGGGCCAGCGCGCTGGTGGGGGCGGCTGCGTGCTTGGCGATCCACGCCTTGACCTTGGCGCGAAACAGTTGCTTGCGGCTCCAGTAATGGTGGATCAGGTCCGGGCACTCGCGCACGTTGACGGTGCGGTAGGCGGCGATCGACAGGCAGAACTCTTCCAGGGTGTAGGCGCCCTGGGCGTGGGGGAACAGTTCGTCCATCAACGCAATGGAGCGATCGAGGATATGCGCGTCCTGTTGCGTCAGGCCCATGACCCCGGAGTTGAGGGTCATCATGTCATCGTCGGCCACGCCCATGTCCAGCAGGCGCTGGTGCAGCGCGGTGTAGAGGACGCTTTCGTGGTTATCGCCATACCGGGTGTAGAACGCGTTGCACAACAGCGTGCCGGGTTGCACGCGCTCGAACAGGTCCATGGGCGAATGGTGGAAGAAGGTGTCGGTGTCGATCAGGATCGCCAGCGGCGACTCTTCCAGCACTTGGCGCAGCGCCACGTGCTTGGTGCGGAAATGATAGCCGTGGGGCTCGCTCCAGCGTTTGCGCGTGGCCTCGTCCAGCGGGCGCACCCGCACCGGCAGCAGGCGATAGGGCTGTGGGTTGTCGCTGAATACCTGGATGTCCACGGCGGCGTCCGGGGTTTCCTGCAGAAACGCCAGTGCGCTGGCGATACTGAATACCGCCTCCTGGTGGTAGGTCTCGGAGCCAAAGACCAGGTAGACCAGTTGCGGGCGGGAAGTCGTGGGCGCTGTATTCATGAACTGCTGGGTTCCGTAGGCATGTAAAACGACAAAGGCCCTCGTAGAAACGAGGGCCTTGGCACAGCCGGACAAGCTTTAGCGTGGCAGCTTGAGGTTGTTCCAGATGGCAAGGCTGGGTTCAGCCTGGTTCAGGGTATAGAAGTGCAACCCTGGCGCGCCACCTTGCAACAATTGTTCACACATCTCGCTGATAACCTGTTCGCCGAACGCCTGGATGCTCTTGACGTCGTCGCCATAGGCTTCCAGTTGCTTGCGTACCCAGCGTGGAATCTCGGCACCGCAGGCGTCGGAAAAACGCGCGAGCTTGCTGTAGTTGGTGATCGGCATGATGCCGGGCACGATCGGGATGTTCACACCCATGGCCCGTACACGCTCGACGAAGTAGAAGTAGCTGTCGGCGTTGAAGAAGTACTGGGTGATCGCACTGTCGGCGCCAGCGTTGGCCTTGCGCACGAAATTCTGCAGATCATCTTCGAAATTGCGCGCCTGAGGGTGCATCTCCGGGTAAGCCGCCACTTCGATATGGAAGTGATCGCCGCTTTCCTCGCGGATGAAGCTCACCAGGTCATTGGCGTGGCGCAGCTCACCGCTGGCCATGCCCATGCCGGAGGGCAGGTCGCCACGCAGGGCGACGATACGCTTGATGCCGGCTTGCTGGTATTGGGTCAGCAGGCTGCGCAGGTCGGCCTTGCTGTCGCCCACGCACGACAAGTGCGGGGCGGCGGGAACTTTGACTTCGCTTTCCAGCTGCAACACGGTGTTGATCGTACGATCACGGGTCGAGCCGCCGGCGCCGTAGGTGCAGGAAAAGAAGTCGGGGTTGTAGCTGGCCAACTGCTTGGCAGTCGCCATCAGTTTTTCATGCCCAGCATCGGTCTTGGTGGGGAAGAACTCGAAGCTGTAGCGACGGTCTTGGGACATGGTCATACCCTTTGAAACTCAGAAGCGTGCAACCCACCTGCACTGTAGGAGCGAGCTTGCTCGCGAAGAACGTCAACGATAACGCGTGCATTCAGGATGAACGCGGTGCCTTTGAGTTTTTCGCGAGCAAGCTCGCTCCTACAGGTACAGCAGGTCGGGCTGGTTACTTAGTAGCGGTAAGCGTGCGGCTTGAACGGACCTTCGACGGTCACGCCGATGTAGTCGGCCTGGGTCTTGGTCAGTTGAGTCACCACGCCGCCGAAGCCGCGGACCATTTCCAGGGCCACTTCTTCGTCGAGTTTCTTCGGCAGTACTTCCACGGTCAGGCGCTCGGCTTTCTGGGCTGGCGACAGGTCGGCGTACTTCTGGCCGAACAGGAAGATCTGCGCCAGTACCTGGTTGGCGAACGAGCCGTCCATGATGCGGCTTGGGTGGCCGGTGGCGTTGCCCAGGTTAACCAGGCGGCCTTCAGCCAGCAGGATCAGGTAGTCGTCGTTCTGTGGGTCGAAAGCGCCAGCGCCGGTACGGTGAACCTTGTGTACCTGTGGCTTCACTTCTTCCCATGCCCAGTTCTTGCGCATGAAAGCGGTGTCGATCTCGTTGTCGAAGTGACCGATGTTGCACACCACGGCGCGCTTTTTCAGGGCCTTGAGCATGTTCGAATCACAAACATTCACGTTGCCGGTGGTGGTCACGATCAGGTCGATCTTGCCCAGCAGGGCCTTGTCGATGCTCGCTTCGGTGCCGTCATTGACGCCATCGATGAACGGCGAAACCACTTCGAAACCGTCCATGCAGGCTTGCATGGCGCAGATCGGGTCGACTTCGGAAACCTTGACGATCATGCCTTCCTGACGCAGGGACTGGGACGAACCCTTGCCCACGTCACCGTAGCCGATCACCAGGGCTTGCTTGCCCGACAGCAGGTGGTCGGTGCCGCGCTTGATGGCATCGTTCAGGCTGTGACGGCAGCCGTACTTGTTGTCGTTCTTGCTCTTGGTCACCGAGTCGTTGACGTTGATGGCCGGGATTTTCAGCTCGCCCTTGGCCAGCATGTCCAGCAGGCGGTGCACGCCAGTGGTGGTTTCTTCGGTCACGCCGTGGACGCGGTCGAGGATCTGCGGGTACTTCGTGTGCAGCAGCGCGGTCAGGTCGCCGCCGTCGTCGAGGATCATGTTGGCATCCCATGGCGCGCCATCTTTCAGGATGGTTTGCTCCAGGCACCACTCGTACTCTTCTTCGGTCTCGCCTTTCCAGGCGAATACCGGGATACCGGCGGCGGCGATGGCGGCAGCGGCCTGGTCCTGGGTCGAGAAGATGTTGCAGGACGACCAACGCACTTCGGCACCCAGGGCAACCAGGGTTTCGATCAGCACGGCGGTCTGGATGGTCATGTGGATGCAGCCGAGAATCTTCGCGCCCTTGAGCGGCTGCTCAGCGGCGTACTTGCGACGCAGGCCCATCAGGGCTGGCATTTCGGATTCGGCGATAAAGGTTTCGCGACGACCCCAGGCGGCGAGGGACATGTCGGCGACTTTGTAGTCGGTGAAATCTGCAGGCGTAATTACAGCGCTCATGAAGAGCCTCCATTCGTAGTGTGCGAATGGGCGCCGTTGTGCGTTTAGTATCAGGCCAGGACAACCAGGCCGGACAACGCCCCATCCGAGCCTGACAGGCCTAGCCTGCTGCAGCGCCCCTCGGACAGGTGGCGGGAGAACGGTATCAACTGAAGATGACCGTTTTGAAGCGGGGGCGATTATAGCCGTGTACGCGGCACTTCCCAAGCCTTTCTGTCGACGACATGAAGATCGCTCATCGGCTTGATAGGCAATGGCGCATAGAGCTTGGGGGCAGGCTCTGCCATGATGTTGCCCATCATTTCGCCACGCGCTTTGGAGTGACCATGAACTTTCACACCCGCAAATGGGTAAAACCTGAAGACCTCAACCCCAACGGCACCCTGTTCGGCGGTAGCCTGCTGCGCTGGATCGACGAAGAAGCAGCCATCTACGCGATTGTCCAGCTGGGCAACCAGCGTGTGGTGACCAAGTACATCTCCGAAATCAACTTTGTCAGCGCCTCGCGCCAGGGCGACATCATCGAATTGGGCATCACCGCCACCGAGTTCGGCCGCACCTCCATTACCCTGACCTGCGAAGTGCGTAACAAGATCACCCGCAAAAGCATCCTGACCGTGGAAAAAATGGTCTTCGTCAACCTCGGCGAGGACGGTTTACCCGCGCCCCATGGCCGTACCGAGATCAAGTACGTCAAGGACCAATTCCAGGAAGACGGCATCAAGAATTAATCCTGCGGGTGGCAGTGAACGCTCTTGATAGGCGATAGGTCGTACCTGAACACCGCCCCCTCGTTCAGGTATCACCATGGCCACCCAAGAAGACGGCAAGACCCCCAACCTGTCGCAGGAAGAACAGCACGACGTCGACAAAAACCAACCGCCCCGCGCAGCGGTGCTGCACGAAATCATCCGTACCCAGGGCGACCAGGAGCTGGAGCGAAGTGTCGCTGCCTTGTGGTGGTCGGCGCTGGCCGCCGGGTTGACCATGGGGCTGTCGTTGATGGCCATGGGGCTACTCAATTCCCGCCTGCCGGACGGCGAGGCGTTCAAGGTGATCGCCAGCTTCGGTTACTGTGCGGGCTTTCTGGCGGTGATTCTTGCACGCCAGCAGTTGTTCACCGAAAACACCCTGACCGCGGTGTTGCCGGTGATGAGCAAACCTACATTGGCCAACGCCGGACGCTTGTTGAGGTTGTGGAGCGTGGTGCTGGTGGGCAACCTGTGCGGCACTCTGCTGGTGGCCTACGTGATGCTGCACCTGCCGATCTTCGATACCAAGACCGACCATGCTTTCCTTGAAATCGGGCGCAAGATCATGGAAAACGATGCCGGCCAGATGTTTGCCAAAGGCATTGTTTCCGGTTGGATGATCGCGACCATGGTGTGGATGATTCCGTCCATGGAAAGCGCCAAGATGTGGATCATCATCCTGATCACCTACCTGATGGCCTTGGGCGATTTCACTCACATCGTCGTGGGCTCGGCCGAGGTGTCCTACCTGGTGTTCGCCGGTGAGCTGCCGTGGAAGGATTTCTGGCTGGTCTTCGCCGGGCCGACCCTGGCCGGCAATATCATTGGCGGCAGCTTCATCTTTGCGCTGATCAGCCATGCGCAGATTCGCAGTGAAAGCAGTTTGCCGGGCAAAAAGGCTGCGGACCCCAGGCATCCGCAGCAGATTGACAAGGGTCAGTGAGTGTCGGGCGTGGCCTGGGGTTCGCCCTCGGTCACGCGCTTGACCAGCTTGCCGATGCTCAGTCCCTGCAACAGGATCGACGACAGCACCACAATGTAGGTGATGCTCAGCAGCAGGTCGCGCTCCGGGCCCAACGGCAGGGCCAGCGCCAGCGCCACCGAAACCCCACCGCGCAGCCCGCCCCATGTCAGGATGCGAATAGTCCCGCGAGGTACCGTGCGCCAGCGCCGTAGCAGCAGGATCGCCGGGGCCACTGTCAGCAGGCGCGACAGCAGGATCGCCACCGCCAGCAAGCTGGCCGCGAACACATGCAGCCAGTTGAACGGCAACAGCAACAACTCCATGCCGATCAACGCGAACAGCAGGGCGTTGAGCATGTCGTCGAGCAACTCCCAGAAACCGTCCAGGTAGCGCCGGGTCATATCGTTCATCGCCAGCTTGCGGCCCAGGTTGCCGATGATCAGGCCTGCCACCACCATCGCAATCGGTGCCGAGACGTGCAGTTCGGTGGCCATCGCCGAGCCACCGATCACCAATGCCAGGGTCAGCATCACTTCGATCTGGTGCTGTTCGATGCTCTTGATCATCAGGTAGACCAGGTAACCGATCAGCCCGCCAAACACCACGCCGCCGATTGCCTCATGGGCGAACAGCATCGCGGTGGCGCCCACGGTGGGCGTCTCGCCCAACTGTGCGATACCCAGCAATACGGTAAACACCACTACGGCTGTACCGTCGTTGAACAGCGACTCGCCGACGATCGTGGTTTTCAGTGGTTTCGACGCATTGGCGGTACGCAGCACGCCCAGCACCGCAATCGGGTCGGTGGGTGAGATCAGCGCGCCGAACAGCAGGCAGTAGAGGAAGCTCACGTGCCAGCCGAACAGGGCGAAGATGTAGTACGCCAGGCTGCCGATCACCCCGGTGGCGATCAGCACGCCAAAGGTCGCCAACAGGCCGATGGGCCAACGGTAGCTGCGCAGGTCGTTGAGGTTCACGTGCAAGGCGCCGGCGAACAGCAGGAACGACAGCATCCAGTTCATCAGCAGGTCGCCGAAGTCGATCTGGCCAATCAACTGCTGGATACGTTCCTCCAGGCCCGGGTAGCCGAGCACGCTCAGGCCTTGCAGGATCAGCGAAAACAGCAGGGCGGTGACCATCACGCCAATGGTGGGCGGCAGGCCGATAAAACGGAAGTTCACATAGGTGAGCAGGGTGGTGAGGCAAATGAAGGCGGCGACAAGTTCAAGCATCCGGGGTCCTTGGGGAGGTGGGAGAGGGGATTCAACTGGGCAGATGCAGGCGCGGCAGGTGCGCCGAGGCGGCGTTTAGTATAAACAGGCGTTGATACATCACGAATCAATTAAGGAGATTGCATTGGTAGCGACAGCTCTGGTGCTGGTAGCGGCGCTGTTGCATGCGACCTGGAACACCTTGATCAAGTTCAGCGGCGAGCGCCTGCTTGTGATCGCTTGCATGGACACTGTGGCCTTGCTGTTTGTGGTGCTGGCGGTGGGGTTTGTGTCGGTGCCGCCGCTGGACATCTGGCCGTGGATCATCGCCTCGGCGCTGTTTGAGCTGCTCTACCGTTATCTGCTGATTCAAGCTTATCGCGTCGGCGACCTGGGGCTGGTCTATCCGCTGATGCGTGGCCTGTCGCCCCTGGTGGTACTGGCGTTGACTCTGGTGTTCGCCGGTGAAGTGCTGAGCACCCAGCAAATCCTCGGCATCCTGCTGATCCCGTTCGGCATGCTGTGCCTGCTATGGCAGGGCGGTGGTGGCGACCGTTTGCCCTGGTCGATGTTGCCGGTAGTGGCGCTGATCGGCCTGTGCATTGGCTGCTATACCTTCCTGGACGGCCAGGCATTGCGGCGCTGGTCACACCCGCTGGATTACCTGGTGTGGCTGACGCTGATCAGCGCCTGGCCATTCCCGTTGCTGGCGGTGGTACGCAAGCGCGCGGCGTTCAACCTGTTTTGGCGCACCCAATGGCGGCTGGGGTTGAGCGTGGGGTTCTGCGTATTGTTGAGCTACGCTCTGGTGCTCTGGGCCATGCAGTTGGGCTCGATTGCCGAGGCTGCCGCGCTGCGGGAAGTCAGCGTGATCCTGGTGGTGTTGTTCGGCATGCGTTATCTGAAAGAACCTTTCGGCCGGCCACGGCTCATAGCCTGTGGGTTGGTGCTGATCGGCATGTTCGTGATGAAGCTCTAACCGTCGGATAAAACCAAAAAAGGAATGAGTGATGACAGCGGCTTTCTGGTGTGTGTTG
Organism: Pseudomonas sp. MPR-R2A5; assembly: GCF_058793055.1. Classification (NCBI taxonomy): domain Bacteria; kingdom Pseudomonadati; phylum Pseudomonadota; class Gammaproteobacteria; order Pseudomonadales; family Pseudomonadaceae; genus Pseudomonas; species Pseudomonas sp. MPR-R2A5. The sequence continues at coordinate 108,235 of NZ_JBXAFK010000001.1, forward strand.
ATTGCAATCTTTCTGCCGTACCTGTGCACGGGCGTCGCCAAGTTCAGTGGCGGCAAGTTCGGCCTCAGGCAGAACCACGACCCGCGCGCTTTCCTCGATACCCTCGAAGGCTTTGCCAAGCGTGCTCACAGTGCGCAACTCAACAGCTTTGAAGTGACCCCGGCGTTTGCCGCGGCGGTGATCATTGCGCACATCGCCGGTACGGCGTCGCTGGTGACCATCAACGTGTTGGCGGTGCTGTTTATCACCAGCCGCCTGCTGTACATCATCTGCTACCTGGCGGACTGGGCGATATTGCGTTCGTTGGTGTGGACGGTGGGCATGGTGCTGATTGCGAGTTTCTTCTTCGTCTCGATCTGACCTGGCTTCGCGGGAGCACGCTTGTTCCCGCTGGCGTGCGTAGCGCTCCCAAAACCGCTGGGGCCGCTACGCAGCCCAACGGGAGCAAGCTTCCTGGCCACAACGGCCGGTTTCATCGTTGACGGTCAGTGGCTGTCAGCTGCCGGCGGGCGCATCCGGTACCTGCGGTAACGCTGCGCCTTTGGGCCACAGCATCCAGATCTGCCCCTGCTGCTTCATGTTGCCGGCCAGCTCGCCCGCGGCATCGCCCGTGCCCCAGAACAAGTCTGCCCGCACCTCGCCGGTAATGGCGCCGCCCGTGTCCTGGGCCGCCACGGGCCTTGTGATCGGTGAGCCATCGGGCTTGGTGGTCGACAGCCACAACAGGCTACCGAGTGGGATCACCTTGCGATCCACCGCCACGCTGTAGCCGGCGGTCAATGGCACATTCAGCGAGCCGCGTGGGCCTTCGTTGCTGTCGGGGCGGGCGCTGAAGAAGACATAGCTGGGGTTGCTCGCCAGCAGCTCGGGAATGCGCTGCGGGTGTGCCTTGGCCCAAGCGCTGATGGCGCCCATGGTCACGTCTTCTTTTTTCAGTTCGCCTTGTTCCACCAGCCAGCGGCCGATAGGGCGATAGGGGTAGCCGTTCTGGTCGCCGTAGCCGACGCGTAGTTGACGACCGCCAGCCAGCTGGATACGGCCGGAGCCCTGGATCTGCAGGAATTGCAGGTCCATCGGGTTGGTCAGCCAGGCGATCGGCTTGGCGCTGGAGCCTTGGCCATTGATCGTGCTGGCATCGTCATAGGGCTTGAGCACGCGACCTTCGAGGCGGCCGCGCAGGCGCTTGCCCTTGAGTTCGGGGTAAATGCTTTCCAGGTTGACGATGATCAGGTCATCCGGCACGCCGTACACCGGCACATGGGCGCTGGCGGTCTGGGTCAGGCTGCCGGGGTAGACCGGTTCGTAGTAGCCGGTGATCAGGCCGTTCGGGCTATTGTCCGCCGAGCGCAGGCCGAACACATCCAGGCGCTCCTTGAGGAAGCCGCGGATTGCCACGGCATCACCCGGCACTGCGGCCGCCGCCGTGCACGTGGCGCCCCACACAGGGTCGGCCTTGAGACGCTGGCAGGCGCTGCGCCAGGATTCAAACCCGGCCAGCAGGTCGCTGTCGGACACCGCCGGCAACGCTTCCCACGGTGCGTTCACGTAGGTGGCTATGGCATGGGGTTTTACGGTTTCATCTTTGCCGGCATCTTTGCCCGCGTCGCAGCCGGCCAGCAGCGCGATCATCGGTAGAGCCCACGCCAGGCGGCGGCTCCAGGGTTTCAAGGTGACATTCATAGGGGTAATTCCTGAAGCGATTGCCTGCGCCATCGCGCGTTGGGGCAACCCTTATTGTTAATAGGGCTATTGGTCTTTTCGGGCGGGGCGAGGATACTGGCCGCCGTTTTCCGTGACCGTGAGCCACCATGACTTTTAAAAAATTGACGGTTGTATTGCTGGCCTGCCTGGCCTTGTCTGCCTGTGGCGGCGTTGACCCCAACTCCCCCCTGGGCCAGCGCAAGGCGATCTTCAAGCAGATGCTCAAAACCGGCGAAGACCTGGGCGGCATGTTGCGTGGGCGCATCCCGTTCGACGGCGCAAAGTTCGCCGAAGGGGCGGTCAAGCTCGATGCCCTGTCCCATGAGCCGTGGAAGCATTTTCCGAGTGTGCGCGAAGAAGATCACACCAGCGCAAAGGACGATGTCTGGCAGCAGCAGGCACGTTTCCAGGAGCTGGCGCGCAACCTTGAAGCGGCCACCGGTGAATTGGTGATCGCCAGCCAGGTGCAGCCTTACAAGGCCGCCAACCTGGGGCCGGCGGTGCAGAAAGTTGAAGATGCCTGCAGCGCTTGCCATAAACAGTTCCGAGACCACTGACCGATTTTACTGGTCGAGCTCTTCCACGGCGTCCTGCAGGTCTTTGCGTGACTGGGCAAGCTTGTCCTTGCGCTTGTTGATCTTGTCCGCGTCACCCTTTTTCATCGCTTTGTCGAGGTCGGCCTGACGACGGCTGACTTCGTGCTTGGCGTCGAGCACCTTGTTTTCGCGTTCCTTCTTCAAGGCGGCGTCGTTGCAGTTGGCGGTGACTTCAGCCAGGGCTTTTTCCAGGCCGGCCTGTTGTTCGCTGTTGCCATGGGCCTTGGCCTGTTCGATCTGGGTGCTGATGGCCTGGCGCTTGGCGGCGCAGCCGGTCAGGGGTTGCGTGTCTTCGGCCGCCAGCGATGGCGTGGCCATGAAGCTTGCGACGGTCAACAGGGCAAGGGGGGCTAGAAATTTCATGTGGAGCTCCAAGGTCGCAATCGGATGGCAGGGTGAATTCTGCCGTGGTTTAAAGGTGGCCGGGCCGGTTCAAAACCCGTCTATCCCGGCCACGCGGAGTGTCTCAGCCAACGCCTGGACTTGTGGGTCGTGAAAAAAAGCGCTCAATTGCGCTGCGCGACCCGGGCCAATGCCATCGATGGCCTGCCAGGCTTGGGTGTCCCGGGCGACCAGCGTCTGCCAGCCGCCTTCCAGGTTATTGCGTGCCACGGGCGGTACACCCAGGGCTTTGAGCCATTGCGCGAAAGGCCGTTGCCGCGCGCTGCGAATGCTGTCGAGCAGTCGCGCACGGCTGCGATCGCCGAAGCCATCAATGTTAGCAAGCTCTGCCGCATCCAGGGTTAACCAATCGAGAAAGCCAGCGATTAGACCGGCCTGGATCAATACGTTCCAGGTCTCGCGGCCCAAATGCGGTAACGCCAGGCCCTGGTTGCCGCTCAGCCAGGTCAGGCGCGCGAGCAATTGTTCTTCGCAGCCGGGGTCGAGTTGCCAGCAGCTCAGCGCGTGAAAATCCCGGGCATGGGGCACGGCCATGGCGACTCGGGTTTCGTTGCGCAGGATGACTTCGTCCAAGCGTGGGATCACTTGGCCGGCGAGGCTGATGGAAACCTGGTCGCCGGGGCGGATGTCCAGCGCTTGCCAGCGTTTCAGGGAGCCGACGCTGACCCGGCTGATCTGCCGGTCGTCCAGCCGCACCGGCTCGAGTTCCAGCAACGGCGTGATGCGCCCGGTGCGGCCGATCTTGAACTGCACGTTGCGCACCAGCGCCAGGGCCTTGGCTGCGGGGTATTTCCAGGCGACTGCCCAGTAAGGCGTACTGACCTGCCAGCGTTCGGCGGGGGCGCGCACGGCCTGGTGCAACACCACGCCGTCGCTGGCGAACGGCAGTGGATGGGTATACCAGTGGGTGCGCCAATGGGCGGCTTCGGTGAGGCTCTCGACGGGGTGGCTGTAGTCTTGGCTGTCCGTGAACCCCCAGCGCGCCAGGGTAGCCAGGCGTTCGGTAAAGTCCTCCGGACCCTCGGGCCAGGCCCAGACGAACAGGCCGATTCCGGCTGCATCGGCGTCGCTCAGCTGGCGACGGTTCATCAGCCCGGCCACTTTGCTGCGGGCATTGAGCCCACCCTGTGCCGATTGCACGTGGTCGTCGAGACGCCAGTAGAGCTCGCCCTGCAACACCAGGTCGATGGGTTCAGGCAAGCGTTGGACGATGGCCGGGATCCTGCTGGAAGAGGCTGACCAATCCTGGCCGAGTCGGCCGTCACCGCGGCTGATGACTTGGCTCAAGTGGCCCTGGCGGTACACCAGCGTGACGGCAACGCCGTCGACCTTGGGTTGAATCCAGACATCCTGGCGCACGCGCAACCATTCGCCAACGGCCTGTTCATCCAGCAGTTTTTCCAGGCCCGTATGGGCAATCGGGTGCGGCACGGTGCCGCGTGAACTGGCCAGCGGTTTGTCTGTGGTCGCCGCGGAGGGGGAGACGCATTGGCGCCAGTTGGCCAGGCGCTGGCGGGCCTGGTCGTAGAGCTCATCGCTGATGGGCGAATGGCCGAGTCGATGGTAGCTGTCATCCCACAGGCGAATGTGTTCGGCGAGGGTATTGACCTGCGACCTGGCTTCATCGGGGCATTCATCTGCCCAACACAAAATGGGCAGAGCACTGACTAGAAGAGTGATCACTGAACGCATCATGAGCATCCTTGCTCGAAAAGGGCGCCCAGCCTAAATGATCCTCTCTTCCACAAAAAAGCCCCGGCAGTGCGGGGCTTTTTACCGGGTGTTTCCAGTTACTTGAACAAACCACCCAAGGCTTTCACGGCGTCCGGCTTATCCGCCTTGGCTTCCTGGTTTTGCTGCTTGGCGTCGGCTTTGGCTTGGGTTTCAGCGAGTTTGTTGCAACCTTTGTTGACCTGGTCTTGTGCGGCTTTGAATGCCTTCACTTTCATGGTGTCTTTGCTGGCTTCGGCCGCATCGATTTTGGTTTGCAGGTCTGCGGCTTGCTTCTGGCAGTCGCCGGCATTGCCACCCAGTTGGGAGGTCAGGGCGCCACTCAGGGCGCTCAGGTCGGCGGCGTGGGCCGGCAGGGCGAGCAGGCTGAGCAGAAGGGCGGCGGGGACGAGCGTGGAGATGCGCATGAAAAACCTCAATGTTCGATTGCCTGCGCACTTATCTATCCCGGGCTGGCGCAGTGCAATATCCAATTAAGGTGGAGGGCCCGAGAGGGCGCGGATTCTAGTGGGCCATTATTTGGCCTGCAAGCTTTGGATCCAAAAAATGTGAACGTCACCGCGATTCACCCGACAATAAAAAGCCCCGCCGGGAAAACCCGGCAGGGCTTTGGATGACGCGAGCGATTACAGGCCGGCAGCAATGCGCAGGTCGTTGGCGCGGTCGGTCTTTTCCCAGGTGAAGGTGGTGAAGGTGTCGTCGCCGACGGTCTTCTGCGCAGGGGTACGACCGAAGTGGCCGTAGGCTGCGGTTTCCTGGTACATCGGGTGCAGCAGGTCGAGCATGGTGGTGATCGCGTAAGGGCGCAGGTCGAAGATCTCGCGCACCAGTTTGACGATCTTGTCATCGCTGATCTTGCCGGTACCGAAAGTGTTCAGCGAGATCGACGTAGGCTGGGCCACGCCGATGGCGTAGGACACCTGGATCTCGCAGCGCTCGGCCAGGCCGGCGGCGACGATGTTCTTGGCCACGTAGCGACCGGCGTAGGCCGCGGAACGGTCAACCTTCGACGGATCTTTACCGGAGAACGCGCCACCGCCATGCCGGGCCATGCCGCCGTAGCTGTCAACGATGATCTTGCGACCGGTCAGACCGCAGTCGCCGACCGGGCCACCGATGATGAACTGGCCGGTCGGGTTGATATGGAACTGGGTGTCTTTGCTCAGCAGTTCGGCGGGCAGCACGTGCTTGACGATCAGTTCCATCACGCCTTCGCGCAGGTCGGCGTAGGAAACGTCCGGGTTGTGCTGGGTCGACAGGACGACTGCGTCGATGCCGACCACCTTGCCGCCTTCATAACGGCAGGTCACCTGGGACTTGGCGTCCGGGCGCAGCCAAGGCAGCAGGCCGGATTTGCGCGCTTCGGCCTGACGTTGCACGAGCTGGTGCGAGAAGGTGATCGGTGCTGGCATCAGCACGTCGGTTTCGTTGCTGGCGTAGCCGAACATCAGGCCCTGGTCGCCGGCACCCTGATCTTCAGGCTTGGCCCGGTCGACGCCCTGGTTGATGTCAGGGGACTGCTTGCCGATGATGTTCATCACGCCGCAGGTAGCGCCGTCAAAGCCGACGTCGGAGCTGTTGTAGCCGATGTCGGTGATCACGTCACGAACGATCTGCTCCAGGTCAACCCAGGCGGTAGTGGTCACTTCGCCAGCGATGATCGCTACACCGGTTTTCACCAGGGTCTCGCACGCCACACGGGCGAACTTGTCTTCAGCAATGATGGCGTCCAGTACCGCATCAGAAATCTGGTCGGCGATTTTGTCCGGATGCCCTTCAGACACGGACTCGGAGGTGAAAAGGGAGTATTCGCTCATCTCGATGTTTTCCTGATATTTACCGATGGTGAGTGTCGCCAGCCGGTCGCTGAAAATGGCGGACCTGAATCTGGAAACCATTACGTAAACCTACATAGAGGCTTTCCCCGGGAACGAGCCCCGCAGCGGTGGCCCAACGGGCCAGGTCGTCCTGTTCAAAACCCAACCAGAGATCACCGCAGGCCTCCCTGGCCCAATTCTGGTTGTGGCTGCATAAATCTGTAACCAGCAGGCTACCGCCGGGTTGCAGCAAGTTCGCCATCTGCTTGAGGGCGTCGGCGGGGGCCGCGAAATGGTGCAGGACCATGTTCAGCACCACGCAATCGGCCTTCAGGCCCGTATGAGTCAGCGCGTCGGCCAACTGCAGGCGGACATTGCCCAACGCCTCGCGCTCGCAGAGCTGGCGTGCCAGCTCAAGCATTGCCGGGCTGTTGTCCAGCGCGGTGACCTGGCCGAAACGGCGCGCCAGTTCTGGCAGAAAGCCGCCATCCCCAGGCCCGACTTCCAATGCCGTGGCCTCATGACTGAAGCTCAGCTTGTCCAATAGCGCCAGTACGCTTTCGCGATATTGGGGCAAACCGGCGATCAGGTCCTGCTGGGCACGAAACTTCTCGGCAACCCGCGAGAAAAAGTCCTGGCTGGCCGCAGCGCGTTGTCCGTGTACCTGGCCGATGCGTGATTGCACGTCGTTGGGCAGGTTGAGGCTGTCCACTTCGTCGAGCAGGGCGGCATGAAGCTTTCCGCCGAGCACGTCGGAGTGGGGCAGGGCGCGGCGGTAAAAAATCGCATTGCCTTCGCGGCGGGTGGCTACCAGGTCGGCCTGGGCCAATACCTTCAAGTGGTGGCTCATGCCGGACTGGCCAATGGCGAAAATCTGCGCCAACTCCAGTACACCGAAAGAGTCGTTGGCCAGTGCGCGCAATACGTTCAGGCGCAACGGGTCACCAGCGGCCTTGCACAAGGCTGCCAGGTCATCGCCGTCGTCAGGACGCAGGGAGGGCACGGGTAGGTTCATAAGGCCAGCAGTCTAGTGACGGGTGGGTCTCCTCGCAAGGCCAATATCAAAAAGTTTTGATATTGGACGATAAGTGGCGGTTATAAACAGTCGCTATAACCTTTAGACGAAGCGGTTAAAGGTTTCTGCAAGCGATTGCCGCGCAAAGCACAGGAAAAACACCTGCAAGTGACTATCTGTCATTGCCCGCAGGCGGTGGCTGAGGGAAAATGCCGGTCCTTTTTTCCGTTTCTTTTAATCACTCACTATTCAAAATCCTCAGGAGAACAGCGATGCCCAGCCGTCGTGAGCGTGCCAACGCCATTCGTGCCCTCAGCATGGATGCCGTGCAAAAAGCCAACAGCGGCCATCCCGGTGCCCCGATGGGCATGGCGGATATCGCCGAGGTACTTTGGCGTGACTACCTGAAACACAACCCGAGCAACCCATCGTTCGCCGACCGTGACCGCTTTGTGCTGTCCAACGGCCACGGCTCGATGCTGATCTACTCGCTGCTGCACCTGACCGGCTACGACGTCACCATCGATGACCTCAAGAGCTTCCGCCAGCTGCACAGCCGCACCCCGGGCCACCCGGAATTCGGCTACACCCCAGGCGTCGAGACCACTACCGGTCCCCTGGGCCAAGGCCTGGCCAACGCCGTAGGTTTCGCGCTGGCTGAAAAAGTCCTGGGCGCGCAATTCAACCGCCCTGGCCACCACATCGTTGACCACCACACCTACGTGTTCCTGGGTGATGGCTGCATGATGGAAGGCATTTCCCATGAAGTCGCTTCCCTGGCCGGTACCCTGGGCCTGGGCAAGCTGATCGCCTTCTACGATGACAACGGCATCTCCATCGACGGCGAAGTCGAAGGCTGGTTCACCGACGACACCCCTAAGCGTTTCGAAGCCTACAACTGGCAGGTGATCCGCAATGTCGACGGCCACGATCCGGAAGAAATCAAGACCGCCATCGACACCGCCCGCAAGAGCGAGCAGCCGACGCTGATCTGCTGCAAGACCACCATCGGTTTCGGTTCGCCCAACAAGCAAGGTAAAGAAGACTGCCACGGTGCCCCCCTGGGTGACGCGGAAATCGCCCTGACCCGCGCCGCGCTGAAGTGGAACCACGGTCCGTTCGAAATCCCGGCCGACATCTACGCCGAATGGGATGCCAAGGAAAAAGGCCTGGCCACCGAAGCCGAGTGGGACCAGCGCTTCGCCGCCTACTCCGCTGAATTCCCGGAATTGGCCAACGAGCTGGTACGCCGCCTGGCCGGTGACCTGCCTGCCGACTTCTCGGAAAAAGCCTCGGCCTACATCGCCGAAGTCGCGGCCAAGGGCGAGACCATCGCCAGCCGTAAAGCCAGCCAGAACACCCTGAACGCCTTTGGCCCGCTGCTGCCCGAGTTCCTCGGCGGTTCGGCCGACCTGGCCGGTTCCAACCTGACCCTGTGGAAAGGCTGCAAAGGTGTCTCGGCCGAAGACGCCAGCGGCAACTATATGTACTACGGTGTGCGCGAGTTCGGCATGAGCGCCATCATGAACGGCGTGTCCCTGCATGGCGGCCTGGTGCCTTACGGTGCGACCTTCCTGATGTTCATGGAATATGCACGTAACGCAGTCCGTATGGCGGCGCTGATGAAGAAGCGTGTGATCCATGTGTACACCCACGACTCCATCGGCCTGGGCGAAGACGGCCCGACGCACCAGCCGGTCGAGCAACTGACCAGCCTGCGTACCACGCCGAACCTGGATTGCTGGCGCCCAGCCGACGCGGTCGAATCCGCCGTGGCCTGGAAACATGCGATCGAGCGCAAGGACGGCCCTTCGGCGCTGATCTTCTCTCGTCAGAACCTGCAACACCAGGTGCGTACCGACGCGCAGATCGCCGACATCAGCCGTGGCGGCTACGTGCTCAAGGACTGCATCGGCGAGCCGGAGCTGATCCTGATCTCCACCGGTTCCGAAGTGGGCCTGACCGTCCAGGCATACGACAAGCTGACTGCCCAGGGCCGCAACGTGCGCGTTGTTTCCATGCCGTGCACCAGCGTGTTCGAAGCCCAGGATGCCGACTACAAACAGTCGGTGCTGCCGTTGCAGGTCAGCGCGCGTATCGCCATCGAAGCGGCCCACGCCGACTACTGGTACAAGTACGTGGGCCTGGAAGGCCGCGTGATCGGCATGACCACCTACGGTGAGTCGGCGCCGGCACCGGCGTTGTTCGAAGAATTCGGTTTCACCCTGGATAACATCCTGGGTCAGGCTGAAGAGCTGCTGGAAGACTAAAGCGCGAACGCGGCGGCCAATTTGGCCGCTGCACACAGATGTGCGTTGGCGACTGCCCATCGCACCCTCTGTAGGAGCGAGCTTGCTCGCGAAGAACGAGAGAGCGCCGCGTCACATCAGAAACGCTGCGTTATCGTTGACGATCTTCGCGAGCAAGCTCGCTCCTACATTGGTTAGATGGTTTATGTCGCCCCCACTGCGAGAACCCCATGCCCCAACCGCGTCCCTACAAAGTTGCACTCAACGGCTACGGCCGCATTGGTCGTTGCGTCTTGCGTGCTCTGTTCGAGCGAGGGGCGGCGGCCGGTTTTGAAATTGTCGCGATCAATGACCTGGCCGACATGGCCAGCATCGAATACCTGACACGCTTTGACTCCACCCACGGCCGCTTTCCCGGCGAAGTGCGGGTCGAAGGCGATTGTCTGCATATCAAGGGCGACTGCGTGAAAGTGTTGCGCAGTGCCACCCCCGAGGGCATCGACTGGGCGGCGCTGGGCGTCGACCTGGTGCTGGAATGCTCCGGTGCCTATAACACCCGCGCCGATGGCCAGCGTTTTCTCGATGCCGGCGCCCCGCGAGTGTTGTTTTCCCAGCCGATGGCCAGCGAGGCGGATGTCGACGCCACCATCGTCTACGGCATCAACCAGGATTGCCTCACCGGTCATGAGTTGCTGGTGTCCAATGCCTCCTGCACCACCAACTGCAGCGTACCGCTGTTGCGCCTGCTGGATCAGGCGATCGGCCTGGACTACGTGTCGATTACCACCATCCACTCGGCGATGAACGACCAGCCGGTGATCGACGCCTATCACCACGAAGACCTGCGCCGCACGCGCTCGGCGTTCCAGTCAGTGATTCCGGTGTCCACCGGCCTGGCGCGCGGCATCGAACGACTGTTGCCGGAACTTGCCGGGCGAATTCAGGCCAAAGCCGTACGGGTGCCGACGGTGAACGTGTCCTGCCTGGACATCACCATGCAAACCGTCAGCGACACCGATGCCGAGGAGGTCAACCGGATCCTGCGTGACGCCGCCACCAGCGGCCCGCTCAAGGGCCTTCTGGCCTATACCGAGTTGCCCCACGCCAGTTGTGATTTCAACCATGACCCGCATTCGGCGATTGTCGATGCCAGCCAGACCCGCGTTTCCGGCCCGAGGCTGGTGAACATCCTGGCCTGGTTCGACAACGAATGGGGGTTTGCCAACCGTATGCTGGACGTCGCAGAACACTATCTGCAAACAGCCTCTCCAAAACTTTAGCCTCAGGAATTGCCTCCCATGACCGTGTTGAAGATGACCGACCTCGATCTGCAAGGTAAGCGCGTACTGATTCGCGAAGACCTCAACGTCCCAGTCAAGGACGGTGTTGTCACCAGTGATGCGCGAATCCTGGCCTCGCTGCCGACCATCAAGCTGGCTCTGGAAAAAGGTGCGGCCGTGATGGTCTGCTCCCACCTGGGTCGTCCGACCGAAGGTGAGTTCTCCGCCGAAAACAGCCTCAAGCCTGTGGCTGACTACCTGAGCAAGGCCCTGGGCCGGGACGTGCCACTGGTGGCTGACTACCTGGGGGGCGTCGACGTCACGCCTGGCGACATCGTGTTGTTCGAAAACGTGCGCTTCAACAAAGGCGAGAAAAAGAACAGCGACGAACTGGCCCAGCAATACGCGGCCCTGTGCGACGTGTTCGTGATGGACGCTTTCGGTACCGCCCACCGCGCCGAAGGTTCGACCCATGGCGTGGCCAAGTTTGCCAAGGTCGCCGCTGCCGGCCCTCTGCTGGCTGCTGAACTGGACGCGCTGGGCAAGGCCCTGGGTGCGCCCGCACAGCCAATGGCCGCCATCGTGGCCGGCTCGAAAGTTTCCACCAAGCTGGACGTGCTCAATAGCCTCAGCCAGATCTGTAACCAGCTGATCGTCGGCGGCGGCATTGCCAACACCTTCCTGGCGGCCGCGGGTCACCCGGTGGGCAAGTCCCTGTACGAGCCGGACCTGCTCGACACCGCGCGCGCCATCGCTGCCAAGGTCAGCGTACCGCTGCCAGTGGACGTGGTCGTGGCCAAGGAATTTGCGGAAAGCGCCGAAGCGACCGTCAAGCTGATCGACGATGTGGCCGCCGACGACATGATCCTGGATATCGGCCCGCAAACCGCGGCCAACTTCGCAGAGCTGCTCAAGGCTTCCCAGACCATCCTGTGGAACGGCCCGGTGGGTGTGTTTGAGTTCGATCAGTTCGGCAATGGCACCAAAGTGCTGGCCAAGGCGATTGCCGAAAGCTCGGCATTCTCCATCGCCGGCGGCGGCGACACCCTGGCGGCCATCGACAAATATGGCGTTGCCGACCAGATCTCCTACATTTCTACCGGTGGCGGTGCGTTCCTCGAGTTCGTTGAAGGCAAGGTCCTGCCTGCCGTTGAAGTCCTGGAAAGCCGGGCCAAAGGCTAAGGCGCGCGATCAGGAAAAGGAGCATTCCCATGATCAAGTCGTTGGCACTGGTGCTCGCAGCGGGCCTGTTGGCTGGCTGCGGCAGTACGCCGAACGCTGCGCCGGAGGTTGGCAAGCCCGCGCCAGCGCAGAAAAAAAGCTGCTATCAGGCCGATTGGCAAGCCGAGACCATGCCGGTGATCAACAAGCGCATCGGCAATGAACGCCTGGAGAAATACGACTCCGCGCCCAACGGTCAGGAACAGGGTTGCCCTTGACGGGTCTGATCAACTAACCGACAGCAGTGGCGGCCTTTTGGGGCGCCGTTCGAGGATTGGCAATGAAAGGCGTTTTCGCCCTGGCAACACTGGCGTTACTGGCCGGTTGCAGCAGCATGGACATGTTCAACAAGGCAGAGTCTGCCGACAAATGGACCACTTGGACCTGCGATAGCAAGGCCGAGGTCAACTGGCGCTTTGCTAACCAGGCCCACAGCGAGGTGGATGTACGCCTCGGCGGTTCCGACCAGGTTTACCGCCTTAAGCAGGACGTTGCCGCCTCGGGCGTGCTGTACAGCAACGACCAATTGGCGTTTCACACAAAAGGTGAGGAAGGCCTGGTTTACTGGGTGGCCACCGACGATTTGATCGGGCGGGGCTGCAAGGCCCAGTAAACAGAACACGGTCTCAACATTAATGAGATCCCAATGTGGGAGGGGGCTTGCCCCCGATAGCGTTGGGTCAGCCACCCACGATGTCGACAGGTAAATCGCCATCGCGGGCAAGCCCCCTCCCACATTGATACGGTTTCAAAGTGATGTCGGCGTTGAGTCCGGCTCACAAAAAACGATTCAGCAGGCCAGGTATGCAAAGCCTGACCTTCAATAACTTGAATAGCAGCCGCCGCTACGGCAGGCTTGCACGATTAACGACCCTCGACCGGGAGAGACAACACAATGGCACTTATCAGCATGCGTCAAATGCTGGACCACGCAGCCGAATTCGGCTACGGCGTCCCAGCTTTTAACGTCAACAACCTTGAGCAGATGCGCGCCATCATGGAAGCCGCTGACAAGACCGACTCCCCTGTGATCGTCCAGGCTTCGGCCGGTGCCCGCAAATACGCCGGCGCGCCTTTCCTGCGCCACCTGATCCTCGCCGCGATCGAAGAATTCCCGCACATCCCGGTGTGCATGCACCAGGACCACGGCACCAGCCCTGACGTGTGCCAGCGCTCCATCCAACTGGGTTTCAGCTCGGTGATGATGGACGGTTCCCTTGGCGAAGACGGCAAGACCCCGACCGACTACGAGTACAACGTCCGCGTGACCCAACAAACCGTGGCCATGGCTCACGCCTGCGGCGTGTCGGTTGAAGGCGAGCTGGGCTGCCTGGGTTCCCTGGAAACCGGCATGGCCGGCGAAGAAGACGGTATTGGCGCCGAAGGCGTGCTGGATCACAGCCAGATGCTGACTGACCCGGAAGAAGCCGCTGACTTCGTCAAGAAGACCCAGGTGGATGCCCTGGCGATCGCCATCGGCACCAGCCACGGCGCCTACAAGTTCACCAAGCCGCCAACCGGCGACGTGCTGGCCATCGACCGCATCAAGGAAATCCACAGGCGCATCCCTAACACCCACCTGGTGATGCACGGTTCTTCCTCGGTACCGCAAGAGTGGCTGGCGATCATCAACCAGTACGGCGGCGACATCAAAGAAACCTACGGCGTCCCGGTTGAAGAAATCGTCGAAGGCATCAAGTACGGCGTGCGCAAGGTCAACATCGACACCGACCTGCGCCTGGCGTCCACCGGTGCGATGCGTCGCCTGATGGCCACCAACCCAAGCGAATTCGACCCACGTAAATTCTTCGGCGCAACCGTGACGGCGATGCGTGACGTGTGTATCGCTCGCTATGAAGCGTTCGGTACTGCCGGCAACGCTTCGAAGATCAAGCCTATCTCGTTGGAAGCGATGTACCAGCGTTACCTGAAAGGTGAGTTGAACGCTAAGGTGAATTAAGCCTCAGGCGTTAAAAAGAAGCCCGCAGTGATGCGGGCTTTTTTGGGTACCGAGTTAAATGAACTGAATGTTTTCCCTTTGTTGTTTTTTGATGCTTTGCTGAACATTTTAAGTTCGATCAAGTTGATAAGACAAAATGCTCGGTGCGCCCGTTGGTTCAGTTAAGTGTCGGGTGTCATTCAGATCCGTCTTGTTTAACTGTAATTAAATCCATGAGGCGTTACAGGGATCGTGCTGAACGCAATTAAACTACCGGCGCTTATTTCTAATTTATATTTAAAGCTGTCAACCTTGACAGTATCGCTCGTTGGCCATCGTGCCTAGGCTGGAGTCACTCATTAAAGAGAGGTGTACACGGCTATGTCACATCCATATCTTATAAAATCGCTTCAGTGTCTAACTGCTATTGGCGCGTTGGCGTTGATGGGGAGTGCATATGCGGCGCCGTTATCTTGCCCCGAGGTTTCAACCATCAAGGCGGTGAGCATTCAGTTTTCAGCTGAAGAAGAGGGGTGGAAGGGTGAGCAGTCCATTGACAATAAATCGATGGTCAAAGGGTTCAAGTTTATGGGCTCGGCAATCAAGCAGGGAACGGACAGCGAAACAAATTCGTCTTATTACTACGTAACCTGTGATTACAGTGGTAAAGGCAAGGATGACTATTTAAGGTTGTCCCAACGGTTTATCTTACCTCCTGGGGCTAAAGGTCCTGGTTGGAATAGGGATAAAAACAAGTGTGAAACAAGTAAGGTCGCGGACTGTGCTTTTGAGTTGGAGAATTCAAAGGGCCCAGCTCAGATGAAATTACCTGCCCAGTAGACAGGCAACCTCGTCGCGTGAAAAGTGGCGGCCGCTCTTGGTGAGCGGCCGCGCATGTGTATGCCAGTAAAGGCGGTATTGGCCACATTGTTCAGATCGCGCTCGGCGAAGTCCGCCAGGCCGAGGCGCTCAAGGGGGGGCGTCAAGGCGTTCGCGCAGGCAGGCAACGCCCACGCGAAATGAGGCGCCGCTCACTCGTGGTCGATATCCAGCTTGGCAAACGTCACCCGTGCGCCTTCCTTGCTATCCCCGCTGTTGTCCTGAACATACGCGCCAGCCTTGAAGTACAGGGGTTTGCTGCCCCACGCCGCACCGATGCGTTCGTTCCACTCACTGTCGGCGGCGTACACACTGAGCAGCCCGGCCTTGTTGAGGTTGATCACGTAGGTGAAGCTTTTTTCCAGCGGCACATTGGAAGCCACGATGATCACGCGGCTTTCATCCTCATCCGGACGCATGCGGACCTTGGCGACGATGTTGCCGGTCTGGGTTTTTTCCTTGAATTGATACTCCAGCTTGATCAGCGGCTTCTGGCTGTCATAGGCGTGAATCTGGCCGATCACCACCTTGCCGGTGGACGGTACCTGGTTGACGGTCAGCGTGGCGCGCAGGAAGTTGTCGGCGTCAGGGTAGGTCCAGTTACGCAGGCGGCCGTCGGCGTAGGTTTCACGCAGTTCGCTGCGGGGGTAGACAGCGTTTTCGGTACGGGTGCCGGTGACGGGTGTCCAGAATTGCACATTGCTCCCTTCTGCCTGGAAATATTGGTCATTGAAGCCGCTCATCAGCTTCGGGGTGTCGATGGTCGCGGGGGGCGAGCCGACCGGAATACTCAGGTTCCAGGTGGAAAGATCAATCATGGGCGTAGGCCTTTTTACAGAGGGGTGTAGGCTATGGCCCTTGGGCCAGACAGGTTCTTTATAGGCGGTCGTCACGCGCTTGTTAATTATTGCTCGGCAATTTATTGGCGCCAAAGGAATGCCAAAAAGCCATGTTGCCCATGAACCGTGGGCTGCAGGCACTGACCGTTAGTCGGCTTCCCAGGCTTTGGCGCAATGATGGCATCGCGGTGACTTCTGATTTTTGGGAACCGAGGCTAGAGTGATGCCTCAGAGTTTGTCCGGGTTTTCTGTCAGAAGTGACTGGGACAGCTCCTTTAGGAAGAGACGTAGCATGGAATGCGCACCACTCCCCGGCGATGGCAGTTCGGTTCTTCTGGTGGTCGATGACTACCCGGAAAACCTGATCAGCATGCGCGCACTTTTGCAGCGTGATGATTGGCATGTGGTGACCGCTGCTTCAGGCCTTGAAGCCCTGGAACTGCTGCTGCAGCTCGAAGTTGATCTGGTATTGCTGGATGTGATGATGCCCGGCATGGACGGCTTTGAAGTCGCCCGCCTGATGCGCGGCAACCAGCGCACACGGATGACGCCAATCATCTTCCTCAGTGCCAATGCCCAATCGCCCGCCGCCGTGCTCGAGGGCTATGCCAGCGGCGCGATCGACTACCTGTTCAAACCGTTCGACCCGCATATCCTCAAGCCCAAGGTCCAGGCGTTGCTGGAGCACCAGCGTAATCGCCGGGCGCTGCAGCGCCTGAGTCATGACCTGGAATCGGCGCGTGCCTTTAATGCCTCGGTGTTGGACAACGCCGCCGAAGGCATCCTGGTGGTGGGGGAGGGGGGAGTGATCGAGTACGCCAACCCGGCGATTTCGCGCCTGCTCAATGCCACGATCCAGGAACTGCAAGGCCAGGAGTTCCTCGGCTTCCTGCAAAAACCCCATGTACCTGCCTGGCTGGATTCGCAGATGTATGCCGGTTACCGCCAGGGCGAAACCTGGCGCTTGCATGATGCGATCCTGCGCACAGGCCGCGGCCAACAGGTGCCGGTGGCGTTGTCGTGCGCGCCGTTGCCCTCTGAGCAGAAGGCCATGGTGGTGACGGTGCTGGATATGTCCGAAATACGTCACCTGCACCAGCAACTGGAGTTTCAGGCCGTCACAGACCCGCTGACCGGGTTGCTGAATCGGCGCGGCTTCTATCAAGCAGTAGAGAGTGCGTTGTTGCGCGGCGAACGCGTCGAGCGGTCGCTGGTGTTGCTGTACCTGGACCTGGATGGGTTCAAACGGGTCAACGATTCACTGGGGCATGACGCTGGCGATCGGGTGCTGCGCTGGGTGTCGGAACAATTGCAGGGCAGCGTGCGCGCCAGCGACATTCTCGGACGCATGGGCGGCGACGAATTCACGGCATTGCTGGAGCTGGAGTTCCCGGAACAGGCCGCGAAAATTTCGGAAAAACTGATTGAGCGTGTGTCTGTTTGCCAGCAGGTCGACGGGTTGGATGTGATGCTCGGGGTCAGCATCGGCATTGCCACTTTCCCGGATTGCGGTTCTGACTTGAACGGTCTGCTGCGTGCGGCAGACATCGCCATGTACGAAGCCAAGCGTGCGGGGCGTCAGCAGTACCGCTATTACGATCAGGAAATGAACGGGCGTGCTCGTTCGCGGCTGATGCTTGAAGACAGCGTGCGCACGGCGATTCAGAACAAGGACTTCACCCTGGTGTACCAACCCCAGGTGTCCCTGGAGGACGGTCGCTTGCGCGGCGTCGAGGCGCTATTGCGCTGGCAGCACCCCAGCGTCGGTGATGTGCCGCCGGGGCTGTTTTTACCGCTGCTGGAGGAGGCCCGGCTGATCAGCCAGTTGAGTGCCTGGATTTACCTGCAGGTCGCTGCGCAGCGCCAGATGTGGCAGGTGGCTTTGGATGACGAACTGGTGCTGAGCGTGAGCCTGAGCAGCAGCCAGTTCAATATGCCGCAGCTGTCCAGCCAACTGCAGCAGGTGCTGGAGCGGCATGGGTTGCAGGGGCGGCAGTTGGAGGTGGAAATCAGCGAAGACAGCCTGATGAGCAATCTTGAGGAGTCTGCCAAGCAGCTCAAGTTGTTGCGTCAGGTCGGGGTGCGTATCGCCCTGGATGACTTTGGCTGCGGCCACTGTTCCCTGGCTCACCTGCGCGACCTGGAGTTCGACACCCTCAAGCTTGATCCGCAACTGGTCGCGCGCCTGCCGGGTTCGGCGCGGGATGCCGCACTGGCCCGCAGCATTATCCAATTGTGCGAGCACTTCGAGGTGCTGGTGATCGCCGAGGGCGTAGAGACGCAGGAGCAATCCGAGTGGCTCAAGGCCAATGGTTGCCGATTTATCCAGGGGCCATGGGCGGCGCAGCCGTTGATGGCCGAGGAAGTGCTCGTCTGGGCGCGCGCTCGCGTGCGTTGAATTCGCTACACTGGCGCCCATCCGAACCCTGTTGCAGACCCCCAATGACCGCCCTGAAATACCTCCAGGCCTACCCCGCAGCCCTCCAGGAGCAAGTGCGCCAACTGATCGCCAAGGACCAGTTGGGTGCCTACCTGGAGCAGCGTTACCCCGAGCGCCACGCCGTGCAGAGTGACAAGGCGTTGTATGCCTACGCGCTGGCCCTGAAGCAGGAGCACCTGCGCAACGCGCCGGCCATCGACAAAGTGCTGTTCGACAACCGCCTGGACCTGACCCATCGCGCCCTCGGCTTGCACACCACGATTTCCCGGGTGCAGGGCGGCAACCTGAAGTCCAAGAAAGAGATCCGCATCGCCGCGCTGTTCAAGGAGGCCGCGCCGCAGTTCCTGCGCATGATCGTGGTGCACGAGCTGGCGCACTTCAAGGAGTCGGACCACAACAAGGCGTTCTATAAACTCTGTGAGTACATGATGCCGGGCTACCATCAGGTGGAATTCGACCTGCGGGTGTACCTCACCTATCGCGACTTGCAGGGCAAGCCCTAACCGTACAAGGCGACCGACCATGGATGTGAGCAAGACCAAGAGCAGCTTTTACCGCCGTCTCTATGTGGCCTACCTGATCGACAGCGGGCAAGCCAGCAGCGTACCGGCGCTGACCGAGTTGACGGGCATGCCCCGGCGCACGGCGCAGGACACGATTGCGGCGCTGGCCGACCTGGATATCGTGTGTGAGTTCGAACAGCAAGACGGCGGCCGCAACCATGCCGGGCATTATCGGATTCGGGATTGGGGCGCGATTGATCGGCGGTGGATCGAGGTGAATCTCGGGTCCATCAAACAGGTATTGGGTTATCCCTGAGGTTCTGCGGGGATTTGGCTGACGCCATCGGGGCAAGTCGAATCGTCGCACCGCCCCTCCCACAGTTTGAACTGTGACTACATTCAAATGTGGGAGGGGGCTTGCCCCCGATGGCGGCCTCAAACGCGCCGCATACCAATATGTGGAATATCGTCTTCCAGGTATTCCTCGCCCACCACCAGAAAACCATACCGACCGTAATACCCTTGCAAATGGGCCTGGGCTGACAGGAATATCGGCGTTTCTGGCCAGATATCGTCAATCTGCCTGAGGGTTTCCTGCAGCATCAGGTGCCCCAGCCCGGTGCCGCGCGCCATGGGGGCCACGATTACCCGCCCGATCACCACGTCGCCGCCCTGGGACTCCGGGTCCAACAGGCGCAGGTAAGCCACCAACTGGTCGTCCTGCCAGGCCATCAGGTGGTGGGTATCACCTTCCAGGTCCTGCCCGTCGATGTCCTGGTAGATGCACTTCTGCTCGACGACAAAGACTTCGCTGCGCAGGCGCAGGATGGCGTAGAGCTGCTCCTTGCCCAGGTCATTGTGATGTTTGCAGACCCATTCGACTGTCATGGTGCGTTCTCTTTATCAATGTCTGTTCTGGATAGTAAGCGCGCCACGCCTTTGTGTCGAAATCAGCTATTTTTGTGAGTGACGTCAATTCGCCATCATTGTGTGCATCTGCCGTCGGCTTCTTGTGTAATCTGAACTACTGTTAGAGCCTCAGGCCTCGCCTGAGTAAGGGCTACCGCCTGCCTGCCAAGGACTTTAAGCATGCCGCGATTCTCTCGTGCCGTTGCTTTGATTGGAGTTTTATTGCTGGCCCAGCCAGTGTTCGCAGAGCGTCTGCGCCTGGTAGCGGATGCCTGGCCACCCTTTACCGATGCCACCTTGATCAATGGCGGGCTGGCCACCGACATTGTCACCACGGCCTTGGCCCGCGCCGGGTACGCCAGTGATTTCGAACAGGTGCCCTGGGCTCGCGCACTGATGGGGGTGGGCGATGGGCGCTATGACGTACTGATCAACGCCTGGTACGACGATGCTCGCACGCAGTTGGGGCAGTTTTCCGCGGAATACCTGGTGAACCGTGTGCGTTTTATCAAGCGCCGTGATGACCCGATCGAGTTCCAGAACCTTGAGCAATTGCACGATGAGCCTATCGCCGTGGTGCGCGGGTACGTGTATTCGCCGGCGTTCGACCAGGATGCGCAATTGCAGAAAGTCCCTGTGCATAACTTTGCCATGGCCGTGCGCATGCTTGCGGCGCAGCGCGTGCGGTTGACGGTGGAGGATGAATATGTGGCGCGCTATTACCTGTCACGCGAATCGGCGCGGGTGCGCAATGCGGTGGAGTTTTTGCCCAAGCCCTTGAGCGAAAATAGCCTGCATATCCTGGTCAGCCTGAAGAACCCTGAGCATGCGCAGATCGTCGCCAGCTTTGACCGCGAGATTGCCAGGATGAAGGCTGATGGCAGTTATGCGCGGTTGATGAAGGCCCATGGCATGTAGTGCCTGTGCGGGCCTCATCGGGACCAAGCCCCCGATAGCGACCTAAGCCGCGCTGGTGTCCTTGATCAAATGCGCCGCCAAGGTGCGCAACGGCCCCAACTGCCGGCAAATCAACGCCAACTGCGTTTGCACCAACCGTTGCCCTTCATCGATCTCGTCCGGCATCTGCTCCAGGTCGGTTGCCAGCGCTTCCTCGGCATCACTCTGAATCGCAATCGGCTGTTTGTTGGCCAAGCCCTCGGCGATCTCATCGATGCTTGCCGCCAGTGTCTTGCCGGCGCCGTCGATCAAATGCTCACGCACCTCGGCCGGCAGTTGGGTTTCCCGATGCGCGCCGAGCCCTGACAAGTAGCTGAGCAGGGTGTGGGACAGCACCAGGAAGCGGAAGCCCACATCGGCTTCCTTACGGAAGTGCCCCGGTTCCATCAGCATATTGGCCAAGGTGGTGGACAGGGCCGCGTCGGCGTTATGCGCATTGCGTCGAGCCAGGCGGTAGGCCAGGTCATCGCGCTTGCCGGCAGCATACTGCTGCATGATTTGGCGCAGGTAGATGCTGTTGCAGGTCAGGGTGTTGGCCAGCACTTTGTTCAGGCGGCGGCCTTGCCAGTCCGGCAGGAACAGGAACACCGCCAGGCCGGCAATCACGCTGCCCAGCAACGTATCGAACAGGCGTGGCAGGAACAACCCGTAGCCATCGCCCACTTGGTTAAAGCAGAACAGCACCATCAAGGTGATCGCCGCCGTGGCCAGGGTGTAGCGGGTGGTGCGGTTGATAAAGAACACCAGGCCTGCGGCGATGGCGAACATCGATTGCACCAGCGGGCTGGGGAACAGGTCGAACAGTGCCCAGGCCACGGTGAGGCCGATGGCCGTGCCGATGATCCGCTGACCGAGCTTGCGCCGCGTGGCGCCATAGTTGGGCTGGCAGACGAACAGGGTGGTGAGGATGATCCAGTAGCCTTGGGACGCGTGGATCGCGTGCAGGACGCCATAGCCGACGGTCAGCGCCAGGGCCAGGCGCAAGGCGTGACGGAACAGCAGCGACGTCGGTGTGAGCTGGGTGCGCAGGCGCGTCCACATCTCCTTGAGGTTGCGCGGGGCGCGGTCCAGCAGGTTGCTGTCGGTAGCGTCGGCCAGGGCGTCGGGATTGCTGGCGTCGCCCAGCAGGCGATCCAGGGTCGAGAGGTTGGCCGCCAGGGCACGCAACGAGCGCAGCAGGCCGCGCCAGGCCGGGTTGCTCTGGATGCGCAGGTGTTCCAGGGAGGCATTCAGGTCGCCCAGGGCTTCGGCGAAGTGGGCGTCATAAATGAACGGCTGGCGCAGTTGGATCGACTCGGCCAGGGCCTGGCAGGCTTTGCCTTGCTGGCGCAGCAGGCGCTGGCAGCGGAACAGCACATCGCTGTGGAAGAACGCCTCGGCCAGGGCGTTGTAGGGGTAGTGGGACGAACTGGCGCGTTCATGGATGTCCTGGGCCAGGAAGTACAGCTTGAGGTAGCGGCTGACCTTCGAACCCGGTCGGCCATTGCCGACGCGGTGCAGGATGATTTCCTTGGCCGCATTGAGCGCCGCCACCACCCGGCCATTTTGCTGGGCCAGTTCCAGGCGCCGCGCCTCCACATCCAGTTGGCGGATCGGCTCGAACAGCGACGATTTAAGCTTGAGATAATGCCCCAACTCTCGAAACAGGCGCGCCAGGCTCTGCTGTACCGGCTGGTTGGAAAACAGCACCTGCCACAGCACCGACAACACGCCGTACCAGGCGGCACCGGCCACCAGCAGCAAGGGTTCATGCCAGAAATCGCTGACGGCGCCGCCGCGCTGGTCCACGCCGATCATGGTGTAGACCGACAGGATCAAGGTGGCCGAGGCAATCGCGCCATAGCGTTCGCCCAGGGCCCCGAGCATGGTCAGGCCGAAACTGGCCAGGGCCAGGGCGACTGCGAAAATCCAGGGGTAGGGGAACAGCAACTCCACGGACAGCGCGGCGATGCTGAAACACACCAGCGTCACCGCCAGGGCATTGAGGCGGCCCTGCCAACTGTCGTCGGTCTCGGCCAGGGCACTGGCGATGATCCCCAGGAACAGTGGGATCAGCAGTGTCATTTCATCCTGGTACCAGCACAGCGCCATGCTGCCGGTAAGGGCGATGAAGACCCGCACGCTATAACTGAATTTATCCAGCGCCCACAGGCGCCGCATGGACTGCTTGAACGAGGTCGATGACATGAAGTCTGGAGTCTTCCGGGACGTTGCCGCTAAATTGAGCTATCAAGGACGCCACGGCAAGCGTGGCGATCACATCTGACAGCAAATTATTCCCAGGCACACCACAAATCAAAATGTGGGAGGGGTACATCCTTCAGACGTACTGCGCTGCGGCGTAACCCGACGCCCACGCCCACTGAAAGTTAAACCCGCCCAGGTGCCCGGTCACATCCAGCACTTCCCCAATAAAGTACAAGCCCGGGCTTTTCAGTGATTCCATGGTCTTGGACGACACTTCCCGCGTATCCACGCCGCCCAGCGTCACTTCGGCGGTGCGATAACCTTCGGTGCCTGCCGGCACCAATTGCCAGTTCCCCAGCTTGTTGGCGATATCCGCCACTTCGGCATGGGTGTACTGCTTCATCGGCTTGGACACGAACCAGGTTTCCGACAGCAAGTTGGCCATTTTCTTGGTGAAGATTTCACCCAGCAAGGTTTTCAGCTCGCTGTTGGGCCGCTCGACCTGTTGCTGTTGCAGCCAGCTGTGGGCGTCGTGGTCGGGCAGCAGGTTGATCTCGACTGTGTCGCCGGGCTCCCAGTACGAAGAAATCTGCAAGATCGCCGGGCCGCTCAGGCCGCGGTGGGTAAACAGAATGTTCTCGCGAAAGCTCTGGCCGTTGCAGCTGACCAGGCAATCCACCGAGGTGCCGGACAGCTCGCCGCACAAGTCCTTGAGCTGGTCGGTGATGGTGAACGGCACCAGCCCGGCGCGGGTCGGCAGCAGTTCGTGGCCGAACTGCCTGGCCACTTGATAGCCAAATCCGGTAGCGCCCAGGGTTGGAATCGACAGGCCGCCGGTGGCGATCACCAGGGATTCGCAGCGCAGCTCACCCAAGGTGGTCTGCAACTGGTAGCCGTTATCGAGCTTGGCGATTTCCTGGATAGACGTATCCAGGTGCAGGCTCACGCCGGTCTGGATGCATTCGTCGAGCAACATGCCGAGGATATCGCTGGACTTGTTATCGCAAAACAGTTGGCCGAGTTTCTTCTCGTGGTACGGCACGCCGTGCTTGGCCACCAGGCCGATGAAATCCCACTGGGTATAACGGGCCAGGGCGGACTTGCAGAAGTGTGCGTTGTGCGAAAGGAAGTTGGCCGGCTCGGTGTACAGGTTAGTGAAATTGCAGCGGCCACCGCCGGACATCAGGATCTTCTTGCCGGCCTTGTTGGCGTGGTCGATCAACATCACCTTGCGCCCACGCCCCGCGGCGGTCAGGGCGCACATCAAGCCTGCGGCGCCGGCGCCAATGATCACAACTTCGGTCGAGCGCACAGCAATGTCCTCATCTATGAATCAGTACGATCCCTGTAGGAGCGAGCTTGCTCGCGAAAACCCCATAGACGACACGGGCTACCTGATAGCGCTGCGTGATCGTTGACGTTTTTCGCGAGCAAGCTCGCTCCTACAAGGGGGGTGGGTTTTTTACAGGATGCGAACGCGCAACGAACGGCCCTTGATCTTGCCGTCATTCAAACGCTGCAACGCCTGCTTGGCGACGCCACGCTCCACGGCCACGAAGGCCTGGAAGTCAAAGATCGCGATCTTGCCCACCTGGGCGCCTGGGATGCCGGCTTCCCCGGTCAATGCGCCAAGGATATCGCCTGGGCGCACTTTGTCTTTACGGCCGGCGGCGATGCACAGGGTGCTCATCTGCGGCAGCAGCGGGCCACCGCTTTGCGGCTTGAGGTTGTCCAGTTGGTCCCAGTTCAACGGCGACTTTTGCAGTTGCTCGATGGCCTGGGCGCGGTGCGCTTCGGACGGCGCCACCAGGCTGATGGCGATGCCGGTCTCACCGGCACGACCGGTACGGCCGACGCGGTGGATGTGGATTTCCGAGTCGCGGGCCAGTTCGACGTTGATCACCATGTCCAGCGAGTCGATGTCCAGGCCACGGGCGGCGACGTCGGTCGCCACCAGCACCGAGGTGCTGCGGTTGGCGAACATCGCCAGTACCTGGTCGCGGTCACGCTGTTCCAGGTCGCCATGCAGGCCGACGGCGGAAATACCCTTGGACGTCAGGTGGTCGACGGTTTCCTGCACTTGCTGCTTGGTGAAGCAGAACGCCACGCACGATGCCGGGCGGAAGTGCGCGAGGACTTTCGTCACCGCGTCCATGCGCTCTTCCGGCGAGATTTCGAAGAAACGCTGCTCGATCTGGTCGTCGGAGTGGAAGGCTTCGGCTTTGACTTGCTGCGGCGCGCGCATGAACTTGGAGGCCAACTGCTTGATGCTCACCGGGTAGGTGGCCGAGAACAGCAGGGTCTGGCGGCGTGCCGGGGTCTTGCTGATGATATCTTCGATGGCGTCGTAGAAGCCCATGTCGAGCATGCGGTCGGCTTCGTCGAGGATCAGCGTGTTCAAGCCATCGAGCACCAGCGAACCCTTGCGCAGGTGCTGCTGGATACGGCCCGGGGTGCCGACGATCACATGGGCGCCATGTTCCAGGGAGGCGATCTGCGGGCCGAGGGACACGCCACCGCACAGGGTCAGCACCTTGATGTTGTCTTCGGCACGGGCCAGGCGACGGATTTCCTTGGCGACCTGGTCGGCCAGCTCACGGGTCGGGCACATCACCAGGGCCTGGCAGCCGAAGTAGCGCGGGTTGATCGGGTTCAGCAGGCCGATGCCGAAGGCGGCGGTCTTGCCACTGCCGGTCTTGGCCTGCGCGATCAGGTCCAGCCCCTTGAGGATCACCGGCAAGCTTTGCGCCTGGATCTGCGTCATCTCGGCATAACCCAGCGAGTCGAGGTTAGCCAGCATGGCGGCGGAGAGCGGCAAAGTATTAAAAGCGGTGGCGATGGTGGTCACGGGACTGGCTCTGCAAAACAAAATGTCGCGCAGTGTACCAGCCCTATGGGATTTTCCCTGCAAGTTCTCGACGAGACGCCTGCTAGTGCTCGATGTGGTGTTCGCGGCTGACCACACGTTTGCCGTCTTTTGGCGACAATTGCAGGAAGATCGCCGCCGCCAGCATCGCCATGATGCCCACCGTGAGGAAGGTCAGTTGGAACGCGCCGAGTACCGTGCTGACGCCGTCGTTGCCCGATTCGGCGGTGAAGCCCCCGAGCAACGCACCGGCGCAGGCCACCCCCAGGCTCAGGGACAATTGCGCCACCACCGACAGCAAACTGTTGCCGCTGCTGGCCTGGGCGTCGTCGAGGTCGATCAGGGTCACGGTGTTCATGGCGGTAAATTGCAGGGAGTTGATCGCCCCCAGCACCGCCAGCATGCCCAGCAACAGCGGGTAGGGTGTTTGCTCGCTGACCAGGCCCATGCTCGCCAGCATGATGCCCAGGGCCAGGGTGTTGCCGGTCAACACCACGCGATAACCCAGGCGCTCGATCAGCGGGCGCGCCACCGACTTGGCGAACATCGCCGCGGCCGCCAGGGGCAGCATGCTCATCCCGGCCTGGGACGGCGAATACCCCAGGGCCACTTGCAGCAGCAACGGCACCAGGAACGGCAAGGCACCGCTGCCCAGGCGCGCGAACAGGTTACCGAGGATGCCCACCGCAAAGGTGCGGGTCTTGAACAGCGCCGGCGAGAACAGCGGGTTATCGATATGCCCGGCGCGCAGCCAATACGCCGCCAGGCACGCCAACCCGCCGAACAGCAGCAACATCACCCGCAGGTGCGGCAGGTGCAGTTCGCCCAAGCCTTCCATGGCAATGGTGATCAGCACCATCGCTGCGCCGAACAGCAGGAAGCCGATGCCATCGAAGCGCGTACGTTCGCTGCCGCGCAGGTCGGGGATGAGTTTCCACACGGCATAGCAACCGATCATGCCCACCGGCAGGTTGATCAGGAAGATCCAGTGCCACGTCAGGTATTGCACCATCCAACCGCCCATGGTCGGGCCGAGCAAGGGCCCGAGCAGGCCGGGGATGGTAATGAAACCCATGATCCGCACCAGTTCGGAGCGGGGGTAAGCACGTAGAACCACGAGCCGGCCAACCGGCAGCATCAACGCACCGCCGAGGCCCTGGATGACCCGTGCGCCCACCAGCATGGTCAGGCTGCTGGACAGGGCACACAGCAAGGAGCCGATGCTGAACAGCATGATCGCGCCGAAGAAGATTTTCTTGGTGCCGAAGCGGTCGGCGATCCAGCCCGAGGCCGGGATCAGCAAGGCGACGGTGAGCATGTAGGCGATCACCACCCCTTGCATGCGCAGCGGGTTTTCCGCCAGGTCCCGGGCCATGGCCGGCAGTGCCGTGTTGAGAATCGTCCCATCCAGCGATTGCATGAAGAAGGCAATCGCTACTACCCAGGGGAGCCAGCGGGCAGTCTTGGCATCGAGAGGGGCACGATCTGGCATGGGGTACCTTTTTGTTAGCCGGCTATGTGTCGGCGATTATGCGCCATTCGTCGCTCCTTTTCCCACTGGCGGTTCGTCTAAATCCGACAGCTTTGCGTGCTCTCCCACCAAGAAATCCAACAGCGCGCGGTGCACCGCCAGGGCTGACTCACGGGACTCCAGGTCGAGTAAATGCCCGGTATGTTCCGCCACGGCAAAGCTGCTGTGGCCGACGTAGTGCTTGAACAACTGGGCATCGGCGGCCGGGGTGTATTCATCCAGCGTGCCGTTGAGAAAGTGCACCGGGGTTTCGATCTGTTTGAGCTGGGGCAGGTAGTTGCCATCGCCCAGCGCCAACACCTGGTGGATATGGAAACGCGCCTGGCGGTACTCGGTGGTGGCCATGTTCGACAGGTGCCGATGGTTGTTGCGCTTGAGCCGGGGCGACAGGTATTTGCCGACGGTCTCGTTGAGCAAGTGGCCGACGGCGGATTTGTCATCGGCCTCGATCAGCACGCGTACCCGCTCCACATAGTCGAGCATGGCCTGGTTCAGGTTGGGCGCCAGGGCCATGACTACCGAACTTTCGATCGACGGCGGGTTATGCGCCAGGGTCAGCAGCGTGGAGATACCGCCCCACGAGGCCGACACCAGGTGGTTGACCTGGAAGCGCTCGACCAGCGCGCGCAGGATTTGGACTTCGTCGTCCTTGGTCACCAGGACCAGGTCGGTGTTGTGCTCGCGCGAATAGCCGGAGAACGGCAGGTCGAACAACAGCACATTGAAATGCTCGGCCAGGCATTTGCTGGTGCGGGCGAATGAGCGTGTGGTGGACAGTGCGCCATTGACCATCAAGATGGTCTTCTTTTCCGAATCGTTTCCTAGCTGCTCAACATGAACGTTGTAGTGCTTGAACAGCTTTTCAATGACAAAACTTCCATGGTTCATGTCAACGCTCCAGCTTGCCCTTCCCGGGCAAGGTCATGCTCTCGTGGATGAGGTGGCGGGGGGCCACTAACTCTTATAACGAGGTTTTTCGCAGGCGACAACAGGCTGCCCGTGCAGACTGGGAGGAAGAGAATTTACGGTAGGAAGGGCTGAAACCGGGATGTCTGAAATCAGCACAGGACAAGGTGGGAGGGAGCTTGCCCCCGATGGCGGTGTATCAGCAAAGTACTCATTGACTGACACACCGCCATCGGGGGCAAGCCCCCTCCCACAGGGGTTGTATTTACAGGGTCAGGGTCAGGCGTTTAACCAGGGCGCCCGGCAACAGGTTGGACGCGGTGTTGCGTTGGCTGTAGGTACTGGCCGACAGCAGCAGTTCGCGCTCGGCGGTCAGGGCCTCCAACTGCGACCCGAGCAAGCTGTAGACGCTGTCATCAAAGCGCATGGTGCTGACCGGCGCCTTGATCTCACCGTCTTCCACCCAGAACGTGGCGAAGCGCGTCATGCCGGTCAGGCGGGCGGCCGGCAGGTCGGAGTAGTTCAGGTACCACAGGTTGCTGATATACAGCCCGGTGCCCAGTTGCTTGAGGATATCGGCCTGGGCCAAGGTGCCCGCCGCCATCTGCAAGGCACTGGGGGATTCGTCGCGGCTGGCGCCGTTGGCGCTGAGGCCGTATTCAGCGGCGCTGCGCGAGTTCACCAGTTGGCCATCGGCTTTGCCGGCGTTGATCAGCGTGACATCGCTGCGCGGGTAGCCCTCGGTGGAAAACGCCTGGCTCAGGGAACCGCTGATCTGCTCATCCACCGTCACCAGCGGGCTCAGCGATTGTTCGCCGGCATACAACCGTTGCAACGAGCTGCCTTTGCTGGCGATGGCCTGGGCGGAAAAACCACCCCAGGTGATGATGCTGATGATTTCTTCCAGCGCCGCGGGGGCCAGGTAGGCGCGGTATTGCCCAGGCGCCAGTGTGTGCAGCGGGCGGTCGAGGAACTCCAGCTGTTGGCGGGCCAGTTGGAAGCGCCGGGCGAACTCGTCGCTGTTCCAGGTGTGCCCGGCATAACTGGCTTTCACCGCTTCGCCATTGGCGTGGAACAGGCTGAAATCGAAGTTGAAGCTATTGGCCTGGTGCCAGCCAAATGCGCCGTTGGAACTGGCAAAGCCACGGCTGATCGGGCCTGCGGCATAAAAGCCGACCAGGTCGACGCCGTGCGCCGCCTGGCTGATTTCCTCCAGCACCCGCACCAGGTCGGGCAGGGGGCGCGCCTGTTCGTTGTGGCTTTGCCAGGCGTTGTGGTTGAGCAGCAAGTACGGGTCGTGCGGCAGCAGTGGCAAGGTTTCACGCAACTGTTGCAGGCCGTCGGCGAGGCGCTGGCGGTCCAGCTCCGGTTCGCCGGCCAGGGTGATGCCCAGGTCGGCATGGCGGCCGTCGTTGATCAGCTTGAGGGTGAGGCTGGCCTGTTGCACCTGCCCGGCCTGACGCACCTTGGCGTGGTTGAAACGCACGAACTCGGACGATTCGGCGGCATAGCCCAGGTGAAATTGTTCCTTGTCGGTGAGGGCCTGCTTGAGCCACTGCACCAATGCCTTAAAGTTGTTCATCAGGCATCTCCCCCGAATACATCAACGTTGCTGAACACACAGGCGGGCGAGGCATGGCCGACGCGGATCACCTGGTTGGGTTCGCCTTTGCCGCAGTTGGGCGTGCCCAGGACCTTGAAGGTGCTGGCGTCGCCCACTGCGCTGAGGTTGCGCCAGAACTGCGCGGAGATAGCCCGGTAGTTGGGGTTTTTCACCACGCCCTTGAGCTCACCGTTTTCAATCAACTGGCCCCACTCGCAGCCGAACTGGAATTTATTGCGCGCATCGTCGATCGACCACGAACGGTTGGTCGACATCAGGATGCCGTGTTCGATGCCGCCAATCAGTTGCGCCAGGCTCTTATCGCCGGCTTCGATATTCAGGTTGGCCATGCGGTCGATCGGCGGGCGGTTCCAACTGCTGGCACGGCTGTTGGCCACACCGTTCATGCCCGAACGGAATTGCGACAGCGCGCCGCCCAACGGCTTGAGCAGCAGCCCTTCGCGGATCAGGAACTGCTTGCTGGCGGCGCTGCCGTCGTCGTCATGGCTATAACTGGCAAGTTGTTCGGGAATGTCCGGGTCGAACGTCACGTTCAACAGCTTGGAGCCGTATTGCAGGTGACCGAAGTCGCTGGCCTTGACGAAGCTGGTGCCGGCGTAATTGCGCTCATCACCCAGGATGCGGTCGAGCTCCAGTGGATGGCCGATGGATTCGTGGATTTGCAGGATCATCTGGTCGGGCATCAGCAGCAGGTCGCGCGGACCTTGGGGCGTATTCGGCGCCAGCAGCAGTTGCAGGGCTTCGTCGGCGATGCGGGGTGCGGCGCCGACCAGGCCAAAACGCTCGATCACGTCAAAGCTGCCTTGCTGGCCGAAGTTGCTGCCGCCGAGGGTACGGGTCTGGCTGTCGTTGCCGTCGTAGGCCGTGACGTTGACGCCGGGGAATACGAACCGTTGGGCCTGGCGCAGTTCGGCCCCGGCATTGTTGAGGTAGATCTGCTCGACGTGGCTCAGGCCGAGGCTGACTTCCCAGTTGACCAGGCGTTCGTCGCGGGGCACGGCGGCGGATTCATCACCCAGCAGTTGGTAGCAGTCGCTCAAGGAAGGGAAGGCTTGCGCAAGGTTCGGTGACAGGTAGTCGGCCACGTCGCTGGAGACCTGTTGATCGCGCAGGTCGAGCAGGGCGTGAGGCTTGATCAGGCGCGCTTGCTGTTCGGCACGTTCAAGGGCCGCTTGCAGGCCGGCCAGGGAAATATCGTGGGTCGCGGCATAGGCTTCGACGCCGTTGACACGCACGGTGAGCATGGCGCCTGCGTCGTGGTTCAGGTGCGGCGGTTCGGCGACGTTCTTGCGCACCGACAGGTAGTGGCCGGACTCACGTACGTAGCGCAGGGAGAAGAAGTCGGCGGTGGTGCGCAGGGCACTGAAATGTTTTTTGAGTGTGGCGTGGTGTTCGAACATGGGGCCTTCCTTGTGGGCGGCTCAGCGCGGGCAGGCAAACAGAGTAGGCCTGGGCTGGGGGCTGATCAAGGAAAGGTGATTCTTTGTGGCAAGTGCCCCTGTGGCGAGCGGGCTTGCCCCGCGTTGGGCTGCGCAGCGGCCCCAAAAATCTTGGGAGCGCTACGCACTCCAACGCGGGGCAAGCCCTAATGCCGTTCAGTTAAGGCTTTTTTGTAGGAGCGAGCTTGCTCGCGAAGAACTCACAGGCGCCGCGTTCACTCAGGAAACACGCGTTATCGTTGACGTTTTTCGCGAGCAAGCTCGCTCCTACAGAAGGCGATGTACGCTTAACTGAACGGCATTAGGGCAAGCCCGCTCGCCACAGGGAATGGGTTACTGCGCAGTCGGCCCCACTTCCCGCAGCGGCTTGCCACGCACCGGTGCGGTGCCTGCCACGTAGTAGTCGGCGGTGCTGCGCGGCAGCGGCTTGCGACCACGGATCTTGTCGGCGATTTTCTCGGCGATCATGATCGTCGGCGCGTTCAGGTTGCCGGTGGTGATGATCGGCATGATCGACGCATCGACCACACGCAGGCCTTGCATGCCATGCACGCGGCCTTCGCCATCGACCACGGCCATCTCATCGGTGCCCATCTTGCACGAGCAGGACGGGTGGAACGCGGTTTCGGCGTGTTCGCGGATGAACTTGTCGAGTTGCTCGTCGGTTTGCACCTCGATGCCCGGGCTGATTTCGCGGCCGCGGTACGGGTCCAGCGCCGGCTGTTGCATGATTTCGCGGGTCAGGCGGATGCCGTCGCGAAACTCCTGCCAATCCTGCTCGGTGGCCATGTAGTTGAAGAGGATGCTCGGGTAGTCCCGTGGGTTCTTCGACTTCAGTTGCACGCGGCCACGGCTTGGCGAGCGCATGGACCCCATGTGCGCCTGGAAACCGTGCTCTTTCACACCGTTGCTGCCGTTGTAGTTAATCGCTACCGGCAGGAAGTGGTACTGGATGTTCGGCCAATCGAATTCTTCACGGGTACGGATAAAACCGCCGGCCTCGAACTGGTTGCTGGCGCCGATGCCGGTGCCGTTGAACAGCCACTCGGCACCGATGGCCGGCTGGTTGTACCAGAGCAGCGATGGGTACAGCGACACCGGTTGGGTGCAGGCGTATTGCAGGTACAGCTCAAGGTGGTCTTGCAGGTTTTCGCCGACACCGGGCAGGTCATGGACCACCGGAATGTCGAGGCTTTCCAGCAGTTTGGCCGGGCCGACACCGGAGCGTTGCAGCAGCTGCGGCGAGGCGATTGCGCCGCTGCACACCAGCACTTCCTTGCGGGCGCGGGCTTCGACGCGCTCTTCGGCGGCACCGATCAGGTAACGCACGCCAACGGCACGCTTGCCTTCGAACAACACTTTGTCGGTCAGGGCGTGGGTGACGATGGTCAGGGTCGAACGCTTTTTAGCCGTGTCCAGGTAACCGCGCGCGGTGCTGGCGCGTCGGCCGTTTGGCGTGACGGTACGGTCCATCGGGCCGAAGCCTTCCTGCTGGTAGCCGTTCAAGTCTTCGGTACGCGGGTAACCGGCCTGTACGCCGGCTTCGACCATGGCGTGGAACAGCGGGTTGTTGCCGGCTTTGGGCGTCGTCACGCTGACCGGGCCGTCGCCGCCATGGTAGTCGTTGGGGCCGATGTCGCGGGTTTCGGCTTTACGGAAATACGGCAGGCAGTCGAGGTAGGTCCAGTCTTCCAGACCGGGCAGTTTCGACCAGTTGTCGTAGTCCAGGGCGTTGCCACGGATGTAGCACATGCCGTTGATCAAGGAAGAGCCACCCAGGCCCTTGCCGCGCCCGCATTCCATACGGCGGCCGTTCATGTGCGGCTCTGGATCGGTTTCGTAGGCCCAGTTGTAGCGGCGGCCTTGCAGCGGGAATGCCAGGGCGGCGGGCATCTGGGTACGGAAGTCGAGACGGTAGTCAGGACCGCCGGCTTCCAGCAGCAGGACGGTGACGCCTTCGTCTTCGGTCAGACGGGTCGCCAGGGTGTTACCGGCGGAGCCGGCACCCACAATGATGTAATCGTATTCTTGGGACATAAATGCACCCTCTTTGATGTGTGGTCAGGTCGGGCCTCATCGGGGGCGAGCCCCCTCCCACACTGACTGTGTTCACAGTTTCAGATGTGTAAACACAGTCAAACGTGGGAGGGGGCTTGCCCCCGATGGCGGCCTGACAGGCAATACAAAACTCGGGTCTTAGAACACCGAGGCGTAGTCGCCCAGCTCAACCTGTACCGATTTGATGCGAGTGAAGTTGTTCAGCGAGCTGATCCCGTTCTCACGGCCCACACCCGACTGCTTGTAGCCACCGACCGGCATCTTCGCGTCGGACTCGCCCCAGGCGTTGATCCAGCAGATACCCGCTTCCAGCTGGTGAATCACGCGGTGGGCGCGGTTCAGGTCCTTGGTGACCAGGCCGGCGGCCAGGCCGAAGTCGGTGTCGTTGGCGCGGCGGATCACTTCTGCTTCGGTCTCGTAAGTGAGGATGCTCATCACCGGGCCGAAGATTTCTTCACGGACGATGGTCATCTCGTCGGTGCAGTCAGTGAATACGGTCGGGGCCACGTAGGCGCCTTTGGCGAAGGCACCATCGGTCAGGCGATCGCCGCCGCACAGTACGCGGGCGCCTTCTTCCTTACCTTTGGCGATGTAGCCCAGCACGCTTTCCATGTGGGCGAAGCTGACCAGCGGGCCGAAGTTGGTGTTGGCATCTTGCGGGTCGCCCACGCGGATGCGCGCAACACGCTCGGCAATCTTGGCTTCGAACGCGGCTTGCAGGTGCTTTGGCACAAACACGCGCGTGCCGTTGGTGCAGACCTGGCCGGAGCTGTAGAAGTTGGCCATCATCGCAATGTCGGCGGCGCGATCCAGGTCGGCGTCGTCGAAAATGATCAGCGGGGACTTGCCGCCCAGTTCCATGGTCACTTCCTTGAGCGAAGAGCTCGAAGCGCTGGCCATGACTTTTTTACCGGTGTCGGTGCCGCCGGTGAACGAGACTTTCTCGATGCGTGGGTGTTCGGTCAGCCAGGTGCCGACTTCACGGCCGCTGCCGGTCAAGACGTTGAATACACCGGCTGGAACGCCGGCCTCGGTGTAGATCTCGGCCAGTTTCAAGGTGGTCAGCGAGGTGACTTCGCTGGGCTTGAAGATCATCGCGTTACCGGCGGCCAGGGCTGGCGCGGATTTCCACAGGGCGATCTGGATCGGGTAGTTCCACGCGCCGATACCGGCGACCACGCCCAGCGGCTCGCGACGGGTGTAGACGAACGAGGTATCACGCAGCGGGATCTGCTCGCCTTCGATGGCCGGCACCAGGCCTGCGTAGTACTCCAGCACGTCGGCGCCGGTGACGATGTCGACGTACTGGGTTTCCGAGAAGGCTTTACCGGTGTCCAGGGTTTCCAGGGCGGCCAGTTCGTCGTTGCGCTCGCGCAGGATGTCGACGGCGCGACGCAGGATGCGCGAACGCTCCATGGCGGTCATGGCGGCCCAGATTTTCTGGCCTTTTTCAGCGCTGACCACGGCACGTTCAACGTCGTCTTTCGTGGCGCGTTGCACTTGGGCGAGAACTTCACCGTTAGCCGGGTTGATGGCTTCGAAGGTGGCATCGCTGCCAGCGTCGCTGTAGCCGCCGTCAATGTAGAGTTTTTGCAGGTCGAAACGGGCCATAAAGTCCTCGCAAGTGCATAAGTGGTTGGCGTTACCCGCCGCAAAGTGGGCCATAAGGGTGTGGCAACACTGAGTGGCGGACGTTCAGGGGTTGAGCGGTTATGTGTGCTCTAACTCACCTGCTTGGCCAATTGGAAATCCATGTATTCGTAAGCGATCCGTTGCGCCTGCGCCGTGTCGAAAGCGTCTCCCGACAGGGCGCCGCGCAACCACAAACCGTCGATCAGGGCCGCCAGGCCTCGGGCTGCTTTGCGTGCGTGCGGCAGCGGCAGCACTCGGCGGAACTGGCAGCACAGGTTGGAATACAGACGTTGATCGTTGATCCGCTGCAACCTGTGCAAAGACGGGTGGTGCATGCTGGCGGCCCAGAAGGCCAGCCAGGTTTTCATTGCCGGTCCATTGACCTGGCTCGCATCGAAGTTCCCCCCGATGATCACCTGAATGTGTGCCCGTGGGCTGTCATCCTTCAGCGCCAGCCTGCGTTCATGGACGTTCTCGATCAGCACGTTCATCAGGTAGCGCATCGTCGCGGCGATCAGGCCGTTCTTGTCCTGAAAGTAGTGACTGATGATGCCGTTCGAAACACCGGCCAGACGGGCGATCAGCGCAATGCTGGCATCTCCCATCCCGACCTGATCGATGGCCGTCAGCGTGGCTTCGATCAACTGTTGGCGGCGTATGGGTTGCATACCGACCTTGGGCATGTAGCACCTCTCCTTAGGCCTGCCGACGCGCGATCAACGTTCGTCGACTTGAAGGCCAGTCTATTTTGTTTTGATTGAACGTTCAATCAACAAAGAATAAGCTCTGCGACAAATGGTCGCTGCCTACAGGTATTTCCTACCCGAGGCCAACGACATCTGACACCTGGAAAACCCTTGAAACACCCGCTGTACCGCTACGGCGGGGGCCATGGATTTTCGGGGTGTCTTTATAACACCCGTCCGTCGACTGCCGAAAAATCGATGGCGCGGGATAACCGCTGCCTTGTGTTTCTCTCTCGCACTGCCTGGAGCATCTGCGCCATGAGTTCTGCCTCTCTTATAAAGACCCCGCCAGAAAAGGTGCGGGTCAACGGTTGGGTGTTCTACACCTCCACCGCATTGATTCTGTTGTTGACCGCCATCCTGATCATCGCCCCGCAAGAGGCCGGGCGCATGCTCGGCATCGCACAGGCGTGGCTGTCGAAAAGCTTCGGCTGGTACTACATGGTGGTCATCGCCGCCTACCTGGTGTTCGTGGTCGGCCTGGCGTTTTCCTCCTACGGCAAGCTGAAACTAGGCAGCAAGGACGACACCCCGGACTTCAGCTACGGCGCCTGGGCCGGCATGTTGTTTTCGTCGGGCATCGGCATTTCGTTGCTGTACTTCGGCGCCTCGGAACCGTTGGACCACTACTTCAACCCGCCTGAAGGCGCAGCGGCCAGCAACGGTGCGGCACGCCAGGCGTTGCAACTGACCTTCCTGCACTGGGGCCTGCATGGCTGGGCGATCTATGCATTGGTCGGCCTGGCCGTGGCGTACTTCGCGTATCGCCATAACCAGCCGCTGGCGCTGCGTTCGGCGCTGTACCCGCTGGTGGGCGAACGGTGGGTCAAGGGTGCGGCCGGGCATGCCGTGGACGGTTTCGGCATGTTCGTGACCCTGCTGGGCCTGGTGACCAACCTGGGCATCGGCTCGATGCAGGTGTCGTCCGGGCTGGAAAACCTGTTCGGCATGGCGCACAGCAACACGAACCTGTTGATCGTCATCGTCGTGATGAGCACCGTGGCGACTATCGCTGCCGTGTCGGGGGTGGAGAACGGCATTCGTCGCCTGTCCAACCTCAACATCGTGCTGTTCAGCGGTCTGCTGATCTTTGTGCTGTTGTTCGGCCCGACCCTGCACTTGCTCAACGGCCTGGTGCAGAACACCGGTGACTACCTCAACGGCATCATCCTGAAAACCTTCGACCTGTATGTGTACGAAGGCGACGCCGACAAGACCGAGCGCTGGATGGGCCTGTGGACCCTGTTCTACTGGGCCTGGTGGATTTCCTGGGCGCCTTTCGTGGGCATGTTCATCGCGCGTATTTCCCGGGGCCGCACGGTGCGTGAATTGGTCGCCGGCGTGCTGTTGATCCCGCTGGGCTTTACCTTGGCGTGGCTGTCGATCTTCGGCAACTCGGCACTGGACCTGGTGCTCAACCACGGTGCGGTAGAGTTGGGCAAGACGGCGCTGGAACAACCGTCCATGGCCATCTACCAACTGCTGGAGCATTACCCCGCGTCGAAAATCGTGATTGGCGTGTCGATCTTTGTAGGCTTTGTGCTGTTTTTGACCCCGGCGGACTCCGGCGCGGTGATGATGGCGAACCTTTCCTGCAAGGGTGGCAACGTGGATGAGGATGCGCCGCACTGGCTGCGGATCTTCTGGTCGGCGGTGATCACCCTGGTGACGATCGGCCTGCTGTTTGCGGGTAACTTCGAAGCCATGCAAACCATGGTGGTGCTGGCGGGGCTGCCGTTCTCGGTGGTGCTGATCTTCTTTATGTTCGGTTTGCACAAGGCGATGCGCCAGGACGTGGCGACGGAGCTGGAGCAGGCGCAGTTGGCCGAGCGTGGTCGTCGTGGTTTCAGCGAGCGCCTGAGCGCGTTGGACCTGCAACCGAGCCAGGCCACCGTGCAACGCTTTATGGACAAGCATGTAACGCCGGCGTTGGAAGAAGCCGCGACGGTGTTGCGCGAGCAGGGGCTGGAAGTGCAGACCCTGTTGGGCAAATCCAAGCGCTGCATTGGCGTGCGCATCGAGAGGGAAGAGGGGAATCCGTTTGTCTACGAAGTCAGCCTGGATGGCTACTCGACGGCGTCGGACGACCTGCCCGAGGAAGAGCGCACCCGTTACTACCGCGCTGAGGTGTACCTGCATAACGGGCCTCAGGAGTACGACCTGATGGGCTTCGCCCAGGAACAGATCACCCGGGACGTGCTCGATCAGTTTGAAAGCCATCGGCAGCTCCTTGGCCGTGTCTATAGCTGATAGTTGAAATGAGCGCCGCCGCCTTCACGGACGAACTGTAGGAGCGAGCTTGCTCGCGAAAAACGTCAACGATAACGCGGGTATCCTGGCTTAATGCGTTGTCTGATCGTTCTTCGCGAGCAAGCTCGCTCCTACAGTGGGCCTGGGTGATTAGCCCAGGTTTTTGCCCAGCAGAGCGTGGTACAGCTCACTGTCGCCCAAGATCCCCACCACCTGGTTGTTGTCATGCAACACCAGCTTGTTCCCCGTCTGATAACGAATCTGCAGCGCATCGCGCATGCCGATATTCGAATCCACCAGCGTCGGCAACCGCCCCAGGCCTTCCACCGCTTGCCCGGGTGCCCAGTTCTGCAGGTTCATCACCGCGCCATTCTGGCGGGCGCCCTTGATGGTGTTGCCTTCGGCCAGGTCCAGCCACGAGTCGCCGCCCGGATCGAGACACACCGAACCGTTGACGCGCTTGCAGTTGTCCAGGGTGCGCATCAGGCTGCGCCCGCACAGTACGTTCAGCGGGTTGGTGTGGGCGACGAAGGTGCGCACATAGTCATCCGCCGGGTTCAGCACGATTTCTTCCGGCACGCTGTACTGGATGATCTTGCCGTCTTTCATGATCGCGATACGGCTGCCGAGCTTGAGGGCTTCGTCGAGGTCGTGGCTGACGAACACGATGGTCTTGCTCAGCTTGCTTTGCAGTTCCAGCAGTTCGTCCTGCAGGCCCTGGCGGATCAGCGGGTCGAGGGCCGAGAAGGGTTCATCCATCAGCAGGATATCGGCGTCCATCGCCAGCGCGCGGGCCAGGCCGACACGTTGCTGCATGCCGCCGGACAGTTCGTCGGGCTTCTTGTTGCGCCACTGGGTCAGGCCCACCAGTTCGAGTTTCTCGTCCACCAGCTTGCGCCGGTCTTTCTCCGGACGGCCCTGCATTTCCAGGCCGAAGCTGATGTTCTCGCGCACCGTCAGCCAGGGCATCAGGGCGAACTTCTGGAACACCATGGCGATGCGCTTGGTGCGCATCATTTTCAGCTCCGCCGGGGTGCAGGAGGCGATGTCGATCTGGCGCCCTTCATGCTCCACGAACAGCTGGCCACGGCTGACCGTATTGAGGCCGTTGATGCAGCGCAGCAGGCTCGATTTGCCGGAACCGGACAGGCCCATCAGCACGCAGATTTCACCTTTCTCGACATCCAGGCTGGCTTTTTCTACGCCGACAATCTGCCCGGTTTTTTTCAGGATCTCGTTACGGCTCATGCCCTGGTCCAGCAGCTTGAGCGCTTCGCGTGGGTCTTTGGAGAAGATCACATCGACATTGTCGAATCGGATAATGCTCATGCATCACCCCCTACTTTGGCGTCGGGTTGTTTGCAGATGCGGTCGAGCATGATGGCCAGCAATACGATCGCCAGGCCGGCTTCAAAGCCCAGGGCGATATCGGCGGTGTTCAGCGCGTTGACCACCGGCTTGCCGAGGCCATCGGCACCCACCAGGGCGGCGATCACCACCATCGACAACGACAGCATGATGCATTGGGTAATGCCGGCAGCGATGCTCGGCATGGCGTGGGGCAGTTCAATGCGCGAGAGCAACTGACGGCGCGAGCAGCCAAAGGCCTTGCCGGCGTCCATCAACTCTTGCGGTACATCGCGGATACCCAGGTAGGTCAGGCGGATCGGCGCGGCAATCGCGAACACCACCGTGGAAATCAGCCCGGGCACCACACCCAGCCCGAAGAGGGTCAGGGTAGGGATGAGGTAGACGAAGGTCGGTACGGTCTGCATCAGATCGAGCACCGGCCGCATCAGGGTGTAGAACATCGGCTTGTGCGCGGCAACAATGCCCAGCGGCACTCCGATGACCACGCAGACCAGGGTGGCGAACAACACCTGCGCGAGGGTTTCCATGGTTTCCTGCCAGTACCCAAGGTTCAGGATCAGCAGGAAGGAGGCGACGACAAAAACCGTCAGGCCCCATTTACGTTGAATAACGTGAGCCAGCAGCGCAATCAGACCGATCAATGCCAGCGGATTGAACCAGGTCAGCGCGAACGTCACGCCGTGGATCATCGTTTCCAGTGTCGATGCGATTGCGTCGAAATAGTTGGCACCGTGTTTGGTCAACCATTCGACGAAGGCAGCGATGTACTGGCCTAGTGGGATTTTCTGTTCAGTCAGCATGGTAGTGAATGTCCACATGCGAAGGGGAAAACATCCCGGGGCAGCGCACCGCCCCGGGGTCAGCGGTTACTTGTCGAGGTAAGCTTTGACGGCCTCCAGGCCGGGTTTGCCATCAACCGTGGTCACGCCGGCCAGCCAGGTGTCGAGCACCTGAGGGTTCTTCTTCAGCCAGGCCTTGGCCGCGGCGTCGGGCTTCATTTTGTCGTCCAGGACATTCCCCATCAGGGTGCTTTCCATGTTCAGCGTGAACACCAGGTTTTTCAGCAGTTGGCCGACGTTGCTGCATTCCTGGGTGTAGCCCTTGCGGGTGTTGGTATAGATGGTGGCCTGGCCGTAGTTGGGGCCGAACGAGTCGTCACCGCCGGTCAGGTACTTCATCTTGAAGCGGGTGTTCATCGGGTGCGGTTCCCAGCCGAGGAACACGATGGCCTGGTCGCGCTTGGTGGCGCGTTCCACCTGGGAGAGCATGCCGGCTTCGCTGGATTCGACCACTTTGAAGCCCGCGGTTTTCAGGCCGAAGGCGTCTTTGTCGATCAGCGTCTGGATGGTGCGGTTGCCGTCGTTACCTGGTTCGATACCGTAGATCTTGCCGCCCAGCTCATCCTTGAATTTGGCGATATCGGCGAAGTCTTTCAGGCCTTTGTTGTACAACGCCTCGGGGACGGCCAGGGTGTACTTGGCGTTCTCCAGGTTGGCGCGCACGGTTTCCACGGTGCCGGCATCACGGTACGGCTTGATGTCGTTTTCCATGGTCGGCATCCAGTTGCCGAGGAAGATGTCCATGTTCTTGCCGTCTGCCAGTGACTTGTAGGTCACCGGTACCGAAATCATCGTGGTGCGTGGCTTGTAGCCCAGGCCCTTGAGAATTTCGCTGGTGGTCGCAGTCGTGACGGTGATGTCGGTCCAGCCGACATCGGAGAAGTTGACGGTCTTACACTGTTCCGGTTCTGCAGCGTGTGCCATGACTGGCAGACTCAGCATGGCGGCCAACAACAACGAGGGTGAACCTTTCATCGGGGTAGACTCCTGTGTCTTTTCTGGCGGCATTCGCCGCGCTTTATTAGGTGTTGCGGTTGGGGCGTGCGACGACAGCTCTGGCACGGTGCCTTGCAAACGAGTCGAGACTGATCATGTACCAGTGAAAATCTGACGCCTACAGGGGGCGTCGTATCCAGTACAGGGAGGGTCGTATCCAGTGTCGGTGACGTCGCTTACAGGTTTTTCCCAAGTCAAAACTGCTGTTTTTGCCCATCTGCACCGCTAAAAACGGCCAAAACAGGCGATCGCACGGGAGCGACGCTGGTGAGCATGAGTGCGTCGGTGTGAGACGCCGTGAGGGCAGGTAAAAGCTTGATGATGCCGCCATCTGGGCGATCTGAGCGTAGCACCTCGTTCAAGCCTGGCCGTGCTTATCGAGGAGTTCTACCGCAATGGCTATCAGTGTTTTCGACCTGTTCAAGATCGGCATCGGGCCTTCGAGTTCTCACACCGTCGGCCCCATGCGCGCCGCGGTGTTGTTCGTCCAGGCTTTGCGTGAACGTGAACTGTTGGAACAGGTCCGGCGCGTCGAAGTTCAGCTCTACGGCTCCTTGTCGGCTACCGGCATCGGTCACGGCAGTGATACCGCGACCATCATGGGCCTGATGGGCGAGTGGCCGGACGCGATCGATCCGGCGCAAATCGGCCTGCGCATTCATACCCTGCGCGAGACCGATACCTTGCTGCTGGACGGACGTTTGCCCGTGCCGTTCGTATGGGCCCGGGACATGCGCCTGCTCGACGAAAACCTGCCGTTCCATCCCAATGCCATGACCCTGGTGGTGTTCGGCGATGACGGCGAGCTGCACCGCGACACTTACTATTCAGTGGGGGGCGGTTTTGTGGTGGATGAGGCCCAGGCCCGCAGCGGTGTGGCCGATATGGACAGCACCGCCTTGCCCTATGATTTTTCCAGCGCGGTGGAGCTGTTGCAGCTGTGCAAGACCCACAACCTGCGCGTCGCCGAGCTGATGATGGCCAATGAAAAGGTCTGGCGCTCCGAGGACGAAATCCGCAGCGGCCTGATGAAGCTCTGGCGCGCCATGCAAGAGTGTGTCGAGCAGGGCCTCAAGCACGAAGGCATCCTGCCCGGCGGCCTCAACGTGCGTCGCCGTGCCGCCAAGTTGCACCGTAGCTTGCAGGAATTGAACAAGCCCAATGTGATCGGCTCGACCTTGAGCGCGATGGAGTGGGTCAACCTGTTCGCCCTGGCGGTCAACGAAGAAAACGCCGCCGGTGGACGCATGGTCACCGCCCCCACCAACGGCGCGGCGGGGATCATTCCGGCTGTGTTGCATTACTTCATGAAATTCAGCGACGAAGTCACCGAAGCCAACGTGGTCGACTACCTGCTCAGCGCCGCGGCGGTGGGGATCCTGTGCAAGAAGAATGCATCGATCTCCGGTGCTGAAGTCGGCTGCCAGGGCGAGGTGGGCTCAGCCTGCGCCATGGCCGCCGCCGGGCTGGCAGAGGTTCTTGGCGCCACGCCGGAGCAATTGTGCAACGCCGCCGAAATTGGCCTGGAACATAACCTTGGCCTGACCTGCGACCCGGTGGGCGGCCTGGTGCAAGTGCCGTGCATCGAACGCAACGCGATTGCGGCGGTGAAGGCGATCAACGCGGCACAGATGGCCCTGCGCGGCGACGGCCAGCACTTCATCTCCCTGGATCGGGTGATCCGCACCATGCGCGATACCGGGGCGGATATGCATGACAAGTACAAGGAAACATCGCGGGGTGGGTTGGCGGTGAGTGCGGTGGAGTGCTGAGACCGCGTTGCCTGCATCGAAGGCAAGCCCCCTCCCACCTTTGACCTGCCTTCACAGATTAAAGTGTGGGAGGGGGCTTGCCCCCGATGGCTGTAATCCAGGCAATGCTGCTCAAAAAGTGAACA
This sequence comes from Pseudomonas sp. MPR-R2A5, assembly GCF_058793055.1. Classification (NCBI taxonomy): domain Bacteria; kingdom Pseudomonadati; phylum Pseudomonadota; class Gammaproteobacteria; order Pseudomonadales; family Pseudomonadaceae; genus Pseudomonas; species Pseudomonas sp. MPR-R2A5. Next base: position 151,055 of record NZ_JBXAFK010000001.1, read on the forward strand.
CTCCAACCTAAATCGCCACCTTTTAGCGCGTCGCAAACAGATAAGTAGCTCGCGAACGATTTCCCCTCCGACCACCCGTCACCTGTGCGTGCGGTGACAGACTTTTCCTACGCCCTGAAAGCGCCTTCCCACAAGTGCTACCGAACTGCTCACAGCCCTTGAGTAGGCTCGCTCCTACGACCAATTCGGGTCGTATTCCGCACTTCCTGCGTGGGCTTATATAGACGCGTCATGAGGTCGTTTTCAGGAGTTATTGAATAGCCATTCAATTTTAGGCATGGCATTTGCTCTATCAATTCAAAGCGTCGCTCTGCATCGCAGACGCGCGCAATAACAAGAGCCTCGCCTGAGGCCATCACCCGCTTTGTGTGAGGAGATACCGCCATGACGTCGTTCAACTCCGGGACTCAACCCCAGAACCGTGCGCCTCAATCCATCGGCTTTTTGCTGCTGGACAATTTCACGCTGATTTCCCTGGCTTCGGCAGTGGAACCACTGCGCATGGCCAACCAGTTGTCCGGTCGCGAGTTGTATCGCTGGACGACCCTGAGTGTCGACGGGAACCAGGTGTGGGCCAGCGACGGCCTGCAAATCACCCCCGATGCCTCCATGCACAAAGCCCCGGCCCTGGACACTGTGATTGTGTGCGGCGGCGTGGGCATCCAGCGTACCGTCACTCGTGAACACGTGTCGTGGCTGCAAAGCCAGGCGCGTCAGTCCCGTCGCCTTGGCGCGGTGTGCACCGGCAGTTGGGCCTTGGCCTGCGCCGGCTTGCTCGACGGGTTCGATTGCAGCGTGCACTGGGAGTGCCTGGCGTCGATGCAGGAAGCCTTCCCCCGCGTGTCGATGAGCACCCGCCTGTTCACCCTCGATCGCAACCGTTTCACCAGCTCCGGCGGCACCGCGCCGCTGGACATGATGCTGCACCTGATCAGCCGCGACCATGGCCGTGAACTGTCGGCGGCGATCTCCGAGATGTTCGTGTACGAGCGCATCCGCAACGAGCAGGATCACCAGCGCGTGCCGCTCAAGCACATGCTTGGCACCAACCAGCCGAAGTTGCAGGAAATCGTGGCGCTGATGGAAGCCAACCTCGAAGAGCCGATCGACCTGGATGAGCTGGCGGTGTACGTCGCCGTGTCGCGGCGCCAGTTGGAGCGGCTGTTCCAGAAATACCTGCACTGCTCGCCGTCGCGCTACTACCTCAAGCTGCGCCTGATTCGCGCCCGGCAGTTGCTCAAGCAAACGCCGATGTCGATCATCGAAGTGGCGTCGGTGTGCGGGTTCGTGTCCACGCCGCACTTCTCCAAGTGCTACCGCGAATACTTCGGCATTCCGCCACGGGATGAGCGCGTAGGCTCCAACACCACCCAGCAGGTGGCGATGATGCCGATTCCGCAGGCGTTGGTGTTGTCACCGTTGTCGGGGCCGATGTCGGCGTTGAGCCAGGCGCGCAACGAGTCGACATTCGCCAGCGTACGGCTCTAACTGTAGGAGCGAGCTTGCTCGCGAAAAAAGCAAGAGCGCCGCGGGGCACTTGGTGCCCCGCGTCATTGTTGGCGATCTTCGCGAGCAAGCTCGCTCCTACAGGGGGGGCTGTCAGGCGCCAGCGTTCTGCTTGAACTGCACCAACGCCGGCAACAACTGCTTGTCGATCGCCTGGCGCACCGCCGGCAGAATCGTCGCGCTGCCGGTGTACATCTGCTCAACCATACCCTTGAGCGCCTTGGCCCGTGCTTCGCTCAAACCGCGTACCGCGCATTCGCACGCCTGTTCGGCGCTGGCACCGCTGGATACCTCGAAACCCAGCGAGCGCAGTTGGCTCAGCAGGTCATCCTGGTCAATCAAATCCGCATGCATCATGACGTTTATCCTGGTGAAGGGAGCGGGGGATTGATCTGGATTCTGGTAGGCCCCCGGCTGGTCGGCAAGGGCAGAATGCACGAATGGCTCAGATGGCTATGAGCGTGTCGTTTTCGGGTCATTTACCCACCCAAGGAATAGGCACACTGGCTACCAGCAAGCAGCTTGAAGGTTTGGTCACCCTCGGGATGTACGGCTCACACAAAGCGCTCTGCCCCGATCCCGTCACGGCTGGATCGGGGCTTTTTTTTGCCTGGGGTTTTTGCGCTGCCGCGCCGCGATCTACCGCTGCAACACCAGGATCCTCGAGAGCAACTCGTCGCGATCGATGTAGCACCCCTGAAAGTGCCGCGCCCCGGATGTTGGATCAAACGCATTACGCGCATGCAACGTACGGCGGTTATCGAAGCACCACAGCTCGCCCGGGTTCAGGCGCTTGACCAGCCGAAAGCGCGCCTCGCGCGTCATCGCGATAAACCGCCGATAAGCCCGATACAGCAACGGCATCTGCGCCACCGACGTTTCGAACGGCCCGCGCAAAAAGTTGGCCATGCGAATCTCCACCACCTCGCCCAACGCGTCCAGGGCAATGATCGGCGCAAGGCGGCGATAGTCGCTGTGACGGTCTTTGTTGCGAAACTCCACGGGTATTTCACACAAGGCGCGAAACGCTTCGGGATCTTCCTCGCGCAGGGCATTGGCGATGGCAAACCCATCGACAAAAAGACTCTCGCCACCGTCCGCATCGTTCACCAGGCAATGCAAGAATTGCAGCCCCGGTTGCAGCTCCCGGGTCGGCAGATCGCTGTGCAACGGCAGGTTGAAAGCGGTGTAGGCATTGCTGTCGGCATCGGCCTTGGATTGCACGTTGAACAGCACACCAAAATTGCTTTCGCGGATAAACGAAATGCGCTTGGCGATCAGTGCCAGGGAACCCGGTTCGGTGGGCACGCCACGGACTTGGGTAAGGCCCCGGTCGCGCAGTGCCAGTAGCCATTGCAGCAGGGCCTTGGAGTCTTCCATCACGGCGGTATAGTCAAACACCGGGAGATCGAAGGTGCTGTCCCACAACTGGGGTTGGGGCTTTGCCGCCCTGCGTTCGGCGCGGGATTCATCGTCATAGGCATGGGCGCGCAGCCAGCCGGGATCGTATTGGCTGCGATGGCCGCCACGCCACTCCACGCTGAGAACACCGTGCTCGATCCGCGCGCCGATGGCGCTGAGGTCGTCATCCACGTCGACAATTTCCAGCACCTGCTCACGCGTCACGCTGTACACGCATTGTGCGCACGGGCAGTTGTCCCGCAGCCACTGATGATGAAACGGGCTGACCCGGCCATCGGCCCAGCGTACGCGAATCTGATCTTCCAACACCTGCGCCTCGGCGAGGTCGCAGCGCTTCGGGTAAGTACGGAAATCGGCAACAGCGGCGGCGGTTTGCATGATGGCTCCTTATTTTTTTGGTGGCAGTCCAATCACTCGGCCGAGGAGGGCGGGCCTTGGCAGATCGGCTTGCTCAGCGCTGATCGCAACGAGTTTTTCCAGCGTCGCCTCGGCAAACGGCGCCGAATGCGGGCCTGCCAGGTCAACGTGCAGCAGCATCTGTTCGTTGCCGGCCAGCTCTTTCTCGTCGCCCACTAAATGCAGGCTGTGATAAAGGTGCAGGCGCTTGGCGTCGTGGGCGATCAGTTGCGTATGCACCTCCACCGCGGCGCCGAGTTTCACTTCGTGCAGGTAGTTCAGGTGCAGTTCCAGGGTGAACAGCGAATGGCCGTTGGCTTCGCGGTTGTCGCTGGTAAGGCCCAGCGTATCCATCAGCGCGTCGGTGGCGTAGCTGAAGATCAGCAGGTAGAACGCGTCGCGCAGGTGGCCGTTGTAGTCGACCCAGGCGGGTTGGATTTTGGTGGCGTAGGTGGTCAGTGCAGGCATCACATGAATTCCGGCTATGTACGCGGTCAGGAATGTGGGAGGTGGCTTGCCCCCTCCCACAGGGTTATTCGGCGAAGGTCATGCCGTGTTTTTCCTTGGTCGCCTTCACCGCTTCGAGCACCGCCAACAGGCAATCGTCACGATAGCGTTCCAGCGCCGAAATGCTGTGTTTGCCCAATTGGTCGCTGGTGCCCTCGACCACGTCGTCGATCAGCTTGTCGGTCAGCTCCGGTGCTGGCAGGTAGGTCCACGGCAACTGCAACGCCGGACCGAACTGCGCCATGAAGTGCCGCATGCCCGCATCACCGCCTGCCAGGGTATAGGTGAGGAAGGTGCCCATGAACGACCAGCGCAACCCGGCGCCAAAGCGAATGGCGTCGTCGATTTCGCCGGTGGTCGCCACGCCGTCATTGACCAGGTGCAGCGCCTCGCGCCACAGCGCTTCGAGCAAGCGGTCGGCGATAAAACCGGGGACTTCCTTGCGCACATGCAGCGGGCGCATACCGAGGGCTTCATACACCTTGATCGCGGCCTGGATCGCTTCCGGCGCGGTGTGCTTGCCGCCCACCACTTCCACCAGCGGCAACAGATAGACCGGGTTGAAAGGGTGGCCGACGACACAGCGTTCCGGGTGAGTCGAACCCTCGTAGAACTCGCTCGGCAACAGCCCGGAGGTACTCGAGCCGATCAGTGCATTGGGCTTGGCCGCTGCGCTGATCTTGCTGTGCAATTGCAGTTTCAGCTCCAGGCGTTCCGGGGCGCTTTCCTGGATGAAGTCGGCGTCTTTCACGCATTCTTCAATGGTGGCCACAAAGCGCAGGCGGTCTTGCGATGCGCCGGGTGCGAGGCCCTGTTTTTCCAGGGCGCCCCAGGCATTGGCGACGCGTTTGCGCAGCGCCGCTTCGGCACCCGGCGCGGGGTCCCAGGCGACCACATCGAGGCCATGCGCCAGGGCGCGGGACACCCAGCCGCTGCCGATGACACCGCTGCCGAGGGCGGCGAAGGTTTTGATTTCTGTAATAAAGCGCATGGCAAATTCCTAAAGCGTTCAGTGATCCCTTGCGGGAGGGGGCTTGCCCCCGATTACGGTGTGTCAGCCAATAGATCCTTCAACTGACACACCTCTATCGGGGGCAAGCCCCCTCCCACATTTTTTGATTAGCGGCGTTTGGTGAGGCCCATTTTTATGCGGCCTTCGGCCGGGGTCATGACCCGCGCGCCCAGGCGGCTGAGGATTTCACTGGCGCGTTCCACCAGTTGGCCGTTGGTGGCGAGTACGCCCTTGTCCAGCCACAGGTTGTCTTCCAGGCCCACACGCACGTTGCCACCCAGCAGTACGGCCTGGGCCGCCATCGGCATCTGCATGCGGCCGATCCCGAACCCTGCCCACACCGCGTCGGCAGGCAGGTTGTCGACCATGGCTTTCATGGTGGTGGTGTCGGCCGGCGCGCCCCACGGGATGCCCAGGCACAGCTGGAACAGCGGGTTGTCGAGCAGGCCCTCCTTGATCATCTGCTTGGCGAACCACAGGTGGCCGGTGTCGAAGATTTCCAGCTCGGCTTTTACCCCCAGCTCCTGGATGCGTTTGGCGCCAGCGCGCAGTTGGGCCGGAGTGGACACATAAATGGTGTCGCCATCGCCGAAGTTCAGGGTGCCGCAATCGAGGGTGCAGATTTCAGGCAGCAGTTCTTCCACATGAGCCAGGCGGGTCAGCGGGCCGACCAGGTCGGTATTGGGGCCGAATTCCATCGGGTTCTCGCCGCCGCCGATCTCCAGGTCGCCACCCATGCCAGCGGTGAGGTTGACGATGATGTCGATGTCAGCCTCACGAATGCGCTCCATCACTTCGCGGTACAGGGCGACGTCGCGGCTGAACTTACCGGTTTCGGGGTCGCGGACATGGCAGTGCACCACGGTGGCGCCGGCTTTGGCGGCTTCCACGGCGGCGGCGGCAATTTGCTTGGGAGTGACCGGCACGTGAGGGCTTTTGGCGGTCGTGTCGCCAGCACCGGTGAGTGCGCAGGTGATGATGACGTCGTGGTTCATGAGGCGGGTTCCTTACAGGCGTGTGATTTCAAGGCGTAAGACGCCGTTCGCGGCCAGGGATGACCGCGACGCGGGGAGTCCAAAAAGGTTATTTGCTGGTCAATTGCAGGTTGGCGGCGGCCGGTTTGCCGTCGAAGGTGGTCACGCCTTCAAGCCAGCGCTGCTGGTCCTGCGGGTGATCCTTGAGCCACTGTTTGGCGGACTCCAGAGCGTCCTTGTGATCCAGCAGCGGCTGCATCATCCGGCTCTCGTCGGCGGCGGTGAAGGTCAGGTTGCTCAGCAGCTTGTGCACGTTGGGGCACTGCTCGGCATAGGTCGGCGAGGTGACGGTCCAGACGGTGGCCATGCCTTCGTTCGGGCCCAGGGCGTCCTCGCTGCCGGTCAGGTAGGTCATTGCCACGTTGACGTTCATCGGGTGCGGCGCCCAGCCGAAGAACACCACGGCTTCCTTGCGGCGCACGGCGCGGTCCACGGCGGCGAGCATGCCGGCTTCGCTGGACTCTACCAACTGGAACTTGCCCAGGCCGAACTGGTTCTTGGCGATCATCGCCTTGATCTGGGTATTGGCGCCCGAGCCAGGTTCGATGCCGTAGATCTTGCCACCCAGTTCTTTCTCGAACTTGGCGATATCGGCGAAGGTTTTCAGGCCCTTGTCCGCCAGGTAAGTCGGCACGGCGAGGGTGGCGCGGGCATCTTCCAGGCTCGGTTTGTCGAGGACCTTGACCTGCTTGGCGTTGACGAACGGTGTGATGGTCTGGGTCATCAGCGGGTTCCAGTAGCCGAGAAACAGGTCCAGGCGCTGGTCGCGGATGCCGGCGAAGATGATTTGCTGGGAGGCGCTGGTTTGCTTGGTCTTATAGCCGAGGCCGTCGAGCAATACCTGGGTCATGGCGCTGGTGGCGATGACATCGGTCCAGTTCACCACGCCCATGCGCACGTTCTGGCAGGATGCCGCGTCGGCGGCCAAGACATTGGTGCTCAAGAGGGCGCTGGCACTGAGTGCGAGTACGCAACGGCTGATCAGTCGATTCATGGTGGATCCCTCGGCAGGTCGTTATTGTGGGGGCCGGCGTCTTTGTGCGCCGTGGGATCACGTTACGCAGCTTGGAGGGCGGCAAAACGCACGGCGGCGACTCACTCTTGCACTGCAGCGACCTGCCCCCTTGAATCCACCCGAGAACGGGAGTATCACAGTGCCACGCTGCCCGTCCGACGAGAGCGCCACCATGTCCCAGGATTTCTACTTTTTGCTGATGCCGGGCTTTTCGGCCATCGGTTTTATTTCGGCGCTTGAACCGTTGCGCGTGGCCAACCGCTTTCGTGGCGAGTTGTACCGCTGGCACGTATTGAGCGCCGATGGCGGCGCGGTGCTGGCGAGCAATGGCATGTCGGTCAACGCCGACGCCGCGCTGGAACCGTTGAAGAAGGGCGCCACCTTGATGGTGGTCGCCGGCTTCGAACCGCTCCAGTTCGCCACGCCCGCCCTGGAGCACTGGCTGCGCCGCCTCGACCACGACGGCGTCACCCTTGGCGCCATCGACACCGGCGCCTGTGTTCTCGCCGAGGCGGGCCTGCTCGACGGCCATCGCCTGACCCTGCACTGGGAAGCCATTGATGCCTTCAAGGAATCGTATCCGCACCTGAGCGTGACCCAGGAGCTGTTCGAGATCGACCGACGCCGCATCACCTGCGCCGGCGGCACCGCATCCATCGACCTGATGCTCGACCTGATCGCCCAGGCCCACGGCCCGGACCTGGCCATCCAGGTCTCCGAACAATTCGTGCTCGGGCGCATTCGCCCACGCAAAGACCACCAGCGCATGCAGATCGCCACGCGCTACGGCATCAACAACAAGAAGCTGGTGCATGTGATCGGCGAGATGGAGCAGCACACCGAGCCGCCCCTGAGTACCTTGGCCCTGGCTGACACGATCAAGGTCACCCGGCGCCAGTTGGAACGCTTGTTTCGCCTGCATTTGAACGACACGCCGAGCAACTTCTACCTGGGCCTGCGCCTGGAAAAAGCCCGGCAGTTGCTGCGCCAGAGCGACATGAGCGTGCTGGAGGTGAGCATTGCCTGCGGGTTTGAGTCGCCGTCGTATTTCACCAGGAGTTATCGGGCCAGGTTTGCCAAGTGTCCGAGGGAGGATCGGCGACGGGAGGTGGTTTGACGGGCAATTATAGTCAATTATACTCGTTACTATAATTTATAGTCCTTTACATAATTGAGTATAAAACCATGCCCAAGCACAGCGGCTTTGTGTTTCGCCGCCCCACCCTGGCACGCAGTATTGCCGATGGCCTGGTGGGGGCCGGTATTCAGGATTTCACCTCTGGCCTGTTTCTCGCGGCGCCCCGTCGCACCGGCAAAAGCACCTTTCTGCGCGAAGACTTGATTCCGGAATGTCAGCTCCGGGGCTGGCTGACGGTGTATGTGGATCTCTGGGCTGACAAAGAGAAAGATCCTGCAGAGTTGATTGCCAGTGCTATTGCGGCTGCTCTGGTTCCCTATGAAAAGGGCATTCGCAAACTGGCCAAGAACATCGGCATCGAGAAACTGAGCTTTCTGCGTACGCTCTCCTGGGATTTTACCAAGCCACAATTGCCTGTCGGGGCGACGCTGACCCAAGCGTTGGAATTGCTCCACAGCGCTGCTGAAAAACCCGTTGTGCTGGTGATTGACGAAGCGCAGCACGCATTAACCACCGAGTCGGGTATCAATGCGATGTTCGCGTTGAAGGCTGCCCGGGATCAGCTCAACCAAGGCCGTGACGAGGAAGGCAGCGGCTTGCGCCTGGTGTTTACCGGCTCCAACCGCGACAAGCTGGCTCACTTGGTGCTCGGCAAAAGCCAGCCGTTCTTCGGCTCCAGCATCACGCCGTTCCCCTTGCTCGGCAAAGAGTTCACCCAGGCGTACACCGTGCACCTCAACGCTCATTTGGCGCAAACCAATCAGTTCAACCCTGCCGACATTGATGAGGCGTTTGAGCTGGTAGGCCGGCGCCCCGAGATGTTGCGCACGATCATCGGTGAGGTCGCGTTGGAGTTAGGCGAGGCCAGTAACCTCGGCCAACTCCTGCACAGCCGCGCCGAGCTGTTGCGCGCGGGCGTATGGACCGAGTTCGAAAGCGCCTGGAACGCCCTGACCATCCCGCAGCGCGCCGTGCTGGAGGTGATGGTGGAGCGCTCCCAAAACAACGAACCCTTCGCGCCATTTACCGACAGCACCCTCACGGCTGTCAGCAAGGCGCTGGAAGATATGGGCAGCGACGTGGTACCGGGTACCCAGACCATCCAGGCCTGCATTGATGCCCTGCGCGACAAGGAACTGGTGTGGAAATCGAGCCGGGGCGGGTATGCCCTGGAAGACAAGACATTCGGCGACTGGCTGCGGCACAAGCGCCATGCCCCCCACTAAAGACAACACACATCCCATGTGGGAGGGGGCTTGCCCCCGATAGCGGTGGGTCAGCCAAAGCTGTATCAACTGACCGTCCGTCATCGGGGGCAAGCCCCCTCCCACATGGGGTGTTTGGTGTGGTTTATTTCTTCAGCAGTGCCGAACACGCCGTCTTGAAGGCCTCATGCTGATACTTGTTCAGTGTCGCCGGCAGGTCAAAGTTGTGCTTCTTGTTCTGCGCGTTGATGGTCTGTGGTGACAGCAGCGTCACCTCAACCCCCTCCAGCAGTTGAAACACCCCTTCAATCTTGAACGTGGTCGGGCCGCCGGCGAATTCGCCTTTCTTGCTGCGCTTCTTGATGGCGATGCGCTGGAGGGCGTTTTCCTGCACGAACGCCTTCACCTGGGCGGCGAAGGCTTTGACGTTGGCGGCTTCATCGTCGTCTTCAAGGGCGATTTTCTTGGTGGCCAGGGCGACGTGGGTCAGTGTCTGGTCGTCCAGGGAGGCAATGGCGAAGATCGCTTCGCTGCCTTTGATTTCGATGCCGCAGAGAGTCATGAGTAGCCTTGGTTCAAAGAGAGAGGCAGGGATTGTCGCTTATTCCTGCCCAATCGACTCCAGAAACTCCGACCGCTCATCACTCATCCGCGCCAGGCAATCATTCTGCGCAATTGCATATTCCTTGGTGCCTGTCACCGCCGGGAAGGTATCCACCGCGCAATCGGCGTCACGCAGCTTTTCCCACTTCTGCTGGGCGTCCTTCAGACGAGCGGTAATGTCGGCGAGCTGTGACTTGTTGCGGCCATAGGTCGAACCCATGCGCTCCAGCAGGACCTGGTAGTTATCCTTGAGCAATTGTTCTGCGGTGGTTTTGTTGTAGGTGGCGCATTCCAGGGTTTGCTTGTCGTTTTCGATGCCGTCGCACGGCGTGCTGTCGGTGTCTTCGGCGGCGTGGACGCCGGTTGCGATGAGTGCCAAAGCCAGGAAAATCGATTTCATTGCGCCGTCTCATATCAGTGGATGACCGAATTCTGGCTCAAGCGTAAGACAAAGAACAGCCGCCAGTCAGACACCTCTTAACAGCCTTTGTCGCGGATTGACGCTTTCGGCAATTCCCCTGTCGTTTTTGCACCCGGCTCAGGTTGCCCCTGGGCATATGCTGGCCCCAAAGCGCCGGCAGACGATTCGGCGCATGAATCGCCAATAAGGGGACGCCTGATGAGCCCAGCGCAATTGCACGCCGACAGCATCGTTATCGACGGGCTGATCATTGCCAAGTGGAACCGCGAGCTGTTCGAGGACATGCGCAAAGGTGGCCTGACCGCCGCCAACTGCACCGTGTCGGTGTGGGAAGGGTTCCAGGCCACGATCAACAACATCGTCGCCAGCCAGACCTTGATCCGCGAGAACAGCGACCTGGTGATCCCGGTGAAGACCACCGCCGACATCCGCAAGGCCAAGGAACAGGGCAAGACCGGCATCATCTTCGGCTTCCAGAACGCCCACGCGTTTGAAGACCAGCTCGGCTACGTCGAGATCTTCAAGCAGCTCGGCGTCGGTGTGGTGCAGATGTGCTACAACACCCAGAACCTGGTGGGCACCGGTTGCTACGAGCGCGACGGCGGCCTGTCGGGCTTCGGTCGCGAGATCGTCGCCGAGATGAACCGCGTCGGCATCATGTGCGACCTGTCCCACGTCGGCTCCAAGACCAGCGAAGAAGTCATCCTCGAATCGAAGAAACCGGTGTGCTACTCCCACTGCCTGCCATCGGGCCTTAAGGAGCACCCGCGCAACAAGTCCGATGAAGAGCTGAAGTTCATTGCCGACCACGGCGGTTTTGTCGGTGTGACCATGTTTGCGCCGTTCCTGGCCAAGGGCATCGATTCCACCATCGACGACTACGCCGAAGCCATTGAATACACCATGAACATCGTCGGCGAAGACGCCATCGGCATCGGCACCGACTTCACCCAGGGCCATGGCCAGGATTTCTTCGAAATGCTGACCCATGACAAGGGCTACGCCCGCCGCCTGACCAGCTTCGGCAAGATCATCAACCCGCTGGGCATCCGCACCGTGGGCGAGTTCCCCAACCTCACCGAGACCCTGCTCAAGCGCGGCCACTCTGAGCGTGTGGTGCGCAAGATCATGGGCGAGAACTGGGTCAACGTCTTGAAGGACGTTTGGGGCGAATAAGCCAAACACCCCCGGGCATACCACTACGAATTTTTCTGGAGTTAAGTTTCCATGGCCAAGATCGCCCCGCAATTGCCAATCGAAGTCGACAGCGAAACCGGTGTCTGGACTTCCGACGCCCTGCCGATGCTGTACGTACCGCGCCATTTCTTCGTCAACAACCACATGGGCATCGAAGAAGTGCTGGGCGCCGAAGCCTACGCCGAGATCCTCTACAAGGCCGGCTACAAGTCCGCCTGGCACTGGTGTGAAAAAGAAGCCGAATGCCACGGCCTGGAAGGCGTCGCGGTGTTCGAGCACTACATGAAACGCCTGTCGCAACGCGGCTGGGGCCTGTTCAAGATCCAGGACATCGACCTCGACAAAGGCACCGCCAGCGTCAAGCTGGAACACTCGGCGTTCGTCTACGTGTACGGCAAGGTCGGGCGCAAGGTCGACTACATGTTCACCGGCTGGTTTGCTGGCGCCATGGACCAGATCCTGCAAGCGCGTGGTAGCCAGATTCGCACCGTGGCCGAGCAAGTCTACGGAGGCTCCGAAGAGGGCCACGATGACGGCCTGTTCATCGTCAAGCCGTTGTAAGCCGAGGACCCTGCCATGGCTTTCGAAGCAATGTTCCAGCCGATCCAGATCGGCAAACTGACCATCCGCAACCGCGTGCTCAGTACCGCCCACGCCGAGGTGTATGCCACCGACGGCGGCATGACCACCGACCGCTATGTGAAGTACTACGAAGAGAAAGCCAAGGGCGGTATCGGCCTGGCGATCTGCGGCGGTTCCTCGGTGGTGGCCATCGACAGCCCCCAGGAATGGTGGAGTTCGGTGAACCTGTCCACCGACCGCATCATCCCGCACTTCCAGAACCTGGCCGACGCCATGCACAAGCATGGCGCCAAGATCATGATCCAGATTACCCACATGGGTCGCCGCTCGCGTTGGGACGGCTTTAACTGGCCAACCCTGATGTCGCCGTCCGGCGTGCGCGAGCCGGTGCATCGCGCCACCTGCAAGACCATCGAGCCGGAAGAAATCTGGCGCGTGATCGGCAACTACGCCAGCGCCGCCAAGCGCGCCAAGGCCGGTGGCCTGGACGGGGTGGAACTGTCCGCGGTGCACCAGCACATGATCGACCAGTTCTGGAGCCCACGGGTCAACAAGCGTACCGACGAGTGGGGCGGTACCTTCGAAGGCCGCATGAAGTTCGGCCTGGAAGTCTTGAAGGCCGTTCGCGCCGAGGTCGGTGACGACTTCTGCGTGGGCATGCGCCTGTGCGGTGACGAGTTCCACCCGGACGGCCTGTCCCACGAGGACATGAAGCAGATCGCCAAGTATTACGACGACACCGGCATGCTCGATTTCATCGGCGTGGTGGGCTCGGGTTGCGATACCCACAACACCCTGGCTAACGTGATCCCCAACATGAGTTATCCACCGGAGCCGTTCCTGCATTTGGCGGCCGGTATCAAGGAAGTGGTCAAGGTTCCGGTGCTGCACGCGCAGAACATCAAGGACCCGAACCAGGCCACGCGCATCCTCGAAGGCGGCTATGTGGACATGGTCGGCATGACCCGTGCGCACATCGCCGACCCGCACCTGATCGCCAAGATCAAGATGGGCCAGATCGACCAGATCAAACAGTGCGTCGGCGCCAACTATTGCATCGACCGCCAGTACCAGGGCCTGGATGTGCTGTGCATCCAGAACGCCGCGACGTCGCGTGAATACATGGGCGTGCCGCACATCATCGAGAAGTCCACCGGGCCCAAGCGCAAAGTCGTGGTGGTCGGTGCCGGCCCGGCCGGGATGGAGGCCGCGCGCGTGGCCGCCGAACGTGGCCACGACGTGACCCTGCTCGAGAAGAAAGAATTTATCGGCGGGCAAATCACCACCGCCTCCAAGGCTCCGCAGCGCGACCAGATCGCCGGTATCACCCGCTGGTTCCAACTGGAGCTGGCGCGTTTGAAAGTCGACCTGCGCCTGGGGGTTGCCGCTGACGCTGAAACCATTCTGGACCTGCGTCCGGACGTGGTCGTGCTGGCGGTCGGCGGGCATCCGAATCTCGAGCAAAACGAACACTGGGGCGCAGCCGAAGGCCTGGTGGTGAGCAGTTGGGACGTGCTCGACGGCAAGGTGGCGCCGGGCAAGAACGTGCTGGTGTACGACACCATCTGTGAGTTCACCGGCATGTCAGTGGCGGATTTCCTCGCGGACAAAGGCAGCCAGGTCGAGATCGTCACCGACGACATCAAACCCGGCGTGGCCATCGGCGGTACGTCGTTCCCGACCTACTACCGCAGCATGTACCCCAAGGAAGTGATCATGACCGGCGACATGATGCTGGAAAAGGTCTACCGCGAAGGCGACAAGCTGGTGGCGGTGCTGGAGAACGAATACACCGGCGCCAAGGAGGAGCGGGTGGTGGACCAGGTGGTGGTGGAGAACGGTGTCCGTCCGGACGAGGAAATCTACTACGCCCTCAAGCCAGGTTCGCGCAACAAGGGCCAGATCGACGTTGAAGCCCTGTTCGCGATCAAGCCACAGCCGTGCCTGAGCGAAACGGGCGATGGGTACTTGCTGTTCCGCATCGGTGACTGTGTGGCCCAGCGCAATACCCACGCTGCCATCTATGACGCCCTGCGCCTGTGCAAGGATTTCTAAGCCGGCCTTGAACCAATGTGTACTCGGTCCAAATGTGGGAGGGGGCTTGCCCCCGATGGCGGAGTGTCAGTTGATACAGCTGTTGCTGAACCACCGCTATCGGGGGCAAGCCCCCTCCCACATTCGGGCCGGTTTCACAGTAGACCTGTGTGGTCTGTGGGAGCTTCACCATGTTGAACACCTTGCTGCCTATTCTTTTGTTTGCCGCCCTGGGCCTCGCCGTCCTCGGCGCCCTGCGCCGGGTGAACATGTGGCGCCGTGGCCGCGCGTCCAAGGTCGACCTGCTGGGCGGCCTGCTGGCCATGCCCAAGCGCTACATGGTCGACCTGCACCACGTGGTTGCCCGCGACAAATACATCGCCAACACCCACGTCGCTACGGCGCTGGGCTTTGTGCTGTCGGCGCTGCTGGCGATCCTGGTGCATGGCTTTGGCCTGCACAATCGCATCCTCGGCTACGCCTTGCTGTTGGCCTCGGTGCTGATGTTTGTCGGCGCCACGTTCGTCTACCTGCGTCGGCGTAACCCACCGTCACGCCTGTCCAAGGGCCCGTGGATGCGCCTGCCGAAAAGCCTGATGGCGTTCTCGGTGAGCTTCTTCCTGGTGACCTTGCCGGTGGCCGGGATCCTGCCTGCCGACTTCGGCGGCTGGCTGCTGGCAGCGCTGCTCAGCGTTGGCGTGCTGTGGGGCGTGTCCGAGATGTTCTTCGGCATGACCTGGGGCGGCCCGATGAAACACGCCTTCGCCGGTGCCCTGCACCTGGCCTGGCACCGCCGCGCCGAGCGTTTTGGCGGTGGCCGATCCACAGGTTTGAAGCCGCTGGACCTGACCGACAAAAGCGCGCCACTGGGCGTGGAAAAACCCAAGGATTTCACCTGGAACCAACTGCTCGGCTTCGACGCCTGTGTGCAGTGCGGCAAGTGCGAAGCCGCGTGCCCGGCATTTGCCGCCGGCCAGCCGCTGAACCCGAAAAAGCTGATCCAGGACATGGTGGTCGGCCTCGCCGGCGGCACCGATGCCGCATTCGCCGGCAGCCCGTATCCCGGTAAGCCGATCGGCGAACACAGCGGTAATCCTCATCAACCGATCGTCAACGGCCTGGTGGACGCCGAGACCCTGTGGTCGTGCACCACCTGCCGCGCCTGCGTGGAAGAGTGCCCGATGATGATCGAGCACGTGGACGCCATCGTCGACATGCGCCGCCACCTCACTCTGGAAAAAGGCGCCACACCGAACAAGGGCGCCGAAGTCCTGGAGAACCTGATCGCCACCGACAACCCGGGCGGCTTTGCCCCGGGCGGGCGCCTGAACTGGGCGGCAGACTTGAACTTGCCGCTGTTCAGTGAAAAAGGCAGCGCCGATGTGCTGTTCTGGGTCGGCGACGGTGCCTTCGACATGCGCAACCAACGGACCTTGCGCGCCTTCGTCAAAGTGCTGAAAGCGGCCAAGGTCGACTTCGCCGTGCTTGGCCTCGAGGAGCGCGACAGTGGCGATGTGGCCCGTCGCCTGGGCGATGAAGCGACCTTCCAGCTGTTGGCCACACGCAATATCCAGACCTTGGCCAAGTACAGCTTCAAGCGCATCGTCACGTGCGACCCGCACAGTTTCCACGTGCTGAAAAACGAATACGGCGCCTTCAACGGTGACTATGTGGTGCAGCATCACAGCACTTACATGGCCGAACTGATCGGCGACGGCGCATTAAGTCTGGGCCAGCACAAGGGCAACAGCGTGACCTATCACGACCCTTGTTACCTCGGCCGCTACAACGGCGAATACGAAGCACCGCGCCAAGTGCTACGGGCGCTGGGGATCGAGGTCAAGGAAATGCAACGCTCGGGCTTCCGTTCACGCTGCTGCGGTGGCGGCGGCGGTGCGCCGATTACGGACATTCCCGGCAAGCAACGTATCCCGGATATGCGCATGGACGACATCCGTGAAACCGGCGCCGAGCTGGTGGCCGTGGGGTGCCCACAGTGCACCGCGATGCTCGAAGGCGTGGTCGAACCGCGCCCACTGATCAAGGACATCGCCGAGTTGGTGGCTGACGCCTTGCTCGAAGATGCCACGCCGGCCAAGGCTCCCATCCCGCGTGAACCTGCGGAGGTGCACTGATGAGCGACATTATCCGCCGCGACCCACGGGCCGAATGGATTGCCCGTAACCGTCTGCACCCGCTGCATGCGGCGATGCAGCCGCTGCAACACAGCTGGATGGGGCCCAACGGCGTCATTCGCAAGAACGTGCACGGTGTCGGTTTTATCGGCCCCAACGGCATCAAGCGCATCGACCGCAGCGGCGCCCAGCAGGGTGGTGCGACCAAGCGTACAGCCGCGGTAGAAGTGCAGTTGCCGTTGCACCAGGTGCCCAGCCCGGCGTTCTACATCAACGTCGTGCCGGACATGGTCGGCGGCCGCCTGAGCAGCCATGACCGAGACCTGCTCGGCCTGGCCCGGCAACTGGCCGGCAGCGACGGCGCGGTACTGGCGGTGGTGTTTGGCGAGCATAAGGAAAGCGCGTTTGCCACGGCCGGTGTCGATCGTCTGCTGGTGCTGGAAGGCCACGAGTTCGACGGTTACTCACCGGAGCAGCGCGTCCAGGGCCTGCGGGCCGTGGATCAGCAGTTCAACCCGCGCCACTGGTTGCTGCCCGACAGCCGCAGTGGTGGCGGCGAACTGGGTCGGCGTTTCGCCGCCAGCCTCAAGGAGCGCCCGGCCACGCGGGTGTGGCAGATCAAGGGGGAGGAATGCATCGGCCGCGCCGGTGCCGGCCAGCAAGACTTGGCTCGACCGCTGCCGCGCCTGATCCTGGCCGCCGCCGAGTGTGCCGACCCGGTCAGCGATACCCGTCACGAAGTGCTGCCGGTAGCGTTGTCCACAGCCCTGGCGCGCAGCCTGGCGCGTATCGAGGACCTCGGCGCAGTGGCGGTGGACCCGGCGGCGATTCCCATGGCCGAGGCCGAATTCATCTTCTCCGGCGGCAACGGGGTCAAGGACTGGGCACTCTTCCACCAGACCGCCGCCGCACTGGGCGCGACCGAAGGCGCCTCACGGGTAGCGGTGGATGACGGTTTCATGGCCCGCGACCGCCAGGTGGGCGCCAGCGGCACCTGGGTCACCGCACGGGTCTACGTGGCCGTGGGGATCTCCGGGGCGATCCAGCACCTGCAAGGTATCGGCGCCTGCGACAAAGTGGTGGCGATCAACCTCGACCCAGGCTGCGACATGATCAAGCGCGCCGACCTGTCGGTGATCGGCGAAAGCGCCGCGATACTGCAAGCCTTGATCGACGCGGTCCAGACATACCGCAGCGGCGCCAAGCGCGATGCGGCTTAAGGAAATGGCCATGACGACGAATGTAATCAGCCTGGTGTCCATCGGCGCCCACCCGACCTCCGGCCGGCCGCGCCGCGCCGAACAGGATGCACGCGCTGTGGAACTGGGTTTGCAACTGGCAGGGGATACGTTGCAGGTACTGCATGCCGGCAACATCGCCGAACCCACGTTGCGCAGCTACCTGGGCATGGGGTTGCCGCAACTGCAGGTCCTTGAGCAACCGCTGGGGGCCGACGTGTTGCCGGCGCTCAGCGACTACCTGCGCGACGCGGGGGCACACATCGTGCTGACCGGCAGCCAGGCGGAAACCGGCGAGGGTTCGGGCATGTTGCCGTTCCTGCTCGCCGAGCACCTGGGCTGGCCGTTGATTGTGGGGCTGGCGCAGGTGGAGTCCATCGATGCAGGCGTGGCCCATGTACTGCAAGCCTTGCCCCGTGGCCAACGCCGCCGCTTGAAAGTGCGCCTGCCGTTCCTGGCGACGGTGGATAACGCTGCGCCCAAACCTCGGCAAAGTGCCTACGGCCCTGCGCAACGCGGTGAGCTGGCGGCCCATGAGGTTGAGGTTCAAGAGGATGAGTTATTCGGCAGTGCGCTGCTGCAACCGGCCAAACCTCGGCCCAAGCGGCTCAAGGTGATCAAGGCCAAGAGCGGCGCCGACCGCATGAAGGCCGCCACGGCCAAGGCCAGCGGCGGCGGTGGGCAGGTGCTCAAGGGCGTAAGCGCCGAGGAAGGCGCCCAAGCCATTCTCAAGTTGCTGATCGAAGAAGGCGTGGTGCGTTAACGCATAAACACTGCAAAACAAATGTGGGAGGGGCTTGCCTCCCCTTTTATCTCAAACGACCGCACTTTTGTGGTGAGCGGGCTTGTTGTGGCAAGCCCCAATACCCGTCAGTTAAGCGCCTATCGCCTTCTGTAGGAGCGAGCTTGCTCGCGAAAAACGTCAACGATAACGCGTGTTTCCTGAATGAACACGGCGCCTGTGAGTTTTTCGCGAGCAAGCTCGCTCCTACAAAAAGCCTTAACTGACTGGCATTGGGGCAAGCCCGCTCGCCACAGGGGTTCCAGTTTGCTGCGCGACAGCGCTAAGTCGGGTATTCAGCGGGACCTCATCTCCATCAGACCATGAAATCAAGGCGATGCCTGTGCGGGTGCCGGCGCGGGTTTGGGCACTAGGTCTGGCAAGGCTGACGGCAATGGCGGCGGCGGCAATGCCTGCCAGGTGCCATCCGACGGCTGCATTGGCGCGGGCAACGCCGGGGTAGGGTCGCCCCCAGTGGGCTTGAGGATCATTTTCTCGGTGGTATCGCGCAGGATCATGCCCTCGGTCGAACTGCGTGCCTCCGTGCCGCTGTGGAAGGTGCTGATCTGGGAAATCGGCAGGTCCAGGTTGCGTTCGATCCTCGGCGTCAGCAGCAGGATGATCTCGGTTTTCTGCTGGGTGTTCTGGTTGCTGCCGAACAGTTTCTTGCCAATCCACGGGATCTGGCTCAACCACGGCAGCCCTGAGCCTTCGTCGATATCCGCCGTGCGGATCAGCCCCGAGACGATCTGGGTTTCATTGTTGCGCGCGGTCAACAAGGTCTTGGTCGCGCGGGAGCCCAGCTCGAAGGTGGCCGGCACATTGTCCGAGCCGGGAATGCGCTTGGTGATATGGCTCATTTCCACGTTCAATTCCAGGTTCACCTCGTCGCTCACGCTGATATTGGGCTTGACGTTGATCTGCAGCCCCACGTCCTGGTACGTCACCGACGACGTGGTGACCTGGTTGGCGGTGGTGGTGGTCACCACCGGGATCTTGTCGCCAATATTCACCTGGGCTTCTTCACGGTTGCGCACGCGGACCCTGGGGTTGGCCAGGGTCACCGTATTGCCGCTGCGTTGCAGCATGTTGATGCGCGCCGAGGTGCTGCCCGCGTCGAGCAGGATGTTGTCGCCGTTCACGCCGCGCAGTGCGCTGATCGGTGTGCCCGCCAGCCCACCGGGCAGGTTGCTGAAGTTGCCCAGCGACAGGCCGATACTTTCGGGGTAGACGATGCCCAGGTTCCGTTCGTCATTCAGGCTGACCTCCAGCACCTGGATATCGATGGTCACTTCCGACTGTGCGATATCAATGGCCTCCACCAGTTTTTCCACGGCGCTGAGGGTGTCGAGGCCATCGCGCACGATCACCGCGTTGAGGCGTTCGTCCACCAGTACTTCCTTGGGCTTGAGGACCTGCTTGATTTCGGCGCCGACGACCTTGGGGTCGCCATGGCTGAGGTAGAACGTGCGCACTGCCAGCTCACGGTATTCACGCTCTTTGTCCGCCCGCCGGGGATAGATGAGGATGGTGTTGGCGTTGAGGATTTTCTTGTCCAGGCCCTGGGTGGTCAGCAGCAGGTTAAGCGCGTCTTCGGCGGTAGTTCTGCTGGCGCTCATGCTTGCCGAGGCGCTGGGATTGACGTCCTTGTCGATGACGAAATTGACCCCGGACAGCCGCGCAATCGTTTCGAAAATCGTGCTCAGGCTCTGCGAGCTGAAGTCCAGGCTGAGCGGTTTGCGCATTGCGTCACTGAGGTCGGGGCTGAGGTAGTCGGCGCTGACCAGTTGGCGGGTGAGGGCACTGCGCAAATCGAGGGCGGCGCGGTAATTGGGTTTTTGCGCGATGACCTGGCGCACCAGATTCAATGCCTCCACGGGGCTCGATTGTTGCAGGGCATAGGCCCGCTCCAGCTGTGGCCGCAGTTGCTTCATCGCCTGGATGCTCTGGATTTCCTGGCGTGCGCCGAGGTTGCTGGGGTCGTACTTGAGGATGGTTTCCAGCGCGCGGATGGCGGCTGCATCATCGCCGCGCAGCAAGGCGGCACTTGCTTCCCGGCTGTATTGGGCGACCAGCAACTCCAATTTGCCGAATTGTGCCGTGCGCAACCGCACATCGTCAGGCGCCTCCTTGGCTTCGGCTTGCAGCACCTCGACCGAGCGCACGATGTCGCCCTGTTGGCGCAACGCGTCGCTCTGCTCGATGGCGCGCTGGGTTTCACAGGCCCCCAGCAGCGTCAGCGCCAGGCTCAGGGGAAATAACGTATGTCTCGCCATGATCCTGTCCTTCCCCGGTCAGTGTTTGTCCAGGCGCAAGGTGCTGGCATGCTTGAGCGGCATGAAGGTCAGCACCACGGCGGTGTCGGTGAGCTTATCCAGCCGGTACTGGGCATCGAGCATCTTGCCCGGCTCAATGTGCCCGGGCACCGCGCAGCGGTGGCACAGGGTGTACTGGCGGCCATTGCCGCGCAGCACCACGATCTTCGGCTGGTTTTCGTAGCGCCACTGCGCGCTCACGCTGAACGGCAACGGCGGTGGTTGGGGCGGCGAAGTGTCGACCGGTGTTGGCGGCGGTGGTGGCGTCCAGGTCTGGGCGGGAAACAGGTCGACCCCTTCAACCTCGTCCGGGGGGCCGGGGGCGACGGGGGCCGAGGGCGCTTCGACGGCCCGCGCGATCGCCGGCGTCGAGGCTGTCTCGGGGCTGTCTGCAGTGTCCTCCCAGAACAGCCAGGCGCAGCCGACCAGGGTCAGCAGCAACAGCACGCGCAAGTACAGCGGCAGTTTCATTCCACCACCCCCAGCACACTCAGCTTGAGGCTGATGTCCAGCAGGCCGTTGCTGATTGCCTTGCGCTCCAGGGTCACGCTTTCAATGCGCACGCCTGGCTCTTTAGCGATGTCGACCAAGGTACTGCGCAGCAGCAGGTAGGGGCCGGAGAGGGGGATCTCCAGGTCCAGGCGCTGCAACCCGGTGTCGCCGGGGGCGGAGTAGGCCAGGGTGGTCTGTTCGATGATGAAGCCGCGTTGAGTGACCAGGCCCAGCAGTTTTTCCAGGCGCGGGGCGAAGTCCTCAGCGCTGGGCAAGCGCTCAACCACGGCCGGCTCGGTGACCTGGACCTGCTCGGGGTGTGCGGCGATGCCAGCCTCCAAGGCCTGGCGACGCAGGCTGTCGGCCACGCCGGCCGGGTGAATCAGCGTGACCTCGATCACCAGCGTCGCGGCCATCACCCCCAGCGCCAACAGGCCCCAAAAGCCCAGGCGCTGTTGCGCTTGCATCAAGTGCCAACGCAGGCGCGGCCAGTGGCGGGTGAGCGCGTCCATGGCGGGCTACCTCGCGCCAACGCTGAGTTTGACCTGCACGGGGTGCTGTGGGTCAGTGGTTTTGCGCGCGCTTTGTTGCAGGTTCACCTGGACACCGGGTTGGGCCTTGAGCCGCTCGACAAAGCGAAACGCGTCACCCAGCCCTTTGGCTTCCAGGTCCAGGTGCAGCAACTGGGCCTGGGTGTTGACCTCTACGCGCGTCAAGGCGACCTCGCCGGACCAGGCCCGCGCCACGGCGTTCATCAGCGCAAAGGGTGTGCTGGACTGTTGGGTAAAGGCCGCCACCTGTTGTTTCTGCCGGGGCGACAGGCGAATAGCCGCCTGGATCAATTGCTCCTGGCGGCGGGTCAACTGGGTAAAGCGCTGCTCCAGGGCATCGGTCTGTTGCTGCTGTTGCGCCATGGCGTCCCATTGCTGCCATGCCTGGATGATCAGCAGGGTCGCCACCAGCCACAATGCCGCCACCAGCGGTCGATGGGTGGCGCTGGCCCGTTGGAAGTCGACGTGGGGGGCGTAGCCCTGTTGCCGGGCGCGAGCGAGGCGGGCAGTCAGCCGGGTAATCATGGTAACGGCGCTCCCAGCCACGGGTGCAGGGGGCCCAGCCAATGCTCGGTGGGGCTGTTGGCGACGACCCGGGTAGCGGGCGCCTGTCGCTGGGCCAGCAGGTCGGCGGTGAACAGGTTGTCGCTCAAGGTGCTGCCGGGCTGTGTCGATATCACGCACACTTGATCGGCACGACCCTGGTGCCGATAAAGGCAACTGAGGCTCTCGGCTTCCGGCACGGCCAGTACGCAATCAGCCGGCAATTGCCGCCAGTACTGCTGCGCCACCGCCGTCAGCAGCGGTGCGCAGGTCACCAGGGGCAACCGCTGCAGCTTGAACAGCTCGCGCAGGTCGTGCAGCAGGTCCCGTGGGGCGGCCACGGCCAGGCGCTCATCGCCGAACGCACCAGCGGCGACCTGCACCTGCCAGCGCTCAGGGTCGATGCCGGCCTGTTGGTTGAAGGTGGCCTCGGCGAAACCTTGCCAGTCGCCTGCGCTGTACAGGCCGGTTTGCCACGGCAGCATCAGGTAGTGCACGTGGGGAAACCCCAGCAGCACCTTGGCCCGATCAAGCAAGCGCACGCGGCCGCGAGGGGCCTGTGCCAACAGTTCGGCGCAGGCGCCCAGGGGGGCGCCGGCCTGCTGGGCACCCCACACCTTCGCATTGCGCCCGCGGGCGCGCGCGGCCCAGGCGACACCGGTACTGTGCAGCCACACCACGTGCTCAATAAAGGGAAATGACACGGTGCAGCTCCTTGAGCGTGGTGTCGCCCTGGGCCGCGTGGGCCAGGGCGATATCGCGGATGAACACGTGGCCGGCTTCGCGCGCCAGTTCGCGCAGGGTTGACGCCGAGCTGCGATGGAGCAGGCCCTCCTTGATGCTGTCGGTGACGCTCAGCACCTCCGCCAGGGCGAGCCGGCCGCGATAACCGGTATGGCGACAGGCCTCGCAGCCTTTGCCTTCGCGGTAATGGCCTTGCCTGAGCTGGGTTTCGGGCAGCTGGGCCAGGCGCGCGAGGTCCGCGTCGGGCTCCGCGTCCACGCCGCAGTCCGGGCAAATGCGCCGCACCAGGCGTTGGGCAACCACGCCATTGAGGGCTTCGACGAAACTGGCCGGGTCCACGTCCATATAGGTAAAACGCTCCAGCACGCTGAAGGCGCTGTTGGCATGCACCGACGACAGCACCAGGTGCCCGGTCAACGCCGCCTGCACGGCAATGCCCGCTGTTTCACCGTCGCGGATTTCCCCCACCAGGATGGTGTCCGGGTCATGGCGCAGGATCGAGCGCAGGCCACGGGCGAACGTCAGCCCCTTCTTGTCGTTCACCGGGATTTGCAGTACGCCGGGCAGTTCGTATTCCACCGGGTCTTCGATGGTGATGATTTTTTTCTCGCCGGTATTGGTCTCCGACAAGGCGGCGTAGAGCGTGGTGGATTTGCCGCTGCCGGTGGGCCCGGTCACCAGCAGCATCCCATAAGGCTCGCTGGCCAACACACGGATGCGCGTTATGGTATCGGCGTTCAAACCCAGGGTTTCCAGGCTCAGGGACTCGCCGCGCTGGGATTTGTCGAGGATCCGCAGCACCGCATCTTCACCGTGGATGCTGGGCATGATCGACACGCGAAAATCCACTTCGCGCCCCTGGATTTTCATCTTGAAACGCCCGTCCTGGGGCACCCGCCGCTCGCCGATATCCAGCTCCGACAACACCTTGATCCGCGACAGCGCCTGTTCTGCCATGTCCATCCCGCTGGCCTGGCCCATCTGCTGCAACACGCCGTCGATGCGGTACTTGATCACCAGGCCCTGGGGCGTGCTTTCCACATGGATATCGCTGGCGCGGCTTTGCAGTGCATCGAACAGCATGGAGTTGACCAGGCGCACCACCGGGTTGTCGTCGCGGGCGATGCTGCTCAGGGAAATTTCCTGGGCGGCTTGGCTGACCCGGACGTTTTCGTCGTCCTCGCCAAAGGGTTGCATGACCCGCTGGCTCGCTTCGGCCAGGCTCAATTGGGCCTTGACCGCATCGGGCAGGCTCATGGCCAGGGGCAAGGCACGCAGGCTTTGGGTGGATTGAATCCAGTGGCGATCACGCAGGGTGAAAGGCTCTCCGAGTACCAGGCAGGGCCGGCCCTGATAGTCCACGGGCAGCACGTTGTGGATCAGTGCCTGGGGCAGCGCCAGCAGGTCGAAGCGCCAGTGCTCGGCGAGGTGTGCGGGCTCGATGGGGATCAGGCCCAGGGTGGTGGCGATCATGGGCAACTGGTCGGGCACGGTGTGCAGCACTTCGCGCAGGTAATCGGCCAGGGACAGGCCCCGTTGCGCCGCGAGTGCTTGCCATTGCCGTGTCTGTTCGCTCATCGCGCTACCCCTGGATGGAACCCGCCAACTCGAAAATCGGCATGTACAACATGAACACGATCAAGCCGATCAGCCCGCCCACCACCAGCATCAGCAGGGGCTCGAAGACTTTGCTGAACAGCTCGATGGCGCGTTCCAGCGCTTCATCGTGGAACTGCGCGATACGCTCGCACATGGCCGCCAGCTCGCCGCTCTGCTCACCCACGCGCAACAGGCGCTCGGCGACGGCGGTGGTCAGTTGGTGGCGGGCCAGCGAAGTGGACAGGGGCTGGCCGGCCTGGATATCGGTCAGGGCCTGGTGCAGGTCGGCTTGACGCTCGACGGGCAGCAGCGCGCCGGACAATTGCACGGCCGTGACCACTGGCATCCCACCCATCAGCAGCATGCCGGCGGTGCGATAAAACCGCGCGAGCACGAACAACGTGCGCTGGGCGCCCAGGCTGGGGATTTTCCAGAACAGGCTGGCGGCGCGACGTTTGAAACCGGCACTGCGAAACAGCAACGCCAGCCCGGCAATCGCCAGCACCACGCCAAGCAGCAGCTCCATGCCGCGCGCCTCCACCAACGCGCCCCACCACACCATGAAGCGTGCCGTCGCTGGCAGGTCGGCGACCGCGTCGAACACCGAGGCAAAACGCGGGATCACGAAGAACAGCAGGAACAGCAGGATCAACGCGCCCACGCTGAGCACCACCAAGGGGTACATCAGGGCGCCGCTGACGCGTTTTTTCACGGTTTCCAGGTGCGCCTCGAAATGGTGGTAGCGGCGCAGGGCGACGGCCAACTGGCCGCTGTGTTCCGAGGACGCCACGGTGGCGATCAACAGCGAAGGAAAGGTCTGTGGCTTGAGCTGCATCGCCTTGGACAGCGAGTTGCCTTCGTACATGGACGTGAGCAGATCGCTCATGACCTGCCGGTTGATGCCCTGGGGGGCTTTGTCGCGCAGGGTTTCCACGGCTTCCACCAGCACCAGGCCGGCATCGAGCAGCACCACCAGTTCCTGGATAAACAGGCCCAGGGCGAACCGGGTGCGGCGGCTGGGCAGCTTGAGTGGGCGGCGGGCTTTCAATGAAATGACCTGGGCGCCGTCGGCCTGCAGTTGCTGGCGTGCCTGGGCGATATCGAGGGCTTGCAGGCGCAGGGACTGCAAATGGCCGTTGCGGATGATGCGCGCGTCGATGTCGATCATGGTGATTGCCTGGCCAGTTGCTGGCGTTGCTGCAACAACTCGGAGTAGTAGCGCCATACCGCCAGGGCATAGCGTGAACGCTGCGCTTGTCGATCCGCCTTGGCCCCCGCGTTATAGGCGCCGATTGCCTGCCAGCCGTAACCCTGCTAGCGGATAAAACCGGCAAGGATCCATGCGCCGACCATCACACTGGTGCAGGGCTGGGTGAGCAGGTGCTGTTCGGAGATGCCGAATCGAGCCAGTGCGGGCAAGTGGCGGCTGTTGATTTGCATCAGGCCGATGTCCTGGCTGCCGTCGCTGTTGATATTGCGCGCGCTGGGGTTGAGGCCGGATTCGACCTTGGCGATGGCGTACAGCAAGAGGGGGTCGACGTGGTAGCGGCTGGCTGCCAGCTGCCAGCAGTCGGCCTCGGCGACGCCGGAAAGGCACAGCAACGTCAGGGCGATTCGTAGTGTGTGCATGGTGGGTCACAAGCCGTACACGATGTCGGCGTAGGTGTTCACGCCACCGGCCTTGCCGTCGCGCCCCAAGGAGATGATTTCTGCATCGTTGGGTGGTGTACCGGGATTCTTGTAGAGATAAGGGTTGCCCCAGGGGTCTGGCGGCAACACTTTCAAATAGGGGCCTTGCCAATTGTTCGCGTTGGCGGGGCGTGTAGTGAGCGCATTCAAGCCGAGTGTTTCGTCCGGGTAATTGCCGTTGTCCAGGCGGTACTGGTTCAGGGCATCGGCGAGGGACTTCATTTGGCCTTGGGCGGTCTGGACCTTGGCCAGTTCCAGGCGATCAAACATCTTCGGGCCGACGTAGCCGGCAAGCAGGGCGATGATCAGCAGGACGACCAGCAACTCCAGCAACGTGAAGCCGCGAGCGGGGCTGTGGATAAAGGTGCGAGTGCGCATGGAGAGATACCCTGTTGGGAGTGCCAAGGTACGGCGGTTGTGTGTAACTCTCCCGGCCCGCTGTTTGGCGGGCACCGCCGGTAGGACTTCATATGTTCTATAACGCTGGGTCTTGTGACACTTAGTCTCTTCGCGGTTTTTGCATGGGTTCAATTATAGCGTTGATAAATATAGGGGGACGGGGATTTGGCTATAACCTTTGGCTCTTATATTGGGCCGGTGAATGAATAACGCCTATAAAAACGCCGCATAAGGTATGCGGCGCTGAATGTATCAAGCAGGCGGCTTAATGGTTATAGCTTGTCCCAAGCGTTTACCCAATTGCCATTTGCGTGCCCCGGTTCATACGCTGGAAGTGAGCACCAACCGGTTGCCGGCCAAGGTTTGCATTCATAGTTGCTGCCATTATGGGACACCTTGTCTCCGGCCTTGTAATTGGTCCCCGGCACATACGCAGGGTATTCCCCTCCACCGCTGCCGGGGTTGACCGTAACCGTAGTCGTTGCTCGGTCATTTTTATAGTTGCTGCCGTCATATACCGTCAGGCTGATATTGACGGTGGTGGTTTTATCTACCGTTGGCGCAGTGAACGTGGCTGTCGATTCATGAAAGTTACCGCCGAGGAAGTCGTTGTCCCACTGCCACCGGATTGGACCGTTGTTGTAAAACTTGGAGTTTCTGCCGTTCATGGTGAACGTGTCACCTGATTTAACGGGCGCGTGGGAGTCGATCACGGCTTCAGGTGCGCGTGGATCGATCGGCTTTTCGCCGCCTGGGATAATGGCCATCGCCTTGGAGTAACCCTTGGCCGTTGTGAACACAGAGTTGACGCTCGGATCCGTTGGGTTGAACACGATGTTACTACCCTGTTTTTCCCCAACTTTGGCGATGCTTGGATTGATTTGGTCCGCCAACTGCCGGCCCCATATTTTGGGGTCCAGGTTGCTTGGGGTAATGGGGAGGGTGATGTCTACGACTTCTTTGGCTTGCGGTGTGTTGTCCAGGATACGGAAGTGCACGGAATCACCGGCTTTGAGCTCGTTCATGACAGCATCGATGAATTGACCCAGATCCACCCATGGTGCCGGGACTCCACCCCCTGCAATGTTGATATCGCTGCAGTTATAGAAACCCTCGCCTGCCGGATCGATACGCTGCCACTGAACGAACAGGGTCGCTTTGCCTATTTGCCCCGAGGGGATAGGTACCGGGAACTTGAAATACCCGGAGGAAGGTAGCGCAGGAGGATTGCTGCCCCAGTTGGTTTGGGCCGTGGGCAGTTGTTCGGTGTGAATAAGGACCAAGTCATTCCAGGTCAACGGTGATCGGGTCGGGTCAAAACCAGGTCTTGTCAGGAACACTTTCGCAAAGCTGGGAACGTGCGGCGCTGTACCGATGATGCGAACGTCGATCATGCCATTGGAGGGAACGACGTCGGTCCGATACCAATCATCTGACACAATGTTCAGGCCGTCTTTTTTTATATCTGCCGCCGCGCAAAGCGTGCCGTCTGGCACTTCTCTTTTAACCGTTTCCGGATCGTTATAACCGGGCTCCTTGATCAAATGCGCCACTTCGTTCCACTGCTGGCCTGGATACTGACCACTTTTCTTGGCTAAGGCAGCGCAACCGGCATCGCTGGGGTTGCCCGACCAGAAATCCGGGAGCGTTCTGCAGTAGACCTGGCGTGATATGGGCTGATCCACCGCGCCATGTGCCCAACTCAAGGCCGGCGCCAGACACAGCGCCGCCAATGTCCATGTGCAAAGTCTTTTCGCGTAGTTATTCATGTTCGAATCCACCTTCAATTCAGATAAACAAGTTCCGAACTGCTGGAACGATCAGTTGTGTGAGTGCATTGGCATCATCGGGTCGTCTGATCTCCCATGGGAGTGGTGCGGGTTGCGGGTTTACTCTGTCCAGGACCGTACAGAAACACCCACCCTTGATAACTACCTTGCCCTGTAAAACTCTGATCCTTGACTGAAAAATTACCTTGTTTGAACGGCGTGCCGTTGGCCTTGCTGAACACCCCCATGATGGTTTCGCCCGGCCCCGCCACCACGCCCCATTCGGTGCTGCCGCTCAGCGGGTCGGCATAGACCCGGCGCAGGTAGCGCTTGACGGTCGGTTGGCGGCGGTCGAGCACCAGGTCATCGAGGGATTTCGGAAAGGTGTGGCCGGCGCTGTAATACAGGCCGATCGCGCGGCGGATTTCATTCCCCCGCGCCAGCAGCTCCAGCTCGCGCTCACGCTGCAACACGCTGGCCGTGAGCGTGCCCACTTCCATCAGCATCACGGCCACCACCGCTACCGTCACCAACATGCCCATGAACACCGAACCGTGTTGACGCTGTTTACCAATCCGCATAGGCGCTCCCGTCATTTGCATTGCCGGGGGCGCCACTGCGCACATCGCCCAGGCCTTGTTCGTCGGAAGGTTGCAATTGCCAGGTATCGCGCTTGCCGGTCAGCGGGTCGAGGGGGATTTCGCGCAGGTAGCGGCGGTCCACCAGGGCTTGCAGGGACTCGGGATTGGCACCGTGGTCTTCGCGGTATTGGTCGAGCGCCTGGCGGATGGAAGACAGGTTATGGCGCAGCACGGTTTCCTGGGCCTTGGCGTGCTGGCGAAAGTACTGGGGGGTCACCAGGGTCATAAGGGTGGCGATAATGGCCATGACCACCAGCAGTTCAATCAGGGTAAAACCCCGATTACCACTGGCTGTATAACGTTCCATTCAAACTCTCCCGTGTGCTGCGGGATGAAACGTCAAAGACATCTTTCCCCTCTTGTGGGTTATCGGCGCTGCTCTGGTAGCTGCGCAGTTGCCAGGTTTGGGCAGGCGACAGTTCGGGACACTCGCAGACGGGGTCGCGGGGAATGCGGCGCAGGAAGAAGAGTTTCTTGCCTTTGAGGTCGGTCTGGTCGGTGACCCCCTCGACCAAGGCTTGCAAGGTGGGTGGATAGCCGCTGTCGCCGATACTTTTTTGAATACGGCCGTCGTCGGCGGCCTCTTTGTAGGAATCAATCGCGCGGCGTATTTCCCGCAACGACCGTTGCAAGTCCAGTTCTCGATCGCGTTTACCCATCAACGCCGTCAGCGGATAAGCCACTGTCGACAGCGTGGCCAGCAAGGCCAGCGTCAGTAGCAATTCAATCAGCGTAAAACCTTTAGCGCAGTGATGGCTGGGAGGCCCCTGCCACATCACTGTTCAACCTCCCTCTAACCCGCCAAGGACTTCAGCACTAACCCAGGCCAATGGACGTAACTGCAAGGGTGAGTGTAGATGAAGTTTTAAACAGAGTGTTTTTTGTACAACTGGCGGATAAACGGTGGTTACCCACAATGGCTGTGCACGTGGCTGTGGATAAGGTGTTCGCGGTTGTCCACAGGCCACGTAAAGTCACGCCTGTAGCGCGCTGTATGAAAAGTGATCACCCTAAGTGACGGTTTTTACGGGGATTTTAGTGTGGATAAGGCCGCTGCCTGCGGTCGACTTGCCCCCAAAGTCTGTTGGCGGTTCTGTGGATAAGATGTTCGCTATCGGCTACGGGCCAGGTAATACGTGGCTTTGCCAGTCTTGGTTAAATATTGATCGATTGTGTGTTTTTGCGCCTGTAAAAGGCTGTAAGCCCCTATTTATCGCGTCTTGCAGCAGTTTTCCACAGAAGGCGTGAAGTTGCCCCCAAAGTCTGTTGGCGGTTCTGTGGATAAGGTGTTTGCGTTCAGCTACAGGCCATAGGCGACGGGCCTTTCAGGGTGTTGGTCGAAAAGTGATCAATGGGCGGCGAAACCCGGTGATCTGAATAAGTCACGGATTTTCTTCGGTTTATTTTGCGGGGTGAGCGCAGTTGCCCACAATTGCTGTGGGTGGCTTTGTGGATAAGTTGTTGGGCAAAGGCTGGAGGGCAGGCTGGCAGTGGTCTGCGAGAGATTTGATCAAATATTAAGCAGTGTGAGGTTCAAGTGTGGGAGGGGGGCAATCCCCCTTCCACATTTTTGAGCGGTGGGTATCGGTTATTCGTGTGCAGCCACGCCCTTGAGGTAAGGCGCTGGCGCCGCGCCCAGGTTGCTCAACATGCGCTCGCTGTACCAATCCACAAAGTTCACCACGCCGAACTCATAGGTCTTGGAGTACGGGCCCGGCTGGTAGGCGCTGGAGTTGATGCCGCGCTGGTTCTCCTCGGCCAGGCGACGGTCCTGGTCGTTGGTGGCGTCCCACACCTGGCGCATGCGTTCCACGTCGTAGTCCACGCCTTCCACGGCGTCCTTGTGCACCAGCCACTTGGTGGTGACCATGGTTTCCTGGGCGCTGATCGGCCACACGGTGAACACGATGATGTGATCGCCCATGCAGTGGTTCCACGAGTGCGGCAGGTGCAGGATGCGCATCGAGCCCAGGTCCGGGTTCTTGATGCGGCCCATCAGCTTGGCGCAGCCCTGCTTGCCGTCCATGGTCATGGACACGGTGCCCTTGAGCAGCGGCATGCGCACGATACGGTTGCGCAGGCCGAAGCTGGCGTGGGCGTAAGGGATCTTCTCGGCGTCCCAGGCAGCGGCGGAGGCGGCCACGTGGTCCTTGAAGGCCTGGTCGGCGCGCGGGTCGGTGACGTCGTCCCACTCCAGCAGGGTTTTCAGCAGTTCCGGGTGCGACGCGTTGCAGTGGTAGCATTCGCGGTTGTTTTCCAGCACCAGTTTCCAGTTGGCCTTTTCCATCAAGGTGGTTTGCACCGCCACCTTGGTGTTCTCCATGTCGTAGGGTTCCATGTAGTGGTTCAGGGTCGACAGGAAATCATCGATGGCCGGCGGGTTCTCGGCCAGGCTGATAAAGATATAACCGCCGGCGGTCTTCACGTTCACCGGCTTCAAGCCGTACTGCTTCATGTCGAAGTCGGCGCCCATCTCGGTGCCGGCGAACAGCAGCCGCCCGTCCAGTTCGTAGGTCCATTGGTGGTAGTGGCAGACCAGCTTGGCCACCTTGCCCTTGTCGCTGGTGCACAGGCGCGAACCGCGGTGGCGGCAGACGTTGTGGAACGCGTGCACCACGCCTTCGGCGCCACGGATCACGATGATCGGGTTCTTGCCCACTTGCAGGGTCAGGTAGTTGCCCTTGGTGGGGATCTCGCAGGTCATGCCGGCGATCAACCACTCTTTCTGGAAGATCTCCTGCATGTCGATATCAAACAGCCGGTCATCAGAGTAGAACGGCTGTGGCAGCGAAAACGTGCGCTCGCGCTCTTGCAGCATCTGCGCGGTGGCCTTGCGTGCGGGTTCCAGCGGATCGCCCAAGCTTAAGGTTGCGGTGACGTCCATCGTGTGTGTCCTCATGGCCATTCTGTGTGGCCGGCGAATAGTGGCTGATCAGGTGTGCAGCAAGGCGTAAAGAAAGCGTCGTTGTTGGGAGCGAGTGTGGGGCTGCTGATGCGGCGAACCTTATCCATGAGCGACATGGCCCACTCTGATCCCGACGCGCAAGCCCCGTGGTATGGGGGCTGGTCGCGATAAGTATGTGAATGTCGCAGATAGGTAAGTGGGCGGTTCTCGCGTTACGCAGAATCGCCACCATAAGGCCGACCTCGGCGGTGGAGAACAACATGTCCAATAATTTCCTGAATCCGGTAACCACCCAGACCTGGGCCAATGGTCGGCACATTGTCCGTTGCGTCAAAGTCATCCAGGAAACCTGGGACGTGCGCACCTTCTGCTTCATGGCCGACCAGCCGATCCTGTTCTTTTTCAAGCCGGGGCAGTTCGTCACCCTGGAGTTGGAAATCGACGGCCAGCCGATCATGCGCTCCTACACCATTTCCAGTTCGCCGTCGGTGCCCTACAGCTTCTCGGTGACCATCAAGCGCGTGCCGGGCGGCAAGGTCTCCAATTGGCTGCACGACACCCTGCATGAGGGCCAGGAGCTGGCGGTGCACGGGCCGGTCGGGCTGTTCAATGCCATCGACTTCCCCAGCCCGAAAGTGCTGTACCTCAGTGGCGGCGTGGGGATTACCCCGGTGATGTCCATGGCCCGCTGGTTCTACGACACCAACGCCAACGTCGACATGACGTTTATCCACAGCGCCCGCTCGCCCAAAGACATCATCTACCACCGCGAGTTGGAGCATATGGCGTCGCGGATCGATAACTTCAGCCTGCACCTGATCTGCGAGAAACACGGGTTGGGTGAGCCTTGGGCGGGTTATCGCGGTTATCTGAACCACAAGATGCTGGAACTGATGGTGCCGGACTTCCTGGAGCGCGAAGTGTTCTGCTGCGGGCCTACGCCGTATATGAACGCGGTGAAGCGCCTGCTGGAAGTGGCCGGTTTCGACATGGCGCGGTATCACGAGGAGTCCTTTGGCGCTACGCCGCCGGAAGCGCGGGCGGATGCCGTGGAGCAGGCCGAACAAGCCGCCGATGCGCCGGAAATCGATCTGGCAGACCTGCACCAAGTGGAATTCATTGCCTCGGGCAAGAGCATTCGCGTGGCCCCGGGCGAAACCGTGCATGCGGCGGCCGCCAAGCTGGGCCTGTTGATCCCGAAAGCCTGCGGCATGGGGATCTGCGGCACATGCAAGGTGCTGAAGCTGGGGGGCGAGGTCGAGATGGACCACAACGGCGGGATCACCGAGGAGGACGAAGCCGAAGGCTACATCCTGTCGTGCTGCAGTGTGCCGAAGGGCGATGTGCGCATCGAGTTCTGAGGCTCAGTACAGCCCCGGCCGACGATCCCGATGAACATGGTTGTGGTCGCTGATTGACTTGTTCCTGGCCTGTGCCAGTGGCAGGTCGGCCACCCATTGTTGTTCCATCGGCTGGGAGGCTGCTCCGGCCAGCGGGTAGCCATCGGCGTCGACGATGACCGAACCGCCTACCCAATTGACGCCACGTTCTTCGCCATAACGGTCGCACGCAGCGATGAACATGCGGTTGACCGCCGCATTGGCCTGGACCCGCACGATCTCTGCCGGCCGTTCACCCACGGGGCGCGGGCCGTCCGGCCAGTTCACCGGGGCGCAGAGCAGGTCGGCTTCCGCCAGTGCTGCCAGGCGTACCCACTCCGGCAGTTCCAGGTCGTAGCAGATCATCATGCCGATCCGCCCGACGGCGGTGTCGACCACCGGAGGCGGTGCATCACCGGCGGTGAAGATCAGTTTTTCGCGGTCCCACAGGTGCGCCTTGCGATACACCGTCAACCGCCCGCTGGGTTCGACCAGCGCGGCACTGTTGGCGACGCGTCCCGCGCTCAGGCGCTCGCAGAAGCCTGCGACGATGATGATCCCCAGCGCTTGCGCGAGGCTTTTCCACAGGCTCAGGGTCGGACCGTCGCGTGTCTCGGAGGCCTCGTGGGCTTCCTCCAGGTCCGTGAACATGTAGCCGCTCTGAACCAGCTCAGGCAGGACGATCACCTGCGCATTAAGGCTGGCCGCTGCGCGAATCGAGCGCTCGGTCAGCGTCCGGTTGTAGTGGGTATCGCCGATACGCGGCGCCAGTTGATGACAAACCACGCGTAGCAGGGTCACGACAGGTCTCCTTCCAACGCTCGCTCACTGGCTTGCACGGCCCGCGCTTCGGCGGCGTGGTCGAGGTGGCGGCTCATCATGCAGTAGACCATTGCCGAGACCGCCAGGCCGACGACGAACGCAACATCCGCGCCGCCCAGCATCACGCTGATCGGTCCTTGATAAAAACCCAGCGACATAAACGGAATCATTGCCGCCAGGCCGAGGAAATAGGCAATGAGCCCGGCGCTCGACCAGCGCCCATAGATACCGGCCGGGTTGAAAATGTCGCTGATTGCGTAGTGCCCTTTTCGTATGGCATAGAAATCTGCGAGGTTGACGGCTGTCCAGGGCACCAGGAAATACAGCATCAAGAGGACGAAGGTGTTGAAGCTGTTCAGGTAGCTCTCGGGGATACTCAAGGCAATCACAAAAATCACCGCGGCCACCAGGCTGATCCCAACGATGCGGCTCCTGATCCGCGGCTTGATCGGTACAAAACCGTCAATGGCACTGATCCCGGTGAGCATCGCGCCGTAGCAGTTGACCGCCATGATGCCGACCAGCGCGGGTACTGCGATCAACACGGTAAAGGTGCCAAACCCCGGAAGCAGTTGGTTGCCCACGGCCTGTACGCTGCCGATGGCGTCGGGCGAGGGCAGCGCCGAGGCGAGGAAGGCCCCCAGCGACATCAGCCACAGCGCCGAGCCGGCGGCCCCCAGGTAGGTCCAGAAGATGACGCTGCGCGACGGCGTGTTATGCGGCAGGTAGCGCGAGTAATCCGAGACGTAGACGGCGTAGCTGATCTGGTAACCCGCTGCGGCTGAAAGCTGAATCAGAAAGGCCGACCAGGAAAAATGTGCGTCGACCACCGCGGTGTCGGCCTGCAGGTACATCACGGCGGCGACCGTGAGGACCGCGAACACGCTGATCATCACGTAGGTCAGCCAGCGTTGCACAGTGTGCAGGAGGTCGTGGCCGATCACGGCGATCACCACTGCCAGGATGATCATCAAGGCGTACCACGGTGCACGGTTGCCGGGCAGCACGGTATTGATGGCGTCGGTCGCCAGGATCACGTTGAACACGTTAAAGCCGATGTACACGAACACCACGGCGATAAAGGGCACGATGGCCCCGCGCAGGCCGAACTGTGCCCGCGACTGGATCATCTGCGGCAACCCCATGCGCGGCCCCTGGTTGGCATGGAACGCCATGGCAAACGTGCCCAGGCACACGCCGATGACTATCGCCAGGATCGCGTACACCAGGCTCAGCCCCAAGGCGGCGCCGGTAAACCCGGTGACCAGGGTGGTCAGTACGAAGTTACCGGTGAACCAGAACGGCGCCTGATGCCAGACCTTGCCGTGGCGCTCATTGCGCGGCACGTAGTCAATGGAACGGGTTTCGATTTTCAGCGTGGCGGAGGGCGGGGCAGCCGATCGGTTGGAGGGCGCGTTCATAGGCATCACGGTCTGTTTTTATTAAGTGAGGCTACGAAGAGTCTTGTAACTAAAAAGACAATTGAATCGCTATTCGCAAATAATCACTTCACGAATTTCTGAACTGATTGCCTGAAGCCTGCTGACACAAGGCCTGTATGACGCATCAGTTTTTTATTCCCAAGTGATATAGAGACATTTCCTACAACTAACTACGCTGAGCATCTCAGCCGTCGTATTCGCCCTTCGCATTGAAGCAGTAGGTGGACGTCCTCATTTCATGCCAAGGATGATGACCATGTCTGCTATTCCCTCTCGCAGTAAAGGTGCAGCGCGTTTGCTTGCCAACGATGTCACTGCACTGATTCCAGACTTTCCTTTTCATTACGCCCGGTTTCTTGAGACGGCCGCCAGTCAGGGCACGCCGCTGGCGCGGGTATCCCACCTGGCGTATGGCAGCCAGGTATTGATCGTCGGGGGCGGGGTCGCCGGCCTGGTGACGGCCTATGAAGTCATGCGCATGGGGTTGCACCCGGTGGTGGTAGAGGCCAGTGATCGCATCGGTGGGCGACTGTATTCCCATGTGGCAGGTAATCCGCAAGATCCGGATAACAGCGTCATCTGCGAGCTGGGTGCCATGCGCTTTCCTGTTTCAGGCAAGGCGTTGATGCACTATTTCAACAAAGTTGGCATGACGGCCCGTTCGACCGATTTTCCCAATCCGGGGTCGGCGTTTACCCCCAGTACGGTCGTCGACTATCAGCAGCAACAGGTCTATTACGAACGCGATAACCTGCCGCCTGATTACGCTGAGATCGAGGATAAGTTATTCAACGTGTTTCTTGAGCAGAACCCGATCAAGTTCACTGAGATGGAAACGGCAATGTCCGAGGGCAGCCTGGATCAAGCCAAGATCAAAGCCCTGTGGAACGCGATCCTTGATGCGGGTTGGGACAACCTCAGTTTTTTTGCCGCGATGGTCGAGCAGGCGGGTTGGAGCCGCGAAGATATCGATCTGTTCGGCCAGATCGGCTTCGGCACAGGCGGTTGGAACACCGATTACCCGAACTGCTTCCTGGAGGTGTTACGGGTGCTGTATACCGGGCTGGATACCAACCACAAGCTGATGTACGACGGCTCCAGTGAGCTGCCAAACCGACTTTGGACGCGTGCCCCGGATACTTTTGGCGACGCTATGGTTCATTGGCCTGCGGGTACCACCGTCCGAGGCCTGACCACCCAGGTCATCGCTCAGCCTTTGAAGCAGGAAGTGCGGCAGATCCTGCGGCGGCCGGATGGCAAATTCGACGTGTGGGTGTTTGATCATCATCTGGCAGGCGAGCGCCAATACACCTTTCCTGCCGTGGTCTATACCCCTCAAAAGCGGATCCTCGATAAATTCCGTTATATGGACGGCGCTGCCCGCTTCAATCAGATGAATGACCTGTTGTCCCCCAAGGAATGGGAAGCGGTGATGTACACCCATTACATGCAGTCGGCAAAAATCTTCGCGCAAACCAAACGACCGTTCTGGACCGACGTGGGCGTGGATTTGCAGCACAAGATGAGCGTGACGTTGTCGGACCGAATC
This sequence comes from Pseudomonas sp. MPR-R2A5, assembly GCF_058793055.1. Taxonomy (NCBI): domain Bacteria; kingdom Pseudomonadati; phylum Pseudomonadota; class Gammaproteobacteria; order Pseudomonadales; family Pseudomonadaceae; genus Pseudomonas; species Pseudomonas sp. MPR-R2A5. The sequence continues at coordinate 188,120 of NZ_JBXAFK010000001.1, forward strand.
ACCCGTGGCACCTACCTGCTGGACTACGGCCGCAGCGAAGGGCCTCACAGAGGCAGTGGCATGTTTTTGTCTTACACCTGGAATGACGACAGCCTCAAATTCCTGGGTGATCGCAGTGCGCCGCTGCCGTCTCATGTGCAGTTATGCACAAGCTTGCTGGATAGCGTGTACGCCCCTCATCAGTTGAACCTGGCGGCTGAGTTCGGCATGACCAATCCCTTTGTCGAGATCAACTGGGAAGAGCAGCCGTTTTTCCTGTGCGCGTTCAAAATGAACCTGCCGGGACAATACGAGTACCAGCGCTTGCTGTTTTCCCAGTTCATGAACGGTGTGTCGAGTGGGCAACCCGATGGGTTCATTCTCGCCGGGGACGATGTTTCCTGGACGGGGGGCTGGGCGGAAGGGGCGGTAACGACGGCCTTGAACGCCGTAAATAAACTGGCGGTGCACTTCAACGGTGGGACCTTGCTCACCAACCGCGGCCCCATTGATGAATGGCAAGCGCTTCAGCCCAAAGCCTTGTGAGCATAGGTGTGTGAGTGAGGTGCGGGCGCGATAGGCGCGCAAGTGGCTCCAGCTGCGCGTCGCAGGTCATGAGGCTGCGACGCGGGCTTGCGCGGCCGTCGTTTCAGGCACCCATGACTTCGCGAATATCCGCCGCCAGTTCGCGCACGCGTTCTTCTTCGGTATCCCACGCACACATGAACCGCGCGCCGCCTTTGCCGATAAAGGTGTAGAAGCGCCAGCCCTTGGCCGTCAACGCTGCAATCGCCGGTTCCGACAGTTGCAGGAACACGCCGTTGGCCTGCACCGGGAACATCAACTCCACGCCGGGAATATCCGCCACCAGGCTGCTGAGCAACTGCGCGCAGTGGTTGGCGTGGCGTGCGTGTTTGAGCCAGGCGTCGTTTTCCAGCAGGCCCACCCAGGGGGCGGAGAGGAAGCGCATCTTCGAGGCCAGTTGGCCGGCCTGTTTGCAGCGGTAGTCGAAGTCTTCGGCCAGCTTGTGGTTGAAGAACAGGATGGCTTCACCCACGGCCATGCCGTTCTTGGTGCCGCCGAAGCACAACACGTCCACCCCGGCTTTCCAGGTCAGGTCGGCGGGTGAGCAGCCGAGAAACGCACAGGCGTTGGAAAAGCGCGCGCCGTCCATGTGCAGGTTCAGGCCGAGTTCCTTGCAGGTGGCGCTGATGGCGCGGATTTCTTCCGGGGTGTAGACGCTGCCGACTTCCGTCGCCTGGGTCAGGGTCACTACGCGCGGCTTGGGGTAATGGATGTCCTGGCGCTTGAGGGCGATCTCGCGGATCGATTCCGGGGTCAGCTTGCCGTTTTCAGTGCGGGCAGTGAGCAGTTTCGAGCCGTTGGAGAAAAACTCCGGTGCGCCGCACTCGTCGGTTTCGACGTGGGCGGTTTCTGAGCAAATCACGCTATGGTAGCTCTGGCACAGCGAAGACAGCGCCAGGGAGTTGGCGGCGGTGCCGTTGAAGGCGAAGAACACTTCGCAGTCGGTTTCGAACAGGTTACGGAAACCGTCGGCGGCGCGGTGGGTCCATTCATCGTCGCCATAGGCGCGCTGGTGGCCGTGGTTGGCTTGTTCCATGGCGGCCCAGGCTTCCGGGCAGATGCCGGAATAGTTGTCGCTGGCGAATTGCTGGCTCTTGTCGGTCATGGCCCATTCCTGTGGTCGATGTTGGTGCGCACTTTAACCAAGATTGTCGGGCGTGCGCACGCACTGTAAATGCAAAGTCACTGGGGAATTATGCACGGTACTGAAACGATGGCTGTCGGACGTGTCCGTGATGGCGCTTTGGATTTGCTCAAGTGGCTGGCGCTGCTGTGCATGGTGCTTGATCACCTGCGCTACGTCGGCCTGAGCCTGGATGGCCTGTATGTACCAGGACGCCTGGCGTTCCCGTGGTTTTGCCTGGCGATTGCGGCGAATCTGCATCGGGTCAGGAACGCGCCCGTGACCGGCCAGTGGCGCTACCTGGGTTGGTTGTTGCTGTTCAGTGTGATCAGCGAAGTGCCGTACCGGATGTTTATCGACGATGCCGATACGTTGAATGTGCTGCCGACCCTGGCCTTGGGGTTGCTGGTTGCCCGAGGATGGCAGCAGAAGGCGCTGGTTGATCGAGGATTGGCGCTGATCGCTGTCACGATAGCCGCGGTATTTTCGACGCAGTTAATGTTCGGTTTCTTTGGTGTATTGCTGCCACTGGCGATGCTGTTGGTGTTTCGCAGGCCTTGGTATTTCAGCCTGTTGCCGGGCCTGGTGTGCGTGGCTGCCAACCAATGGCAGATCCTGCTCGATAGCGGCACGCCGGTGGCGCTGATGGGGTTGGCGGCGTGCCTGATTGCGCCGTTGGCGGGATTGGTCCTGTTGCGACATGCCCGCGGCGCCTCGCCGCCAGCCATGCGCCGCTGGGCTTATGCCCTCTATCCCCTGCATTTCCTGCTGCTGCTACTCGTCCGCAAGATCATCGCCTGACCTCCTGTAGGAGCGAGCTTGCTCGCGAAAAACGTCAACGATCATGCGGATTGCCTGAATGAACACCGCGCCCTCAGGTTTTTCGCGAGCAAGCTCGCTCCTACAGGGGCCAGGGTCATTTGCAGGCAATGTCGTAAACGCACCTTTGCGTGGCGTCCGTAGGCATTTGACCTGCCTGCGCCAGCCCTACCATCGCATCAAAGGGCTATGCCACCGTGCACGGGCCTCAACAATACGAAAGGCTGGGAGAGACGCGATGTTCAGCAAGAAAGACCAGATCCAGGGTTATGACGATGCACTGCTGGCGGCGATGAATGCCGAGGAGCAACGTCAGGAAGATCATATCGAGCTGATCGCGTCGGAGAACTACACCAGCAAGCGCGTCATGGAAGCCCAGGGCAGCGGCCTCACCAACAAATACGCCGAAGGCTACCCAGGCAAGCGCTACTACGGTGGTTGCGAGCACGTGGACAAGGTCGAGGCCCTGGCCATCGAGCGCGCCAAGCAGCTGTTCGGCGCCGATTACGCCAACGTACAGCCGCACTCCGGCTCCTCCGCCAACAGTGCGGTTTACCTGGCGCTGCTGAACGCCGGCGACACCATCCTCGGCATGAGCCTGGCCCACGGCGGCCACCTGACCCACGGCGCCAAAGTGTCGTCCTCGGGCAAGCTGTACAACGCCGTGCAGTACGGCATCAACACCGACACCGGCCTGATCGACTACGACGAAGTCGAGCGCCTGGCCGTAGAACACAAACCGAAGATGGTAGTGGCCGGTTTCTCCGCCTACTCCAAGACCCTGGATTTCCCACGTTTTCGCGCGATCGCCGACAAGGTCGGGGCGCTGCTGTTCGTCGACATGGCCCACGTTGCTGGCCTGGTCGCCGCTGGCCTGTACCCGAACCCGCTGCCGTACGCCGATGTGGTCACCACCACCACCCACAAGACCCTGCGCGGTCCCCGTGGCGGTTTGATCCTGGCCAAGGCCAACGAAGAAATCGAGAAGAAACTCAACGCTGCCGTATTCCCCGGCGCCCAGGGCGGCCCGCTGATGCATGTGATCGCCGGCAAGGCGGTGTGCTTCAAGGAAGCCCAGGAGCCAGGCTTCAAGGCCTACCAGCAACAAGTGATCGACAATGCCCAGGCCATGGCCAGCGTGTTTATCAAACGCGGCTACGATGTAGTGTCCGGCGGCACCGATAACCACCTGTTCCTGGTCAGCCTGATCCGTCAGGGCCTCACCGGCAAAGAGGCGGACGCCGCCCTCGGTCGCGCCCACATCACCGTCAACAAGAACGCCGTACCGAACGACCCGCAGTCGCCGTTCGTGACCTCGGGCCTGCGCATCGGCACCCCGGCGGTGACCACGCGTGGTTTCAAGGTGCCGCAGTGCATCGAGCTGGCCGGCTGGATCTGCGACATCCTCGACAACCTCGGCGATGCCGACGTCGAGGCCAACGTGGCCAAGCACGTGTCTGCCCTGTGCGCTGATTTCCCGGTTTATCGCTGAGCGCGGTTTTGGAGTAATGACTATGCAACGCTACTCGGGCTTCGGCCTCTTCAAGCACTCACTCAGCCATCACGAAAACTGGCAGAAGATGTGGCGCACGCCGACCCCTAAAAAGGTCTACGACGTGGTCATCGTCGGCGGCGGCGGGCATGGTCTGGCAACCGCCTACTACCTGGCCAAAGAGCACGGCATCACCAACGTGGCCGTGGTCGAGAAAGGCTGGCTGGGCGGCGGTAACACCGCGCGCAACACCACCATCGTGCGCTCCAACTACCTGTGGGACGAGTCGGCGCACCTGTACGAACACGCGATGAAACTGTGGGAAGGCCTGTCCCAAGACCTGAACTACAACGTGATGTTCTCCCAGCGTGGCGTCTACAACCTGTGCCACACCCTGCAGGACATCCGTGATTCCGAACGTCGCGTCAGCGCCAACCGCCTTAACGGCGTGGATGGCGAGTTGCTGAATGCCAAGCAAGTGGCCGACGAGATTCCGTACCTGGATTGCTCGAAAAACACGCGCTACCCGGTACTCGGCGCCACCGTGCAACGTCGCGGCGGCGTGGCCCGTCACGATGCCGTGGCCTGGGGCTTTGCCCGTGCGGCCGACGCCCTCGGCGTGGACTTGATCCAGCAGACCGAAGTGATCGGCTTCCGCAAGGAAAACGGCGTGTGCATCGGCGTGGAAACCAACAAGGGTTTTATCGGCGCCAAGCGCGTCGGTGTGGTCACCGCGGGTAACTCCGGGCACATGGCGTCCCTCGCCGGCTTCCGTTTGCCGATCGAATCCCACCCGCTGCAAGCGTTGGTGTCGGAGCCGATCAAGCCGATTATCGACAGCGTGATCATGTCCAACGCCGTGCACGGTTACATCAGCCAGTCCGACAAGGGCGACCTGGTGATCGGCGCCGGTATCGACGGTTACAACGGCTATGGCCAGCGCGGCTCGTACCCGGTGATCGAACACACCATCCAGGCCATCGTCGAGATGTTCCCCGTGCTGTCGCGGGTGCGCATGAACCGCCAGTGGGGCGGTATCGTCGACACCACCCCGGATGCCTGCCCGATCATCTCCAAGACCCCGGTGCCGAACATGTTCTTCAACTGCGGTTGGGGTACCGGTGGCTTCAAGGCCACCCCAGGCTCAGGCAACGTGTTTGCCGCCAGCCTGGCCAAAGGTGAGATGCACCCATTGGCTGCACCTTTCTCCATCGACCGTTTCCACAACGGTGCGTTGATCGACGAACACGGCGCTGCGGCCGTCGCCCACTAACAGGAGAAATTCCCTATGTTGCATATCTTCTGTCCTCACTGTGGCGAACTGCGCTCCGAAGAGGAATTCCACGCGTCCGGCCAAGCGCACATCCCGCGCCCGCTGGACCCGAACGCCTGCACCGATGAAGAGTGGGGCGACTACATGTTCTTCCGCGATAACCCGCGTGGGTTGCACCACGAACTGTGGATTCACGCCGCCGGTTGCCGCCAGTATTTCAACGCGACCCGCGACACCGTGACCTACGAAATTCTTGAAACCTACAAGATTGGCAGCAAGCCGCAATTCACCGCCAAGGCTTCTGGAGAGAAGGTATGAGCCAGATCAATCGCCTGTCCAACGGTGGCCGGATCGACCGTAACAAAGTCCTGACCTTCAGCTTCAACGGCCAGAGCTACAAAGGCTTCGAAGGTGACACCCTGGCCGCTGCATTGCTGGCCAACGGCGTCGACATCATCGGCCGCAGCTTCAAGTATTCGCGCCCACGCGGCATCTTTGCCGCCGGCGCCGAAGAGCCGAACGCGGTGCTGCAGATCGGTGCCACCGAAGCCACCCAGATTCCCAACGTGCGTGCTACGCAACAGGCGCTGTACCAGGGGTTGGTTGCCACCAGCACCAACGGCTGGCCGAGCGTGAACAACGACATGATGGGCATTCTTGGCAAGGTCGGCGGCAAGCTGATGCCGCCGGGTTTCTACTACAAAACCTTCATGTACCCGCAATCGTTCTGGATGACCTACGAGAAGTACATCCGCAAGGCTGCCGGCCTTGGCCGCTCGCCGACCGAGAACGATCCGGACACCTACGACAACTTCAACCGTCATTGCGACGTGCTGGTGGTCGGCGCCGGCCCTGCTGGCCTGGCGGCTGCACTGGCCGCCGCGCGCAGCGGTGCCCGCGTGATCATCGCCGATGAGCAGGAAGAGTTCGGCGGTTCCTTGCTCGACTCCCGCGAAAGCCTCGACGGCAAGCCCGCCACGGAATGGGTCGCCAGCGTTATCGCCGAACTGAAAGCCCTGCCGGACGTGGTGCTGCTGCCCCGAGCCACCGTCAACGGTTACCACGACCATAACTTCCTGACCATTCACGAGCGCCTGACCGACCATCTCGGTGACCGTGCACCGATTGGCCAGGTGCGCCAGCGCATCCACCGTGTGCGTGCCAAGCGTGTGGTCCTGGCGACCGGTGCGTGTGAGCGTCCGCTGGTGTACGGCAACAACGATGTACCGGGCAATATGCTCGCCGGCGCGGTCTCCACCTACGTGCGCCGCTATGGCGTGGCACCGGGCAAGAAACTGGTGCTGTCGACCAACAACGATCACGCCTACCGCGTTGCCCTGGACTGGTTTGACGCTGGCCTGCAGGTGGTCGCCGTGGCCGATGCCCGTCACAACCCACGTGGCGCGCTGGTGGAAGAAGCGCGCGCCAAAGGCATTCGTATCCTCACTGGCAGCGCCGTGATCGAAGCCCGTGGCAGTAAGCACGTCACCGCCGCTCGCGTGGCTGCCATCGATGTGAAAGCCCACAAAGTCACCAGCCCCGGCGAGTGGCTGGACTGCGACCTGGTGGCCAGCTCCGGCGGCTACAGCCCGGTGGTCCACTTGGCCTCGCACCTGGGCGGCAAACCGACCTGGCGTGAAGACATCCTCGGTTTTGTACCGGGCGAAGCCCCGCAGAAACGCGTGTGCGTCGGTGGCATCAATGGCGTCTACGGCCTTGGCGATTCCCTGGCGGACGGTTTTGAAGGCGGCGTGCGCGCGGCCAGCGAAGCCGGCTTTACCCCGGTGGAAGGCACGTTGCCCAAAGCCTTGAGCCGTCTTGAAGAGCCGACCCTGGCGCTGTTCCAAGTGCCTCACGAGAAAGCTACCGCACGGGCGCCGAAGCAATTTGTCGACCTGCAGAACGACGTCACCGCCGCCGCCATCGAGCTTGCTACCCGCGAGGGTTTCGAGTCGGTCGAGCACGTCAAGCGCTACACCGCGCTGGGTTTCGGCACCGACCAGGGCAAGCTGGGTAACGTCAACGGCCTGGCGATTGCCGCGCGCTCGCTGAACGTGACCATCCCGCAGATGGGCACCACCATGTTCCGTCCCAACTACACGCCGGTGACCTTCGGCGCGGTAGCGGGCCGTCACTGTGGGCATATCTTCGAGCCGGTGCGCTACACCGCGCTGCACGCCTGGCACGTTAAAAACGGCGCCGAATTTGAAGATGTCGGCCAGTGGAAACGCCCATGGTACTTCCCACGCAATGGCGAAGACCTGCACGCCGCCGTGAAACGTGAATGCCTGGCCGTGCGCGACAGCGTCGGCCTGCTGGATGCCTCCACCCTCGGCAAGATCGACATCCAGGGCCCGGATGCGCGTGAGTTCCTCAACCGCATCTATAGCAACGCCTGGACCAAGCTCGACGTGGGCAAGGCGCGCTACGGCCTGATGTGCAAGGAAGACGGCATGGTCTTCGACGACGGCGTCACCGCCTGCCTTGCCGACAACCACTTCCTGATGACCACCACCACCGGCGGCGCGGCTCGCGTACTCCAGTGGCTGGAAATCTACCAGCAGACCGAATGGCCGGACCTGAAGGTGTACTTCACCTCGGTCACCGACCACTGGGCGACCATGACCCTGTCCGGCCCCAACAGCCGCAAGCTGTTGGCGGAAGTCACCGACATCGACCTGGACAAGGACGGCTTCCCGTTCATGACCTGGAAGGAAGGCTTGGTTGGCGGTGTGCCGGCGCGGGTGTTCCGTATCTCGTTTACCGGTGAGTTGTCGTACGAAGTCAACGTGCAGGCCGACTACGCCATGGGCGTGCTGGAGCAAATCGTCGAGGCGGGCAAAAAGTACAACCTGACCCCGTACGGCACCGAAACCATGCACGTACTGCGTGCCGAGAAAGGTTTCATCATCGTTGGCCAGGACACTGACGGCTCGATGACCCCGGACGACCTGAACATGGGCTGGTGCGTAGGCCGCACCAAACCGTTCTCGTGGATCGGCTGGCGCGGCATGAACCGTGAAGACTGCGTGCGCGAAGAGCGTAAGCAACTGGTGGGCTTGAAGCCGGTCGATCCAAAAGTGTGGCTGCCGGAAGGCGCGCAGTTGGTGTTCGATCCGAAGCAGGCGATTCCGATGAAGATGGTTGGCCACGTCACCTCCAGCTATGCGCATAACTCCCTGGGTTATTCGTTTGCGATGGCGGTGGTCAAGGGCGGCTTGAAGCGTATCGGTGAGCGGGTGTTCTCGCCGCAAGCGGATGGCAGTGTGATCGAGGCGGAGATCGTGTCTTCGGTGTTCTTTGACCCGAAAGGCGAGCGGCAGAACATCTGATAGACCGGGTCGCCTGCATCGCAGGCGAGCCCCCTCCCACAGGGAATGCATTCCAAATGTGGGAGGGGGCTTGCCCCCGATGAGGCCAGAACAGTCACCACAGAATTCAAAACAGGTGCTTTATGACAGCAGCCAATGTTTACCAACAACGCCCCACCACCGGCGCCAAGGCCGAGTCGTCGCTGCACCATGCCGACCTCGCCAGCCTGGTCGGCAAGGGCCGCAAGAACGCCGGCGTGACCGTGCGTGAAAAGAAACTGCTCGGCCACCTGACCATCCGTGGCGACGGCCATGACGCCGCCTTCGCCGCTGGCGTACACAAAGCCCTGGGCATCGAGTTGCCTGGCGCCCTGCAGGTCATCGTCAAAGGCGAAACCAGCTTGCAATGGCTCGGCCCGGATGAGTGGCTGCTGGTCGTGCCCAGCGGTGAAGAATTCGCCGCCGAACAAAACCTGCGTGCTGCGCTGGGCGACCTGCATATCCAGGTCGTCAACGTCAGCGGCGGCCAGCAGATCCTCGAACTGAGCGGCCCGAACGTGCGTGATGTGCTGATGAAGTCCACCAGCTACGACGTGCACCCCAATAACTTCCCGGTGGGCAAGGCGGTGGGCACGGTGTTCGCCAAGTCGCAACTGGTGATCCGCCATACCGCTGAAGACACCTGGGAGCTGGTGATCCGTCGCAGCTTCTCGGATTACTGGTGGCTGTGGTTGCAGGACGCCTCGGCTGAATTCGGCCTGAGCGTTCAAGCCTGATATGACCCTGTAGGAGCGAGCTTGCTCGCGAAAAACGTCAACGATAACGCGCGCATCCTGAATGAACGCGGCGCCCTTGGATTTTTCGCCAGCAAGCTCGCTCCTACAGTCAGCAGCATCGCTGTATGAGGAGTTAACTGTAATGAGCCGCGCACCCGATACATGGATTTTGACTGCCGACTGCCCCAGCGTGCTCGGCACGGTGGACGCGGTCACCCGCTACCTGTTCGAGCAGGGCTGTTATGTGACCGAGCACCACTCGTTCGATGACCGCCTCTCGGGCCGATTTTTTATTCGCGTGGAGTTCCGTCAGCCCGACGGTTTCGACGAGCAGGCGTTTCGCGCCGGCCTGGCCACGCGCGGCGAAGCCTTTGGCATGATCTTCGAGCTGACGGCGCCGAACTACCGGCCAAAAGTGGTGATCATGGTCTCCAAGGCCGATCACTGCCTGAACGATCTGCTGTACCGCCAGCGGATCGGCCAACTGTCGATGGACGTGGTCGCGGTGGTGTCCAACCACCCTGATTTGAAACCGTTGGCCGACTGGCACCAGATTCCCTACTACCATTTCCCTCTCGACCCGAACGACAAACCGTCCCAGGAGCGTCAGGTGTGGCAAGTGATCGAAGAGACCGGCGCCGAACTGGTGATCCTTGCGCGCTACATGCAAGTGCTGTCGCCGGAGCTGTGCCGCAAGCTGGATGGCAAGGCGATCAATATCCATCACTCCTTGTTGCCGGGGTTCAAGGGCGCCAAGCCGTATCACCAGGCGTACAACAAGGGGGTGAAATTGGTCGGCGCCACGGCGCATTACATCAACAACGATCTGGACGAAGGGCCGATCATCGCCCAGGGCGTGGAGGTGGTGGATCACAGCCACTATCCCGAGGATTTGATTGCCAAGGGGCGCGATATCGAAGGGCTTACCTTGGCCCGGGCGGTGGGGTATCACATTGAGCGGCGGGTGTTTCTGAACGCCAATAGGACGGTGGTGCTCTGACTGACGCCAATCGGGGGCAAGCCCTCTCCCACATTTGGAATGCGGTCGAATGTGGGAGAGGGCTTGCCCCCGATGAGGCCCTCACAAACAACACAAGAAACAGCATCTGTACCCGAGCACTCAACGCGCTGCCCACCCTACGGGCAACGCAGTTCCATAAAAACAACAGCGAGGTGAAAGCATGTCTGGTAATCGTGGTGTCGTGTATCTCGGCAACGGCAAGGTCGAAGTACAGAAAATCGACTATCCCAAAATGCAGGACCCCCGTGGCAGGAAGATTGAGCACGGCGTCATCCTGCGCGTGGTCTCCACCAACATCTGCGGCTCCGACCAACACATGGTGCGTGGCCGCACGACTGCCCAGACCGGCCTGGTGCTTGGTCACGAGATCACTGGTGAAGTGATCGAGAAGGGCAGTGACGTCGAAAACCTGAAGATCGGCGACCTGGTTTCCGTTCCCTTCAACGTCGCCTGCGGCCGCTGCCGCTCCTGCAAAGAACAACACACCGGTGTGTGCCTCACCGTCAACCCGGCCCGTGCCGGCGGCGCCTATGGCTACGTCGACATGGGCGACTGGACCGGTGGCCAGGCTGAATACGTACTGGTGCCCTACGCCGACTTCAACCTGCTGAAACTGCCGGACCGCGACAAGGCCATGGAGAAAATCCGCGACCTGACCTGCCTCTCCGACATCCTCCCGACCGGCTACCACGGCGCCGTCACGGCCGGCGTGGGTCCGGGCAGCACGGTGTACATCGCCGGTGCCGGTCCTGTCGGCCTGGCTGCCGCCGCCTCCGCGCGCCTGCTGGGTGCGGCGGTGGTGATCATCGGCGACGTCAACTCTATCCGCCTGGCCCACGCCAAGGCGCAAGGGTTTGAAGTGGTCGACCTGTCCACCGACACCCCGCTGCACGAACAGATCGCCGCCCTGCTGGGCGAGCCTGAAGTGGACTGTGCCGTTGACTGCGTGGGCTTCGAAGCCCGCGGCCACGGGCACGACGGCGTCAAGCACGAAGCCCCTGCCACGGTGCTCAACTCACTGATGGGCGTGGTGCGCGTGGCGGGCAAGATCGGCATTCCCGGCCTGTATGTCACCGAAGACCCAGGTGCTGTCGACGCTGCCGCAAAAATGGGCAGCCTGAGCATCCGCTTCGGTTTGGGCTGGGCCAAATCCCACAGCTTCCATACCGGCCAGACCCCGGTGATGAAGTACAACCGCCAGCTGATGCAGGCGATCATGTGGGACCGCATTCACATCGCCGACATCGTGGGGGTTGAAGTCATCAGCCTGGATGACGCCCCACGTGGGTATGGCGAGTTCGATGCGGGCGTGCCGAAGAAGTTTGTGATTGATCCGCATAAGTTGTTCAGCGCGGCATAAATCCCAGGCATACGAAAACCCAAATGTGGGAGAGGGCTTGCTCCCTCCCACATTTGGGTTGTGGTGTTTGGGGTCTCAACGGTTGGCCAAGGCACCTTGGTAGACGGTCGGGCCCGTCGGTTGCTTGCTCACCGAGCCCCCTTTGCTCTCCGCACTCACCATCAATTCCACGGGCTTGCTGATCGAGGCCTGCTGCCTTGGGTTCAAGCCGATGATGCCTTCGCCATCTTCCGGTAACAGCCCAAGTGACACGGGCTTGCCGCCATTGGGAATCGCCCACAGTTCCAGGCTCTGGTCCGGCGCGGGTGTGGTGATGGCGATGGGTTGCACTTCCAGGTAATCCTTGTGCGCCATGATCTGCGCCGCCGGCTGTTGGGTGGTGGTGATCAGGGTGGCGGTGGACTTGACGTTGTCCTGAGTGTAGAACGCGACGCCGAGGCCGGCGATCACGGCCACGCAGACGCCGATAAACAGGCGTGGACGGCTCCAGAAGGGTGGTTTTGGCTCAATCATGGGGGGGCGGGTCGCGCTCATGGAATTGTTCCTGACAGGTTTTGGAGTCATTTCATTGACTCTGCCCCAGCCATTGGGTTCCTGGGACGCCTCGGAACAATGTGCCGGATACCCAGTCAAACGCCTGCTTTTACCCCTACATCCAGAGGTTGTTTCGATGAAGATTTCACGCGGTTTCGCCCTTTCCTGCCTGATGAGCCTGGCCGCCGCCCCGGTGTTTGCCGCAGGGTTCAGCCTTGGCGACGCGGCCAATGCCATCTCCGGCATGCAAGGGGGTAACAACAAGGCCGCAGCCGCCGCACCGTCGTCCGAGACGGCGGACCTGCTGACCACGCTGACCTCGCAACTGAACATCACCCCCGAACAAGCCGTGGGCGGTACGGGCGCCATGCTGGGCCTGGCCAAGAACAAACTGAGCGGCAACGACTATTCGCAACTGGGTAACAGCGTGCCGGGCCTTGACCAGCTGTCGGGCAACAATGCATTGGGCAGCCTCGGGGCCTTGAGCGGGATGCTCGGCCAGAACGGTGGCAGCAAGACCAGCGGCCTGGACGGCCTGCTGGGTAACGTGAAGAACACCAACGACCTGAATACCGCGTTCAGTGCCCTGGGCATGGACAGTGGCATGGTCGGCCAGTTTGCCCCGCTGATCCTGCAATACCTGGGCGGGCAGGGTGCCAACAGCTCGCTGCTGGGTAAACTGGCCCAGGCCTGGGGCACCGGTAGCTAAATACGCTCTGCGCGCAGTTGAGCGATGCGCGCATCCTTCTCCTTCCAGAGCTGGTTCACCCAGTTCTGGACGCTCTGGCGAAACGCCGGATCGTTCTCATAATCCCCTTGCCACAACGCCGGGTCCAGCTCACGGGTGTGGATATCAATGATCACCTTCGGTACCGCGCCGCTGATCAAATCCCAGAACCCCGGAATCTTTTGCTGCGGGTAGACCACGGTTACGTCAAGCACCGCGTCCAATTGTTCACCCATGGCCGCCAGCACAAACGCTACGCCGCCCGCCTTGGGCTTGAGCAAGTGAGTGAATGGCGAATCCTGCTGCTTGCGCTTGGCCTCGCTGAACCGCGTGCCTTCCAGGTAATTGACCACCGTCACCGGCTGGCGCTTGAACAGCTCGCAGGCTTGCTGGGTGATCTTGAGGTCCTGGCCGGCCAGTTCCGGGTGCCTGGCCAGGAACGCCTTGGTGTAGCGCTTCATGAACGGGTAATCCAGCGCCCACCAGGCCAGGCCGAGGAAGGGTACCCAGATCAGCTCTTTTTTCAGGAAGAATTTGAAGAACGGCGTGCGGCGGTTGAGGGCCTGGATCAGCGCCGGGATGTCCACCCAGGATTGGTGGTTGCTGATCACCAGGTAGCTGGTGTCGCCGCGCAGTTCGTCGCCGCCGCGAATGTCCCACCGGGTGGGGATGCACAAGGAGAAAATAAGCTTGTCGATCTCGGCCCAGGTCTCGGCGATCCACATCACCGCCCATGAGGCATAGTCGCGAAACCGCCCTGGGGCCACCAGCTTGAGCAGGGCAAAGACCATCAGTGGGCCAAACAGCACCAAGGTGTTGAGCAATAGCAGCAGTGTGACCAAACAGCCGGTGAGCAGGCGGCGCATAAGTAACTCTTGGAATCTTGTGGGCGGGCCATCATAAGCAAGCTGAGTCTATAGGCCAAATCGCAAATGGCCGTACGAATGTTTCACAATGTGCCGGTTATGGTGGGGGTGACTAACTAAGTGCTGTCTTTGCGGTCTAGAATCCGCCTACTTCTTTCCGAGGAAATCACTTCGTGAAACTGCTTCTTGCCTCCCTCGCCCTGGCTGCCCTGCCTGTCATGGCCGCCGAGCCGACCCTTTACGGTCGCTACGAATACATCCAGTTGCCGGAGATCGGCGAAACCTTCAAGGCCAAGATGGACACCGGCGCGCTGACCGCCTCACTGTCGGCCCGGGATATTGAGACGTTTACCCGTGATGGCGACGACTGGGTGCGCTTCCGCCTCGGTGGTAAAGACGCCGGCAACAAAGTCTACGAGCACAAGGTGTCGCGCATCAGCAAGATCAAGAGCCGCGCCGACGAAGACGACGAAAAAGACGAAGCCACCGTGGCCAAGCGCCCGGTGATCGACCTGGAAATGTGCCTGGGTAACGTCAAGCGTACCGTCGAGGTCAACCTCACCGACCGCAGCAGCTTCAACTACCCGTTGCTGATCGGCGCCAAGGCCCTGCGTGAGTTCGGCGCAGCGGTCAACCCGGCCCGTCGTTACACGGCCGACAAACCGGACTGCTGATTTGAACCCATGCCCCATATCCTGATTGTCGAAGACGAAGCGGCGATAGCCGACACATTGATTTTCGCCCTGCAAGGCGAGGGTTTCACCACCACCTGGCTGAGCCTTGGCCAGGAGGCGTTGGCCCATCAACGCCAGACCCCGGCCGACCTGATCATTCTCGACATCGGACTGCCGGACATCACCGGCTTTGAAACCTGCAAGCAATTGCGCCGTTTCAGTGAGGTGCCGGTGATGTTCCTCAGTGCACGGGATGGCGAGATCGATCGGGTGGTGGGGCTGGAGATCGGTGCCGACGATTATGTGGTCAAGCCGTTCAGCCCGCGGGAAGTGGCGGCGCGCGTACGGGCGATCCTCAAGCGTGTCGGCCCCGGCGTGGCGCCCGCTGTGTTCCAGGTCGACCTGGAGCGCATGCAGATCAGCTTTCGCGGCCATCCCTTGAGCCTGACGCGCCATGAGTTTCGCCTGCTGCAAAGCCTGCTGGAGCAACCTGAGCGCGTGTTCAGCCGCGAGCAACTGCTGGACGCGGTGGGCGTGCCCGCCGATGCCGGCTATGAGCGCAATATCGACAGCCATATCAAGAGCCTGCGCAGCAAATTACGCAGCGTGGCCGCCGATGCCGAGCCGATCCAGACCCATCGCGGCCTCGGCTACAGTTACAGCCCGAGCCACAGCTGATGCGCCTGGGGCTGCGGATTTTCCTGGTGTATGCGCTGTTCATCGGCCTGACCGGCTACTTCGTGCTCAATACGGTGATGAAGGAAATACGCCCCGGCGTGCGCCAGTCGACCGAAGAAACCCTGGTGGATACGGCCAACCTGCTGGCTGAAGTCCTGCGCGATGACGTCAGGAATGGCACCCTCGGCCAAAGCCACTGGCCGGAGCTGCTCAAGGCCTACGGCAACCGCCAGCCCGGCGCGACCATCTGGGGCCTGCCGAAAAACCAAGTCAATCATCGCATCTACGTGACGGACGCCCAGGGCAAGGTGTTGCTTGACTCCAGTGGCGAAGCGGTGGGCCAGGACTACTCCAAATGGAACGATGTGTACCTCACCCTGCGCGGTGAATACGGCGCGCGCTCCACCCGCAGCGAAGCCGACGACCCCACCTCCTCGGTGATGCACGTGGGGGCGCCGATTCGCGACAATGGCCAGATCATCGGCGTGGTCACCGTGGCCAAGCCCAACAGCTCATTGCAGCCGTATATCGACCGCACCGAGCGGCGCCTGCTCTGGTACGGCGCCGGGCTGGTCATCCTCGGCTTGCTGCTGGGCGCAGTGTTGTCGTGGTGGTTGAGCGTTGCCCTGCGGCGCCTGACCGCCTACGCCGAAGCCGTCAGCGAAGGCCGGCGTGCCGAGTTGCCGCATTACCGCGGCGGCGAGCTGAAGCAGTTATCCACTGCCGTGGAGCATATGCGTACGCAGTTGGAGGGCAAGGCGTACGTCGAGCATTACGTGCACACCCTGACCCACGAATTGAAAAGCCCATTGGCCGCAATTCGCGGCGCGGCGGAGCTGTTGCAGGGTGATATGACCCGTGAGCAGCAGCAGCGCTTCGTCGGCAATATCGACAGCGAAAGCGCGCGTTTGCAGCAGTTGATCGAGCGTCTGCTGAGCCTGGCGCAGGTGGAGCAGCGCCAGGGCCTGGAAGAACAGGTGAGCATCCCGCTGGCGGCCTTGGTCGATGCTGTACTCAACGCCCAATGTGCGCGAATTGAAGGCGCTGGGCTGCAAGTCGAACAGACGATTGCCGCCGATGTGCAGGTGTTCGGCGAGCCCTTCCTGCTGCGCCAGGCCCTGGGCAACCTGCTGGACAATGCCCTGGACTTCACCCCGCCTGGTGGCGTCTTGAGATTCAGCGCAAACACCCGGCACAACGATGTACAGATCAGCCTGTTTAACCAGGCCGCGGCGATTCCCGACTACGCCTTGCCGCGCCTGAGCGAGCGTTTCTACTCGTTGCCGCGACCGGCCAGCGGGCGCAAGAGCACCGGCCTGGGTCTCAATTTTGTCGAGGAAGTGATGAAGCTGCACGGCGGCGCCTTGCAGATCGGCAATGTACCTGGCGGCGTGCAGGTGGTGCTGCATCTCCACACAGTCTCCACATTGCCCACATAAATCGCCCACATGGGCTGCGCAGACTTTCCCCATCAAAACAGGGAGAGACCCCATGAACCGCAGCCTGCTTTTCAAACTTGGCGCGATTGCGCTGCTGATCCTGCTGTTGCTGATTCCGTTGCTGATGATCAACGGCATCATCAGCGACCGCCAGCAACTGCGCGACGGTGTCCTGATGGACATCGCCCGCAGCTCCAGCTATGCCCAGCGCCTCACCGGCCCGGTGATGGTGGTGCCGTATCGCAAGACCGTGCGCGAGTGGAAGTTCAATGAAAAACTCAACAAGCGCTACGAGGTCACCCGTGAAGAGCGGGGTCGTCTGTATTTCCTGCCGGACCGTTTTGAGCTCGACGGCAAAGTGCAGACCGAACTGCGCGCACGGGGTATTTACCAGGCGCGGCTGTTCCATGCCGACAACCGTATCAGTGGGCGTTTCGAGCTGCCTGCACAGTTGGGTATCACCGAAGACTTCGCCGATTACCGTTTTGAAGCGGCGTTTCTGGCAGTGGGCATCAGCGACATTCGCGGCATCGAAAATGCGCTGAAGTTGGAGCTGGGCGGCCAGCGCCTGGAATTCGAACCAGGCTCCCTAGTGGACTGGCTGGGGGAGGGCGTGCATGTGACGTTGCCGGAGCAGGACAGTAAAAAGCCAGGTGTGATCGACTTTGCTTTCGACCTGCGCCTGCAAGGCACCGAGCAACTGCAAGTGGTGCCGGTGGGCAAGACCAGTCAGGTGTCCCTGGCCTCCAACTGGCCGCACCCCAGCTTTATCGGCAACTTCCTGCCGGCCCAGCGCGAAGTGACTGACAACGGCTTCACGGCCAACTGGCAGACCTCCTTCTTTTCCACCAACCTCGAACAAGCCCTGCAAACCTGCCTGGACGGGCAGGGCTGCAACGACTTCAACAACCGCAGCTTTGGCGTGAACTTCATCGACCCGGTGGACCAGTACCTCAAGAGCGACCGCGCGATCAAATACGCGCTGCTGTTTATCGCCCTGACCTTTGCCGGTTTCTTCCTCTTCGAAGTGCTCAAGAGCCTGGCGGTGCACCCGATTCAATATGCATTGGTGGGTGTTGCCTTGGCATTTTTCTACTTGCTGCTGTTGTCATTGTCCGAGCACCTGGGCTTTGCCCTGGCGTACCTGATATCGGCAAGTGCCTGCGTGCTGTTGATCGGTTTCTACGTGTGCCATGTGCTGCGCAGCGTTGCCCATGGCATGGGGTTTTCGGCGGGGTTGGCGGCGTTGTATGGCTTGCTGTACGGGTTGTTGAGTGCCGAGGATTACGCGCTGCTGATGGGCTCGCTGCTGCTGTTCGGGCTGCTGGGTACGGTGATGGTGCTGACGCGCAAACTGGACTGGTATGGCGTGGGCAAGCGCAAGCCGGCCGAGCCGTTGACGTTCGACCTGGAGGCGGTGCAATGATCGGGTTGCGGGAGGATCAGCAAGTAGGGGCGCAGTTAGCCGCAAGGATCGCCACATTCCTCAAAACCACCACCGTCCAATGTGGGAGTGGGCTTGCCCGCGATAGCGGTGGTTCAGAAACAGATGTGCTGAATG
The DNA here is from genome assembly GCF_058793055.1 of Pseudomonas sp. MPR-R2A5. Lineage (NCBI taxonomy): Bacteria > Pseudomonadati > Pseudomonadota > Gammaproteobacteria > Pseudomonadales > Pseudomonadaceae > Pseudomonas > Pseudomonas sp. MPR-R2A5. Next base: position 206,338 of record NZ_JBXAFK010000001.1, read on the forward strand.
ACATACCGCGATCGCGGGCAAGCCCGCTCCCACATTGGGTCGGTGTGAACATCAGGTCGGCGGCTGGGTCTCCAGCATCGAAGGCCGTTGGCTGACTTCGGCGTACCAGGCGGCCAGCTTGGGGTTATCCGAGCGCCATTGCAGGTCCGGGTGGCGGAAGTCGAGGTAGCCCAGGGCGCAGGCCACGCTGATGGACGCAATGTCGAAGTGGCTGGCCAGTTCGGCGATGGCATCCTGCTCCAGTTCGGCGACGGCGCGGCGGATCTTGTTGCGCTGCTCGTCGAGCCACGGTGCCCAGTGTTTTTCCACTGGACGCAGGGCGGTCTCGTAACGCACCAGCACGGCGGCATCCATGATCCCGTCGGCCAGCGACGCCAGGGTCAGGCGGCGCCAGCGGGCCGAGCCGTCACGAGGGATCAGCGGGTTGCCGACATGCTGGTGGTCGAGGTAATCGAGGATCACCCGGCTGTCGTGCAGCACACTGCCGTCGGCCAGGCGCAGGGCCGGGATCTTGCCCACGGGGTTGCCTTGTACCACCTGCGCGTCAGGGGTGACCGGTGTCGGCATGCAGGCCTGCAACGCTACACGGTCCTGCTGGCCGGTCTCGATCAGCAACACGCGCACTTTGCGTACGAACGGGGAAGCGGGGTTATGGAACAAGGTCATGCTGGGAGCGGACATGGGCATTCCTCTGAATGGGCTGTGGCTAGCCTAGAGGGTTGCGCGGTGGCTGGCGAGGGGGAGTGTGACGATTCGACTTGCCCCTGATAGCGCACTCAGCCACGCCCCTTGAACAACGCCCAACTACCAATGGCAGCCGGTATGCCCAACCCCACCCAACTCAACGAATCCCATCCCCCATCCCCCAGCAACGCTGCAAATAACCCGGCGGCGCTGAGCAGGCCGATCCCCAGCGGAATGCCAAACACCTTCCAGAAACTCGACTGCCTTGGCTTCATGCCTTGCCTGCCTTGCGCCGCACGACCCACAGGTAAATGCCACTGCCCAGCACGATGAGGGTCAGCACATCCAACACCGCCCACAGGACCTTCATCGGCATGCCGCCATAGTCACCAAAGTGCAGGGGCTGGGACATGCCCATGGCGTCCATGTACCACGGCCGTGCGGCGATGGCGGTGACGGCCAGGGTGCTGGCGTCGATCAGTACCGGCGTGAGCAGGTGCGAGGTCAGGTGCGTGCTGCCCTTCATGAACACCGCGTAATGGTGCTCGCTGGAAAAGCGCGTGCCGGGGAAGGCGATAAAGTCCGGCTGCATGCCCGGTGCTGCCTCGGCGGCAATCTTCAGCAGCTCGGTGGCCGGTGCGCGTTGGGTCAGCGGCGGGGCGTTCTTGTAGGGTTCGATCATTGCGCTGAGGCTGTCGGTACGCCAGGCGGCGATGATCAAATCGGCACAGGCGCTGATCACCCCGGTCACGCCGACCACCAGCGCCCAGGTCAGGGTGACCACACCGATCAGGTTGTGCAGGTCAAGCCAACGCAGGCGCGTGGACTTGTCCTGGCGCACGGTGGCGAACTTCAAGCGGCGCATGAACGGCAGGTACAGCACCGTACCCGAGACGATGGCCACCACAAACAGCAGGCCCATGAACGCCAGCAGCCACTTGCCCGGCAGACCGGCGAACATATCCACATGCAAGCGCAGCAGGAACAGCGTCAGCCCGCCGTTCGCGGACGGCATCTCCACGGCTTCGCCGGTGCGCGCGTCGAGCATGAAGGTGTGGGATGAGTTGGGCTCGGTGCCGGCGGTGGCGGCCATGATCGCGATCACGCCGTTCTTGTCGTCTTCGTCCCAGGCCAGGTATTGCAGGGCTTCACCGGGGCGATGGGCCTGGGCCTTGGCCACCAGTTGTTCCAGGTTCAACTGCGGGGTGTCGACGGGCATCGCTTGCAGTTGCGGCTCATTGCCCAGCAGATGATCGATCTCATGGTGAAAGATCAGCGGCAGGCCGGTGAGGGCGAGCAGCAGCAGGAACACCGTACAGATCAGGCTGCTCCAGGTGTGGACGAAGGACCAGCGGCGGATGGTTTTGCTTTTCATGTGTATAGCCTTCAGACACACCCAGGCCGCCCACAGGGGCGGCCTGGGTGCTGACTCAGCTGATTACCACTGGTAGGTGGCACTGGCGACGACGCTGCGTTGGTCGCCGAAGTAGCAGTAGTTGCCGTCACAGGTCGACAGGTAGTCCTTGTTGAACAGGTTGGTGGCATTCAATTTCACCGACGCGCCCTTCAGGCTGTTGTCGAGGCGGCCGAGGTCGTAATGCACCGCGCCGTCGAACACGGTGTAGGCGTTAGCCTTGCCCAGTCAGGTGTTGGCCTGGTCGCCATAGGTATTGCCGGTGTAGCGGGCGCCCAAGCCGATGCCGAAACCGTCCAGTACGCCGCTGTGCCAGGTGTAGTCAGTCCAGAGCGAGGCTTGTTGATTAGGCATCAATGTCAGGCGGTTGCCTTTGTAGATACCTTTTTGCACCTCCGACTTTGCCAAGGTGTAGGCGGCAATGACCTTGAGGTTTTCGCTTACGTCAGACACCGCTTCCAGCTCCAGGCCCTTGACCTTCACTTCACCGGTCTGGTCGTTGATTTGCTGGCCCCCCGCACCGAGGGTGGTCACCTGCACATTCTTTTGGGTCAGGTCGTAGACCGCCGCACTCAACAGCGTATTGGAGCCGGGCGGCTGGTACTTGACCCCCATTTCCCATTGCTTGCCTTCCGTTGGTTTGAATGTCTTGAGCGCGTTTGTATCTGCGTTGCTCGCCGGTTGGAATGACTCGGCGTACGACACGTAGGGGACGAACCCCGAGTCGAACACATAGCTGAGCGCCGCGTTGCCACTGAAGTGTTTGATGCGGTCGGTGTTGGTCGCATCGCTATCGTTGAAGTAGGTGGTGCCCTGATGCACCCAATCCTCACGCCCGCCCAAGGTCAGGCGCCACTTATCCAGGGCCATCTGGTCTTGCACGTAGAGGCCGGTTTGCACGGTTTTCTGGTTGTAGTCGTAAAACGGCCTGACATCTGTCGGGCGCAGGGTTGGCTGGGTGTTGACCGGGTTGAAAATGTTGATACCCGAGGCTGTGCCGTATATCGCGCGATAGGAGGTATCGGTGCGCTGGTGATCCAGGCCCAGCAGCAGGGTATGGGTGATGTCGCCGGTGGCAAAGTCGGCCTGGAAATTGTTATCCACTGCGAACTGGCCAATGTTTTCGTCAACGTTGGTGGTCGAGCGGCTGATATTGCCCGCGGCATCAGCCGGGGAGAACGCGTAGGAACCGACGGTCAGTTGCTGGAACGACAACTCCGACTTGGTGTAGCGCAGGTTCTGCTTGAACTGCCAGGTATCGTTGAAACGATGCTCGAAGGCATAGCCCAGCGCGTAGTAGGTGCGGTCGTAGAACTCGTAGTCCGGGTCGCCCAGGTTTTTGTGGTGGGAGACCTCGCCCAGCGGCGATTTGATCTTGGTGCCCTGGATCGGCATGAACTGGCTGGTGGTGCCGGTATCGTCGCGAGTGAACTGCGACAACAGGGTCAGCTTGGTATCGGTGTCGATGTTCCAGGTCAGGCTGGGCGCGATGTTGTAGCGCTTGTTGTCGATGTGATCGACCTGGGTGCCGGCATCGCGCACCACGCCGCTGAGGCCATAGAGGAACTGGCCTTCATCATCGATCTTGCCGGTGCTGGCGAAGTTGATCTGGCGGTAGTTGTCACTGCCGTATTGCAGTTGGATGGCATGGCTTGATTCTGCGCTGGGACGGCGGCTGACCATGTCCAGCAGGCCGCCCGGTGGGGTTTGGCCGTATACCGACGAGGCCGGGCCACGCAGCAATGCGAGGCGGTCGAGGTTCCAGGTTTCGGCTTTCGGGTTGGCGTACACGCCGCGCGGCAAGGGCAGCCCGTCGAGGAATTGCGTAGGTTCGAAGCCGCGTACGCGCATCCAGTCGTAGCGGGTGTCGCTGCCGTAGCTGGCGGACACAATACCGGGCATGTACTTGACCGCGTCATCCAGGTTCTGGACGTTGCGGTCCTGCATTTGATCGCGGGTGGCAATGGAGATCGAGCGCGGTGCTTCGACCAGTGCGGTGTCGGTCTTGGTCCCGGCGGCGGTGCGAGTCGCGACGTAGCCGTCTACGGGGCCCCAGGCACTTTCCGCATCACCCTGGCCGGTGATGTTGGTCATCGGCAATGCCACCACACCCTCAGGAATCGCCACCAGGGTGTACGTGCCGGCACTGCTCTGCTCCAACTGCAACCCGGTCCCACGCAATGCTTCGCGCAACGCGCCCTGTGCATCGAACTGGCCTTTAACCGGCGCCGAGGTCTTGCCCGAGGCCAGCGTCGGGTTGAGGGTCAGCGCCAGGCCGGCCTGGCTGGCGATCTGGTTCAAGGTGCTGGCCAAGGGCGCGGCGGGCAGGTTGTAGGCACGCAGGCTGGAGGTTTGTTCGGCGGCGATCAGCGCAGGGCTGGCCAGCGGTGTGCTGAGGGCAATGGCCACGGCTAACAGGCTGGGGCGCAACAAAGTGTCTAGCATGCGGGACATACGGCGGCTCCTGAATGGAAATATTTCTCAATTGCCTAGGTGCCGAACGAGAATCGAAAAGTGATAGGGCCGGGTGAAACTATTTTTTGCGGCGTGCTTGCGGGCCTCATCGGGAGCAAGCGCCTTCCCACATTTGAAGGCAATTCCCACATCAAAATGTGGGAGGGGGCTTGCCCCCGATAGCGATAGCCCAGCTACACAGAACCTAAGGCTTACCCGTGACCGTCACCCACCACGGCGTGTGTTGCTCGATCTGCACCGGCAAGGTCGGCAACAACGCGTTGAGCGCCAAGGTGGTGTCATGCAACGGGAAGCTGCCGGTGATGCGCAGGTCGGCCACGGATTTATCCACACCCAGGTGGCCGCGGCGATAACGGCTCAGTTCCGCCACCACATCTTCCAGGCGCGCGTTGTCGACCACCAGCATGCCGCGCGTCCAGGCGTCGGTGGCGGGGGGGACGGCCAGCAGCGGGCCGAGGCCGTCGCTGCGCATCAGTACTTGCTGGCCTTGCTTGAAAATCTGTTCCTGAGGCAATGCCTCGGGCTGGGCAGCGACCGCCGATTGCAGCACGCTCAGGCGTGTGGCGTGGTCTTCGCGCTTGACGATAAACCGCGTACCCAGCGCTCGCAGGTTGCCGTCGCGGGTTTGCACATAAAACGGACGCGCATCGTGGTGGCCGGTTTCGACGAGGATCTCGCCTTCCTGCAGCACGATCAGCCGGCGCTGTTCATCGAAACGCACGTCAATGGCGCTGTGGGTATTGAGGTTGATCAGCGTGCCGTCCGCCAGTTTCAGCGTGCGCTGTTCACCGGTGGCGGTGCGTTGGTCGGCCAGCCAATAGTGAATCGGCACGTAGCGTTCACCGGCAAACAAGGCCAGGCCGCACACCAGCGCAATACTCGCCAGGCCGCTGCCAAGCTTGCGGACGCGCTGGCGAATGCCCTCGCGCGATTGCAGCAACGCCGCCCGCGCCGGGCCCGAGGCCATGCTGAAACGCTGGTCAAGCATGCCCAGTTGGCGCCAGGCGCGCGCATGTTCTTCATCACTGGCCAGCCATTTGGCGAACTCTTCCTGCTCCACGGGGCTGCCGTCACCGGAGTCGAGGGACAGTTGCCAGGCAATCGCGGCATCCAGCACACGGGCCGAAACCGGTTTTGAACTGATCGCGCTCACAACGGCTCGCCATACAGGGCGATATAACACTGGCGAATGCCCTGGGCCAGGTACTGGCGCACCCGCGGTACCGACACACCAAGGCGCTGGGCGATTTCGGCGTGGCCGAGGCCGTCGAGGCGGTTATAGAGAAAGGCGGCGCGGGCTTTGCTCGACAGCTTGCCGAGCAGGCGGTCGATGGCCTTGAGGTCTTCGAGGATCAACTGCTGTGCTTCCGGCGAGGGGTGTTCGCTTTCCGGGATCAGCATCAGTTCGGTGAGGTAGGCCTGCTCCAGGGCGGCGCGCCGGAAGTAGTCGAACAGCAGGCCTTTGGCGATCGCCACCAGGAACGCCCGGGGCTCGCGGGGTTCACGCAACTCGGCACGGCACAGCAGGCGCATGAAGGTGTCCTGGCTCAGGTCTTCTGCGCGGCTCGGGCAGGCCACGTTACGGCGCAGCCAGGCCAGCAGCCAGCTGCGATGGTCGCGATACAACGCGCCAACAAGCTCACTGTGTGGGGACTGGACCGACGACAAGGCATCACCGAATAAACAAGTTTAAACTAACGAGAATTATTCGCGATTGTGTCAGAGGCGTGGGGCGGGCGCAATTGGTGTCTGTCGGGCGGTTGCTATTAAAACGATGGCGCTTGTTTACGCCGTTTCCATTGGCTCAAACGCTCTTGCAATGCTTGGGGGGTGTCGATCTGCTGCTGGCGCGCGCGGCTGAACAGGATCAGCATCAGTTCCGCCGTGGCCAGGGCATCGGCGCTGGCGTGGTGGCGTTCACCGACTTGCAGGTTGAAGTGCTCGAGCCAGTGGTCCAACCCGGCTTCGCGTATGTTCGCCTCGGGGCACAGCAGTGGCGCGATGTCGGCCACGTCGAGAAACGGATGGGCCAGGCGGTAACCCAGGCTGTCCTTGAGCGCGCGGCCGAGCATGTGTTGGTCGAACGGTGCATGGAAGGCCAGCAGCGGGCTGTCACCGACGAACTCCATGAAATCCAGCAGCGCCTCCACCGGGTCGCTACCGGCGGCGATAGCGCTGGGGCCAAGGCCGTGGATCAGTACGCTGGGGCTGAGCTTGGTCTCGGTGCGTTGCAGGGTGCGCTCGAACAGCTGGGAAAAATCCACCGCGCCGTCCTCGATCACCACGGCGCCGATCGACAGCACCAGGTCGCGGTTGAGGTTCAGGCCGCTGGTTTCCAGGTCGACCACCACCCAGCGCTGCTGACGCAGCGACACGTCGCCCAGCGGCGCCGGTTTGGGTAACTGTTCCAGGCGCCGCTGTTGCGCCGCGTCCAGTCCGGGTTTTGCCGCACGCAGCCAACCGAACAGGCTCACAGTTGATACCGCAAGGTCAGGCTGCTTTGCAGGCGCTGGGCCTGGCGCAGGGATTCGCGCAGGATACGTCGGTCCAGATGGTTGAGGCTGTCGGGGTCGACACGGTTGGAGTACGCCTGGTTTTCCCGGGTCTGCAACTGGTGCTGCTGCATGCGGGTTTGCTGGATAAAGTGGTACGCCTCTTCATAGGCGGCACCATCCAGTGGTTCAATCACGCCCTTGGCCACCAGCTGGCGCAGACGCTCCAGGGTGTTGATGGCGTGGACATCGTTGGCCAGGGCCAGTAGGCGCGCACCGTCGACAAACGGCGTGAGGCCCTGCACCTTGAGGTCCAGCGTGGCTTTCTCACCACCTTTGCGCGTCAGCACGAACTCGCGAAAACGTCCCACCGGCGGGCGTTGGCGCAAGGCGTTTTCGGCGAGCATGCGCTGGAACAGCCGGTTGTCCGCGACCTGGTCGAGAATGCCTTGGCGCAGTTGCTCACAGCCTTGCTCGTCGCCCCACACCACCCGCAGGTCGAAATAGATGCTCGAGCGCAACAGGTTCTCCGGCGTCGCCTCGCGGATAAACGCGGCAAACCGGCGTGCCCATTCGGCTCGCGATAGGCACAGCTCCGGGTTGCCGGCCATGATATTGCCCTTGCACAGGCTGAAGCCACACAGCGCCAGGCTCTGGTTGATCTGCTGCGCCAGCGGCAACAAGCGGCCACGAATCTCGGCGGCTTCGGCGGCGTCCTTGGCGTCGAACAGAATGCCGTTGTCCTGGTCGGTGTACAGCGTCTGCTCGCGACGGCCTTCACTGCCGAAACACAGCCAACTGAATGGCACGCCGGGGTCGCCTTTTTCGGCGAGGGTCAGCTCGATTACCCGGCACACGGTGTGATCGTTAAGCAGGGTAATGATGTGGGTGATCTGGGTGGATGATGCCCCATGGGCCAGCATGCGTTCCACCAACTGGCCGATCTCGCCGCGTATCGCCACCAGGTTCTCCACCCGGGGCGCGTTACGAATGGTGCGGGCCAGGTGGACCAGGTCGACACGTTGCAGGGAAAACAGATCGCGCTCGGACACCACCCCACACAGGCGCTGGTCTTTCACCAGGCACACATGGGCGATATGCCGCTCGGTCATGGCGATGGCGGCGTCGAAGGCGCTATGGTCCGGGGTCAAGAAGAACGGCGCCTGGGTCATAGACCCTTTGATGCCCTGGGTGAAATCGCTGGTGCCGTCGGCCACCACCTGGCGCAGGTCACGCAGGGTGAAAATCCCCAAGGGCGCCTTGTGCTCGTCGACGATCACGATGCTGCCGACCTGTTGCTCATGCATCAGCGTCACCGCTTCGCGTAGCGGTGTATCGGGGCTGCACGTGACCGGATGGCGCATGGCCAATTCGCCCAGGCGGGTGTTCAGGGAATATTGGGTGCCGAGGGTTTCCACGGCTTTTTGCTGCACTTGCTGGTTGACCTGGTCCAGCAGGCTGCTGACGCCGCGCAGGGCAAAGTCGCGAAACGGGCTGGACAGCGCGAACAGTTTGATAAAAGCCGGTTTGTTCAGTTGCAGGCAGAAGGTGTCTTCGGCCGCCTTGTGCTCGGTGCGGGTCGCTCGTTCGCCAAGCAGTGCGGCGAGGGGGAAGCACTCGCCGGTGGTGATTTCGAAGGTGGTTTCGGCCGAGTCGGGCCTTTCGCCGACCACCCGGCCCTGTTTGACAATATAGAAGTGCTCGACCGGCCCACCCGACGGTTTGAGGATGCTCTCGCCGGGGGCGTAGAAGCGCAATTGGCACTGTTCCACCAGAAATGCCAGGTGGGCGTTTTCCATCTGGTTGAACGGCGGGAAGCGTTGCAGGAACTGCAGGGTGCCGTGGATATTCTGCAATACCGCTGTTTTTCCTGCCTGGGCGAAAGCATCAGCTTTACTCATAACCATGACCGCAATTTTTTTGTCGTTATCGTCCTGCATGGTCGACTCCTGCGCGGCGGGTGCCCATTGGACGTAAGTCTAGGTCGACCAACGAGGTGTAAATCTAGGGAAAAACCTTACATGGCTATCGTCCAAACCCCGTAGAACACCCACTAGGCAAACTTTCCGACGAAGTGCACATTGATCGCCCTTCCGCAGATGTCTGACGAGTGTGCTGGGAGTTGAATAGAACTGCTGAGAAACGTATGTCCGACCACGATATTTTGAGCGATGCCGAGCGCGAGGCGCTGAGCGCCGTGATGCTGGAGCCTGATTTACCGCCACAACGCGTGTTGATTGTTGACGACGACAAGGACGCGCGGGAATTGTTGGCGGAGATCCTGAGGCTGGATGATATTGGCTGCATGACCGCTGACAGCGGTGAGGCGGCGTGGGACTTGTTGAGCTCCAGCAGCTCCATCGGCTTGTTGATCACTGACCTGCGCATGGAGCCCAGCAGTGGCTTGGAACTGATCCGCAAGGTACGTGGATCCACTCGCGCGGCATTGCCGATCATCATCATGTCGGGGGACGCGGACGCCAAGGACGTGATTGATGCTATGCATGATGGTGTATTGGACTTCCTGCTCAAACCGATCGATAGCGTGAAGTTGGCGAAGATGGTCAAGCGCGAGCTGGGGATGACGCAGTAAAGCCCGTTGAAACAAAAAAAGCCCTGATCGCGAGATCAGGGCTTTCTTTTACCTGTAGGAGCGAGCTTGCTCGCGAAAACCGTGAACGAAAACGCAGTGTTATCAGATAGCCCGCGTTGCCTGTTGGTTCTTCGCGAGCAAGCTCGCTCCTATAGGGGGCGCGTTGGTTACAGGCCGTTTTTGGCCTTGAACTCCCGACGCTTGCGGTGCAATACCGGCTCGGTATAACCATTCGGTTGCTTGGTCCCTTCAATCACCAATTCCACCGCCGCCTGGAACGCGATATTGCTATCGAAATCCGGCGCCAGCGGACGGTACAACGCATCCCCGGCATTCTGACGGTCCACCACCGGCGCCATGCGCTTGAGGCTTTCCATCACCTGGTCCTGAGTCACAACGCCGTGGCGCAGCCAGTTGGCGATGTGCTGGCTGGAGATGCGCAGGGTGGCGCGGTCTTCCATCAGGCCGACGTCGTTGATGTCCGGCACTTTGGAGCAGCCAACGCCTTGGTCGATCCAGCGGACGACGTAGCCGAGGATGCCCTGGGCGTTGTTATCCAGTTCGTTGCGGATCTCTTCCTCGGACCAATCAGTGTTCTTGGCCAGGGGAATGGTCAGGATATCGTCCACCGACGCGCGTTCGCGCTTGGCCAGTTCGGCCTGGCGCGCGAACACGTCGACCTTGTGGTAGTGCAGTGCGTGCAGCGCCGCAGCGGTAGGCGATGGAACCCAGGCGGTATTGGCGCCGGCCAACGGGTGGGCGATTTTCTGTTCGAGCATCGCCGCCATCAGGTCGGGCATTGCCCACATGCCTTTACCGATCTGTGCACGACCTTGCAGGCCGGTGCTCAAGCCGATATCGACGTTCCAGTTTTCATAGGCGCCGATCCACTTTTCGGTTTTCATGGCGGCCTTGCGCACCATCGCACCGGCCTCCATGGAGGTGTGGATTTCGTCGCCGGTACGGTCGAGGAAGCCGGTGTTGATAAACACCACGCGCTCGCTGGCGGCCTTGATACAGGCCTTGAGGTTGACCGTGGTGCGGCGCTCCTCGTCCATGATTCCGACTTTGAGGGTATTGCGCGGCAGGTTCAGCACGTCTTCGATGCGACCGAACAGCTCGTTGGTGAACGCGGCTTCTTCCGGGCCGTGCATCTTCGGCTTCACGATGTATACCGAACCGGTACGGCTGTTCTTGCGGCTGCTGTTGCCGTTGAGGCTATGGATCGCCGCCAGGCTGGTCAGCAGGCCGTCGAGGATACCTTCCGGTACTTCGTTGCCCGCTTTGTCGAGGATCGCGTCGATGGTCATCAGGTGACCCACGTTGCGCACGAACAGCAGCGAACGGCCGTGCAGCGTCACGTCCTGGCCATCCACGCCGGTGTAGACGCGGTCGGGGTTCATGGTGCGGGTGAAGGTCTTGCCACCCTTGGCCACTTCCTCGGCCAGGTCACCCTTCATCAGGCCGAGCCAGTTGCGGTAGATCACCACTTTGTCGTCGGCATCGACGGCGGCGACGGAGTCTTCGCAGTCCATGATGGTGGTCAGCGCGGCTTCCATCAGGACGTCTTTGACGCCGGCAGCGTCGGTCTGGCCGACTGGGGTGCTGGCGTCGATCTGGATTTCGAAGTGCAGGCCGTTGTGTTTCAGCAGGATCGCAATCGGCTGGGCCGCGGGGCCCTGGAAGCCGATCAACTGCGCGTCGTCGCGCAGGCCGCTGTTACTGCCGCCCTTGAGGCTGACAATCAGCTTGCCATCAGCGATTTTATAGCCGGTGGAGTCGACGTGGCTGCCGGCGCTGAGCGGCGCAGCCTCGTCGAGGAAGGCGCGGGCGAAGGCGATGACCTTGTCGCCGCGCACCTTGTTGTAGCCCTTGCCCTTTTCGGCGCCGTCGGCTTCGCTGATGGCATCGGTGCCATACAGCGCGTCATACAGCGAGCCCCAGCGTGCATTCGAGGCGTTGAGGGCGAAACGGGCGTTCATCACCGGCACCACCAGCTGCGGGCCGGCCATGCGGGCGATTTCGTCGTCGACGTTTTGGGTCGAGGCCTGGAAGTCTGCGGCTTCTGGCAGCAGGTATCCGATATCTTGCAGGAAGGCCTTGTAGGCCACCGGGTCATGGGCCTGGCCGGCGTGGGTCTGGTGCCAGGTGTCGATCCGCGCTTGGAAATCGTCGCGTTTGGCGAGTAGGGCTTTGTTCTTCGGTGCCAGGTCGTGGATGACCTTGTCGGCGCCGGCCCAGAACTGGTCGGCAGTGATGCCGGTACCGGGAATGGCTTCGTTGTTCACGAAGTCGAACAGGACTTTGGCGACCTGCAGGCCACCGACTTGAACGTGTTCAGTCATTGCTTGCCTCACTCTGCGGAGCTTATGCGCTTTTCAGCTTTTCAATTTACCAATGAAGCCTCTGGCCATTTAAACCACGAACCCGATCCCCCAGTACATGCCGTCGAGGCGGCTGGGCTGGCGGGTTATCGTGATACGTTGGCGCCTTGGCAGACATCGACCTAACGTTATGTAGTGCGCGACTGGGCATACTACATGATGATTTGCGGTTGTGAAAATTAGACTAAATACGTCGTTTAGCGACCCACTTTGGTCGTACGGTCACAGTGGGGTATGGGATGTTCTCAAAAAACCATGAGATTGTTCCATATAAATATAAAAATGGTACACGATTTGTTTTCATGGGCTGCGGCGTCCACCTTGTAGGAGCGAGCTCGCTCGCGAACAACCTGAGGGTGCCGTTGGGTGTCAGTATTCCCGCGCTATCGTTAACGACCTTCGCGAGCAAGCTCGCTCCTACCGGTATCAGCACCAGAGGGCTTTGCCATGGACCATCTTGTACTCACTATTATCGCCGCCGACAAACCCGGCCTGGTCGAACGCGTCGCGCAGAACATCGCGGTCCACGGTGGCAACTGGCTCGAGAGTCGCATGGCTCACATGGCTGGCCAGTTTGCCGGGATTCTGCGAGTCAGCGTGCCGGCGGAGAACCGTCAGGCGTTGGTCGATGCGCTGGAGGATTTATCCACACACGGCATTCGCGTGCTGGTGGGGGAGGGCAGCACTGGCCAGGCTGTGGCGTCCAAATCGATTCTGATGACGCTGGTGGGCAATGACCGTTCGGGCATCGTGCGCGAGATCACGGCGCTGTTGAGCAAGCAGGGCGTGAACCTGGGGAGCCTGAGCACCGATGTGCGCCCAGCGCCCATGAGTGGCGACCCACTGTTTACCGCCGAGGCGCTGTTGCAGGTGCCGGCGACATTATCCCTGGATGACTTGCAGCAATCCCTGGAAACCTTGGCAGACGACCTGATGGTGGAACTGCACAACGAGGAATAATCTGCCCACCAGGTTATGCATGGAAATCTTGCATGGGCCTGTGGATAACCTGTAGAGACTCGGCCCCAGGCCACGCCGGCCGGCCGTCTTCCTTATCTGAGCAAAAAACGAGCAGTTTCAACGGCTTGTGCACAAATGACGGGGACCAGGCTGTGGATAACCTTGGGGTGAATGCCTGCAAGCCACGCGGGCCGTGGCTTACATAGGTTTGTACGTTATTTGATCAGCGTTTGCGCACGGTCAGCCAGGCGTCCACGCTATAGACCACCAGGCCGGCCCAGATAAAGGCGAAAGCGAGCAGGGTGCTGGGCGCCAGGTGTTCACCGAACAGCAGGACGGCTTCCAGCAGCACCAGGGTCGGCGCCACATACTGCAAAAAGCCCAGGGCGGTGTAGGGCAAATGCCGTGCGGCGGCGTTGAAGCACACCAGCGGGATCAGCGTCACCGGGCCCGCCGCTACCAGCCACCAGGCTTCGGACGTGCTCCAGAATGCCAGTTGCGCACTGTGGGCCGACGGATTGAACAGCAACCATGCCACGGCGATCGGCACCAGCATCCAGGTTTCCACCACCAGCCCCGGCAGCGCCTTGACCGGCGCCTGCTTGCGGATCAGGCCGTAGAAACCAAAGGTCAGCGCCAGCACTAAAGATACCCACGGCAAGCTCCCCACCTGCCATACCTGTTGCGCCACACCCACCGCGGCCAGCCCCACGGCCACCCATTGCAGGCGACGCAGCCGCTCGCCGAGCAGCAGCATGCCCAGCAGCACATTCACCAGTGGGTTGATGTAGTAGCCCAGGCTGGCTTCGAGCATGCGCCCGCTGTTCACCGACCAGACATAGGTCAGCCAGTTACCGGCGATCAACGAACCGCTGAGGGCCAGGATCGCCAGGCGCTTGGGGTTGTCGCGCAGTTCGCGGAACCAGCCGGGATGTTTCCAGGCCATCAACAGCAAGCTGCCAAACAGCGCCGACCACAGCACGCGGTGCACGATGATTTCGGCGGCGGGAACACTGGCGATGGCTTTGAAGTAGAGCGGGAACAGACCCCAGATGACGTAGGCACTCAGGCCCAGGATGTACCCCTTGCGGGGGTTGGCGGCGTGCATTGCAGAATCCTTGCTTAGGCAGCTAACAAAGCGCGATTGTAAGGATATTTGTCAACCAATGGGACTGGATTGGTAATGGGGTCTGCTTTGTGTGGGAGGGGGCAAGCCCCCTGCCACATTAAAAACAATCAGAAGAGTTTAAGCGGCTCTTCGTTGAGGGCTGAGAGCTGCTCACGCAATGCCAGCACCTGGTCACCCCAATACCGCTCGCTGCCAAACCACGGGAAGCTGTGGGGGAACGCCGGGTCGTCCCAGCGTCGTGCCAGCCAGGCGCTGTAGTGCATCAGGCGCAAGGCGCGCAACGGTTCGATCAGGGCCAGTTCGCGCGGGTCGAAGTCGTGGAACTCCTGATAGCCGTCCATCAACTCGGACAACTGGCCGAGGCATTCCTGGCGGTCGCCGGCGAGCATCATCCAAAGGTCCTGCACCGCCGGGCCCATGCGGCAGTCATCCAGGTCGACGATGTGGAACATTTCGTCGCGACACATCATGTTGCCGGGGTGGCAATCGCCGTGCATGCGGATGTTCTTGTGCGGCGTGGCCTTGTACACCTCTTCCACACGCTTGAGCAGGTCGCGGGCGACGGACTCGTAGGCCGGCAGCAGGCTTTTGGGAATGAAATTGCCTTCGAGCAGGGTCGTGAGGGAGTCGTGACCGAAGTTCTTCACCCCGAGGGCTTCGCGGTGTTCGAAGGGGCGGGTGGCGCCGACGGCGTGCAAGCGCCCGAGCAACTGCCCGAGGCGGTACAACTGGTCGAGGTTGCCCGGCTCCGGCGCGCGGCCGCCACGGCGAGGAAACAGGGTGAAGCGGAAACCGGCGTGTTCGAACAGGCTCTTGCCGTTATGGATCATCGGCGCGACCACCGGCACATCGCACTCGGCGAGCTCGAAGGTAAAGCTGTGTTCTTCGAGGATGGCTTCGTTGGTCCAGCGCTGCGGACGATAGAACTTGGCGATCAGCGGCTCGGAGTCTTCGATGCCCACCTGATAGACGCGGTTTTCGTAGCTGTTGAGCGCCAATACGCGAGCGTCGCTGAGAAAACCGATGCTTTCGACGGCGTCGAGAACCAGGTCGGGAGTGAGTGTTTCAAACGGATGGGCCATACGAACTCCTGCGCGCAGCAGGTCGCCGCGTCCGGCCGGGTATGGTAACGCACCGGGCTTGAGATAGGGGGTGACTGTGCGATTGCTATCGGGGGCAAGCCCCCTCCCACAGTTGACCGCGTTTAACCTGTAGGAACGCGGACCAATGTGGGGGGGGCTTGCCCCCGATAGCGGCCCGTCAGGCGCCGACAATCCCGCCGTCTTCCCGCCGAATCGCCATCACCGACGATCGCGGCTTGCCATTGGGCAGGTGCTCCGGCCAAGTCGAACCGCCGGTTTCACCTGGATGTTGAATCCCCACAAACAGGGTCTTCTGATCCGGCGAAAAGCTGATCCCCGTCACTTCACAGGCCACCGGCCCCACCATGAAGCGGCGAATTTCTCCGGTGCTCGGGTCGGCGCAGAGCATCTGGTTGTTGCCCATGCCGGCGAAGTCGCCGCTGTTGCTGTAGTCGCCGTCGGTGAGAATCCACAGGCGCCCGGCCTTGTCGAAACCCAGGCCATCGGGACTGTTGAACATGTTTTGCGGGTTGATATTGGACGAGCCGCCCTTGGGTGTGCCGGCGTGTACGCCTGGGTTGCCGGCGACCACAAACAGGTCCCAGGTAAAGTCCGGGGCACCGTGGTCATCGGCGTTGGCCTTCCAACGCAGGATCTGGCCGTAGACGTTTTTCTCGCGCGGGTTAGGGCCGCCCACTGGCTGGCCGTCTTCGCCCCGCTTGGCGTTGTTGGTCAGGGTGCAATAAACCTGGCCGTCAGTGGGGCTGACCACGATCCATTCCGGGCGGTCCATGCGCGTGGCTTTCACCACGCTGGCGGCCAGGCGTGCGTGGATCAGTACTTCGGCCTGGCTGGCAAAACCGGTGCTGGCGTCGATACCGTTTTTGCCATGGGTCAGCTCGACCCATTGCCCTTTGCCCTTGGGATGATCGGCGTTGCCATCGCCCGCATCGAAGATGGCCACGTACAAGGTGCCGTGGTCGAGCAGGTCTTTGTTGGCCTTGGGGTTCTTGTGGTTGATCTTGTCGCGGCTGACGAACTTGTAGATAAATTCGCCGCGTTCGTCGTCGCCCATGTACACCACGGCGCGGCCGTCGCGGGTTTGCGCCAAGGCGGCGTTCTCGTGTTTGAAACGGCCCAGGGCGGTGCGTTTGGCCGGGGTGGATTGCGGGTCGAACGGGTCGATTTCCACGACCCAGCCGTGGCGGTTGAGTTCATTGGGGTTCTTGGCCATGTCGAAGCGCGGGTCGTGCAAGTGCCAGTTGATCTCTTTGCTGGCGGCCACCACGCCATAGCGTTTCTGCCCGGCATCGAACGCTTGCTGGGGGTTGCTGCTACCAAAGCAGTCGGTGAAGTTCTCTTCGCACGTCAGGTAAGTGCCCCATGGGGTCTTGCCGTTGGCGCAGTTCTGGAAGGTACCGAGGACTTTTTTGCCGGACTTGTCGGCGCTGGTTTTCAACCATTCGTGGCCAGCGGCGGGGCCGCTCAGGCGGATCGGCGAATTGCCGTGGATACGCCGGTTGTAACGCGAGTCCTGGACGAACTGCCAGGTGTCGCCCTGGCGCCGCACTTCGATCACTGACACACCTTCGCTGGCCTGGGCCTTGTGCACGTCTTCGGCCGATTGCGGCGCGCCGCCGTGGGCGAAGAGGTAGCGGTAGTTGGTGTATTCATTGTTGATCGCCAACAGCGCGCGGTTGTCATCGCCGGGGAAGGCGAACAGGCTCATGCCGTCGTTG
Organism: Pseudomonas sp. MPR-R2A5; assembly: GCF_058793055.1. NCBI lineage: Bacteria > Pseudomonadati > Pseudomonadota > Gammaproteobacteria > Pseudomonadales > Pseudomonadaceae > Pseudomonas > Pseudomonas sp. MPR-R2A5. The sequence continues at coordinate 223,290 of NZ_JBXAFK010000001.1, forward strand.
TTGTCACCGAACTGCTGCTCCTGGGCCTTGGCCGTGCCGTTGCCGGACGGGTCGAAGGCCGGCGCGTTCTTGTGCAGCGGCTGGCCCCAGCTGATCAGCACCGAGGCGGTATAGCCGGGTGGCAGGCTGATGGCGTCGCTGGTGGCGGCGGCGATACTGGCAAAGCCCAACAACGGGCTGGCGGAGGCGGCGTTGACGGCGAGTGCGCTGCGGGTCAGCAGGTTGCCGCCGAGGAACATCGCGGCACCGCACAGGGCTCCGGCGCCGATAAAGCGACGGCGGGTCAGGCCAACCATCTGTTCGAGGTCGGTGGCTTGGTTTTCTTCTAATAGGCTCATGTCAGGCTCCCTGCGGTTTTTGCAGACACCATAAGGAGCGGGCGTGACGAAATTGTTGCAGTTTGAAGGTGGGCGCAGCAGGACGCGCGCCTAGACCGGCGTCCCCAGCAGTACATTGCTCGGTGCGAATTGCACTTGGACGGTTTTGCCTACGGCAGTGCCCAGCGCCTTAAGGGCGTCAGGCTGCGCCAGGGCGCATAAAACCTGGCCACTGGGCAGGGCGATGCGCACTTCGCTGGGGCCGTCCTCGGCGGCGAGAATCGCGTCGACGGTACCGCTCATATAATTGTGTCCGGGTGTTGCTGGCGCCCCGGCGGCGAGCAATTCGAGCCAGCCGGCCTTGATCAGCGCGACCACTTCCACGCCGTTCTCCAGCTCCAGTCGTTGCGTGCTGTCGTGAGTGATCTGCGCATGCAAACTCAGGCCGCCGGCCAGTTGCAGGTGGACCAGGTCATTACGGCCATGGCTGTCGATGCCGATGACCTGGCCGTGCAATTGGTTGCGGGCGCTGGTGCGCAGCATCAAGCGGCCCAGCAGGTTGAAATCGCTGGCGGCTTCGACCGACCCCAAGACCTCGGCCTGCAACACTTGCAGGCGTTGGTAGAGGCGCAGTACACGCTCACCTTCGGCTGTCAGCTTGGCGCCACCGCCGCCCTTGCCGCCGACACTGCGTTCCACCAGCGGCTTTTGCGCCAGGTTGTTTAGTTCATCGATCGCGTCCCAGGCGGCCTTGTAACTCAGGCCGGCGCTTTTGGCGGCGCGGGTGATGGAGCCCTGCTCGGCAATGTGGCCCAGCAAGGCGATGCGCTGGGGGCGGCGGATGATGTGTTGGCTGAGGGAAGTGGGCAGGGACATGGGAATACGCTTCGATGAGATGCAGGGGACGTTGCCGCCCTGGCGCCCGGGAGTCAAGTCAGGCGCCTGGTTTGGGCGTGCGGGCCAGGCAGTACACATCGACCTGCCGCGCGCCGGCCTCCATCAACAGTTGCGCCAGGCTGTGGGCGGTGGCGCCGGTGGTGAGCACATCGTCCACCAGCGCCAGGTGACGGCCCTGCACCTGGGCGCCGGGTGCCAGGGCAAAGGCGCTGAGCAGGTTGCGGCTGCGAGCCTTGGCGTCGAGGGTTTGTTGCGCCACGGTTTCATGGGGACGTAACAACAGGTGCTCATCGTATTCGAGGTCCAGCTCGGCGCTGAGCCAGCGAGCCAGCATCAGTGCCTGGTTATAGCCACGTTCGCGCAGGCGCTTGCGGGCCAGGGGCACGGGCAGCAGGCAGTCCGGGCGGCTGAGGTCGGCCTGCTCGAAGCGATGTTGCAGGTAGCGCGCGAGCAAGCGCCCCAGCAGATGCCCGAGCGGCCAGCGAGCCTGGTGCTTGAAGCGGCTGATGAGGGTGTCGACCGGGAAACTGTAGGACCAGGGGGCGACCACCTGTTTAAAGGCCGGCGGGTATTTTTGGCATTGGCCGCAGACCAGACCCTCCATCGGCAAGGGCAGGGCGCACACTTCGCACTGTTCCATCAGCCACGGCAGCTCGGTTTCGCAGACGTTGCACACGCAATCGGCGCTTTCGGTCGCCTCATCGCAGATTAAACAGGTTTGTGTGTTTTTTAACCAGATGTAAACCTGGTGTTTGTATCTCGGTTGACAGTGCATGATTCTTCCTTAAATATGCCGAGCATCCGTGTCGTGCCTGTGGGTATTGCCCTTCCCACAGCGAAAGCCCAAGCATAATCAAGGAATCGCCCATGAGCGCCAGCACCACTGCAACCCTGCGTCACGATTGGTCCTTAGCCGAAGTCAAAGCCCTGTTCGTGCAGCCGTTCAATGACCTGTTGTTCCAGGCGCAGACCGTGCACCGCGCGCATTTCGATGCCAACCGTGTGCAGGTGTCGACGTTGCTGTCGATCAAGACCGGTGCCTGCCCGGAAGATTGCAAATATTGTCCGCAGTCGGGCCACTACAACACGGGCCTCGAAAAAGAAAAGCTGCTGGAAGTGCAGAAGGTCCTCGAAGAGGCTGCCCGCGCCAAAGCCATCGGCTCGACGCGCTTCTGCATGGGCGCTGCATGGAAACACCCGTCGGCCAAAGACATGCCCTACGTGCTGGAGATGGTCAAGGGCGTGAAGGCCATGGGCCTGGAAACCTGCATGACCCTCGGCCGCCTCGACCAGGACCAGACCCAAGCGCTGGCCCAGGCCGGCCTGGACTACTACAACCACAACCTCGACACCTCGCCGGAGTTCTACGGTTCGATCATCACCACCCGCACCTACGCCGAGCGCCTGCAAACCCTGGCCTACGTGCGGGACTCGGGAATGAAGATCTGCTCCGGCGGCATCCTCGGCATGGGCGAGTCCCTCGACGACCGCGCCAACCTGCTGATCCAGCTGGCCAACCTGCCCGAGCACCCGGAGTCGGTGCCGATCAACATGCTGGTAAAAGTCGCCGGCACGCCGCTGGAAAACGCCGAGGACATCGACCCGTTCGATTTCATCCGCATGCTGGCGGTAGCGCGCATCCTGATGCCGCAGTCCCATGTGCGCCTTTCGGCCGGCCGTGAAGCGATGAATGAGCAGATGCAGGCCCTGGCCTTCTTTGCCGGCGCCAACTCGATTTTCTACGGCGACAAGCTGCTGACTACCGCTAACCCGCAGGCTGACAAGGACATGCAACTGTTCGCGCGCCTGGGCATCCAGCCTGAAGCCCGCGAAGAGCATGCCGATGAAGTGCATCAGGCTGCGATTGAACAGGCGCTGGTGGAGCACAAGAGCAGCGAGCAGTTCTATAACGCCGTTGTTTGATTGAAATACAGAACAACGGTGGGAGGGGGCTTGCCCCCGATTGCGGCGTGTCAGTCGACCTAGGTTTCAACTGACGAATGGCTATCGGGGGCATGCTCCCTCCCACCTGTTCTGATCGAGTTGAACCTGCCAGTCCGAGGCCTGCATGTCTTTTGATCTCTCCGCGCGCCTCGCTGCCCGCCGTGCCGAACACCTTTACCGGCAACGCCCGCTGCTCCAGAGCCCTCAAGGCCCGGAAGTGGTGGTCGACGGCCAACCCCTCCTGGCGTTCTGCAATAACGATTACCTGGGCCTTGCCAATCACCCGCAAGTGATCGAGGCCTGGCGCGCCGGCGCGTCCCGTTGGGGCGTGGGCGGCGGCGCTTCGCACTTGGTGGTGGGCCATGCCACGCCGCACCATGAGCTGGAAGAAGCCCTGGCCGACCTCACCGGTCGCCCGCGGGCATTGCTGTTTACCACCGGCTACATGGCCAACCTCGGTGCAGTCACCGCACTGGTGGGGCAGGGCGATACCGTGCTGGAAGACCGCCTCAACCACGCTTCGTTGCTGGACGCCGGCCTGCTGTCCGGCGCGCGCTTCAATCGCTACCTGCACAACGACGCCGCCAGCCTGGCCAAGCGCCTGGAGAAAGCCAGCGGCAACACCCTGGTGGTCACCGACGGCGTGTTCAGCATGGATGGCGACCTGGCCGACCTGCCAGCGCTGGCCCGTGAAGCGAGAGCCAAGGGCGCCTGGTTGATGGTGGATGACGCCCATGGCTTTGGCCCGCTGGGTGCCAACGGTGGCGGGATCGTCGAGCATTTCGGCTTGAGCCAGGACGACGTGCCGGTGCTGGTCGGTACCCTGGGCAAAGCGTTCGGCACCGCCGGGGCGTTTGTGGCGGGCAGCGAGGAGCTGATCGAAAGCCTGATCCAGTTTGCGCGGCCGTATATCTACACCACCAGCCAGCCACCGGCGCTGGCTTGCGCCACCCTCAAAAGCCTGGAATTGCTGCGCACCGAGCATTGGCGACGCGAGCACCTTAATCGCCTGATCCGCCAGTTCCGTCAGGGCGCCGAGCAGCTCGGGCTGGACTTGATGGACAGCTTTACACCGATCCAGCCGATCCTGATCGGCGACAGTGCCAAGGCCGTGCGCCTGTCGCAGATGCTGCGCGAGCGTGGCCTGATGGTCACCGCGATCCGCCCACCCACCGTGCCTGCCGGCAGCGCGCGGTTGCGTGTGACATTGACGGCCGCCCACAGCGAGGCGCAGGTGCAGCTATTGTTAAATGCGTTGGAGGCGTGCTTCCGCTTGCTGGGTGCCACGGAGCCCGACCATGCGTGATCGACTGATTCTGTTGCCCGGCTGGGGCCTCGGCGTGTCACCGCTGGAGCCGTTGGCCGCCGCCCTGCGTGGGCTGGACGAACACTTGCAGGTGCAGATCGAGCCGTTGCCGGCGTTGGATTCCTGCGACCTGGAGGAGTGGCTCGACGAACTCGACGCCACGCTGCCGGACAACGCCTGGCTGGGCGGTTGGTCGCTGGGCGGTATGCTCGCTTCCGAGCTGGCTGCAAGGCGTGGCGAGCGCTGTTGCGGCCTGCTGACCCTGGCGAGCAACCCGTGTTTCGTCGCCCACGATGGCTGGCCGAATGCGATGCCCGGCGAGACCTTCGATGCTTTTTTGGCGGGCTGCCACGCCGATTCCCAAGTCACGCTCAAGCGTTTTGGCCTGTTGTGCGCCAAGGGTGCCGAGGACCCACGCGGGCTTTCGCGATTACTGGTCAGCGGTGCGCCGAATTCACCCGCCAGCGTGTTGATGCCAGGCCTTGAGTTGCTGGCCCAACTCGATACCCGCGCCGCCCTGCAAGCGTTTCGCGGCCCCCAGTTGCACCTGTTTGCCGGCCTGGACGGGCTGGTGCCGGCCGAAGCCGCCAGTGATCTGCTGGCGTTGCTCCCCGATGTGGAAATCGGCCTGATTGAACAGGCCGGTCACGCTTTTCTTCTGGAAGACCCCCACGGCGTGGCGGGGGCTATCCAGGCTTTTTTGCATGAGTGCGTTGATGACTGATTTATCCCATCCTCCCCTGCCAGGCGCCTTGCCGGACAAGCGTCAGGTAGCGGCCTCGTTTTCCCGTGCGGCGGCCAGTTACGACAGTGTCGCCGAGTTGCAGCGGGCGGTGGGGCATGAACTGCTGGCCCGCTTACCGTCTGCCGGGGCGCCGCAACGCTGGCTGGATATGGGCTGTGGCACGGGGTATTTCAGCCGGGTGCTGGGCGGCATGTGGCCCGCCAGCCACGGCGTGGCGCTGGATATTGCCGAAGGCATGCTCAACCATGCACGGCCTCTGGGGGGCGCCGAGCATTTCATCGCCGGCGATGCCGAGCGCCTGCCATTGCGGGATGGCGGTTGCGGGCTGATCTTCTCCAGCCTGGCGGTGCAATGGTGTGCGGACTTCGCGGCGGTGCTCAACGAGGCGTATCGAGTGCTGCAGCCCGGTGGCGTGCTGGCGTTCGCAAGCTTGTGCGTGGGCACCCTGGATGAGTTGCGCGAAAGCTGGCGGGCAGCGGATGGCCTGGTGCACGTCAATCGCTTCCGGACCTTCGAGGCTTACCAGCAGTTGTGCGTGGCCAGTGGCTTGCGTGTGATCAGCCTGGAGCGTCAACCCCATGTGCTGCACTACCCGGATGTGCGCAGCCTGACCCATGAATTGAAGGCGCTGGGGGCGCACAATCTCAACCCTGGGCGACCGGGAGGGTTGACGGGGCGTGCGCGGATTGTTGCACTGGTGAACGCTTATGAGCGGTTCCGTCGGGCCCAGGGCCTGCCGGCGACTTACCAAGTGGTGTACGCCGTACTGGAGAAACCTTTATGAGCGCCGCTTATTTCATCACCGGTACCGACACCGATGTCGGCAAGACCACCGTCGCTGCCGGCCTGCTGCGCGCGGCGCGCCAGGCTGGCAAAAGCACCGCCGCCGGCAAACCGGTTGCTTCCGGTTGCCAGGTCACGCCCAAGGGCTTGCGCAACGCCGACGCCCTGGCGCTGCTCGCTGAGTGTTCATTACCGCTGACGTATGCCGAGGTCAACCCGGTGGCGTTCGAACCGGCCATTGCCCCCCATTTGGCCGCGCGAGAGGCGGGTGTGGCGCTGACGGTGCAGTCGCTGCTCAAACCCATGCAGCAGGTCCTGGCACGGCAAGCAGATTTCACCTTGATCGAAGGCGCGGGCGGCTGGCGCGTGCCATTGGCTGATCAGGACAACCTGTCGGACCTGGCCATGGCGCTCAAGTTACCGGTGATCCTGGTGGTGGGCGTGCGCCTGGGGTGCATCAGCCATGCGTTACTGACTGCCGAAGCTATCGCAAGGGACGGTTTGCCCCTGGCGGGCTGGGTGGCGAATATCATCGACCCCAAGACCTCTCGTCTGGAAGAAAACCTCGCCACCCTGGCCGAGCGCTTGCCCGCTCCTTGCCTGGGCCGGGTGCCGAAACTCAAGCACGCCAGTGCTGAGGCGGTGGCCGAGCACCTGCAACTGGACCTGCTTGACTGATTTTGGCTATCGATAAGGCATTATGCCATTAGCGTTTTTGACGGGCCTTTTGACAGGATCTCTGCTTCAATTCAACTTCACGATTCTCTTAGCAGGGCCACGCCATGGAAATCTCTGGCAGCAGTGCGTTTTATTCGGGCTTGAGCACCATTCAGGCCGGGCAAAGCCGTGTCGACCAGGCCGCCGGCAAGATTGCCAGCGCCGCGACAACCCAGCCCTCGGATGCGCAGGTAGACCTTCTACGTGCCAACGCCCGCGCCCAGCCGTCCAATTCGGCGAGCAACATGGTGGAAATGGCGCAAGGCAAGTTTCAAGTGGAGCTCGGCGCGAAAGTCGCCAAGGCTTCGGACGAAATGCTCGGCACGTTGATCGATACCTTCGCTTAATCCCTGACCCCCTCTACGCGCGGGCCCTCGTGGCGAGCGGGCCCCCTGTGGTGAGCGGGCTTGTTGTGGCGAGCAGGCTTGCCCCGCGTTGGGCTGCGAAGCGGCCCCAAAACCAACCACCCTGGTAATACCTGATACACCGCATTCAGATTTATTGGGGCTGCTGCGCAGCCCAACGCGGGGCAAGCCCGCTCGCCACAACCAGCCCGCTCGCCACAATAAGCCCCGCATTGCCACATGCCTTCCCTCTGAATTTTCTGCATATCCTTCTGATGTGGCATCCCGCCGCAGGCGTGGCCGTGTCTGCCCATAACCTGCATCAGGACAAACGGTGTCGGGTGGACGCTTGACAACCCCAGGTCGTAAACGTATGTTTCAAACACCTGTTTGACCGCCATAACAAATCCACGCGGTTGTTCATTCCAGATACATCAGCAGAGGTTTATCGCTATGCCTGACTACAAGGCCCCCTTGCGTGATATTCGCTTCGTTCGTGACGAACTGCTTGGTTATGAAGCGCACTATCAGAGCCTGCCGGCTTGCCAGGACGCTACCCCGGACATGGTTGACGCCATTCTCGAAGAAGGCGCCAAGTTCTGTGAGCAAGTGCTGGCACCGTTGAACCGCGTGGGTGACATCGAAGGGTGCACCTGGAGCGAGTCAGGCGTTAAGACCCCTGCTGGTTTCAAAGAAGCCTACAAACAGTTCGTCGAAGGCGGCTGGCCAAGCCTGGCCCACGACGTGGCGCATGGTGGCCAAGGCCTGCCGGAATCCCTGGGCCTGGCTGTCAGCGAAATGGTCGGTGAAGCCAACTGGTCGTGGGGCATGTACCCCGGCCTGTCCCATGGTGCGATGAACACCATTTCCGAGCACGGCACCCCCGAGCAACAGGACGCCTACCTGACCAAACTGGTATCGGGCGAATGGACCGGCACCATGTGCCTGACCGAGCCTCACTGTGGTACCGACCTGGGCATGCTGCGTACCAAGGCCGAACCTCAGGCCGACGGTTCCTACAAAGTCTCCGGCACCAAGATCTTCATCTCGGCCGGTGAGCACGACATGGCCGATAACATCGTCCACATCGTACTGGCCCGCCTGCCGGATGCACCGGCGGGCACCAAAGGCATCTCGCTGTTTATTGTGCCCAAGTTCCTGCCCAACGCCGATGGCTCGATCGGTGCACGCAACGCCGTGACCTGTGGTTCCCTGGAACACAAGATGGGCATCCACGGTAACGCCACCTGCGTGATGAACTTCGACGCGGCCACCGGTTTCCTGATCGGCCCGGCGAACAAAGGCCTGAACTGCATGTTCACCTTTATGAACACCGCTCGCCTGGGCACCGCGCTGCAAGGCCTGGCCCACGCCGAGATCGGTTTCCAGGGCGGCCTGAAATACGCTCGTGATCGCCTGCAAATGCGTTCCCTGACAGGCCCGAAAGCGCCGGACAAGGCGGCCGACCCCATCATCGTGCACCCTGACGTGCGCCGCATGCTGCTGACCATGAAAGCCTTCGCTGAAGGCAACCGTGCGATGGTGTACTTCACCGCCAAGCAAGTGGACATCGTCAAGTACGGCACCGACGACGAAGCCAAGAAACAGGCCGATGGCCTGCTGGCGTTCATGACCCCGATCGCCAAGGCGTTCATGACCGAAGTCGGTTTTGAATCGGCTAACCACGGTGTGCAAATCTACGGCGGCCACGGCTTTATCGCCGAGTGGGGCATGGAGCAGAACGTTCGCGACAGCCGCATTTCGATGCTGTACGAAGGCACCACCGGTATCCAGGCGCTGGACCTGCTCGGCCGTAAAGTGCTGATGACCCAGGGCGAAGCACTGAAAGGCTTCACCAAGATCGTCCACAAGTTCTGCCAGGCCAACGAAGGCAACGAAGCCGTCAAGGAATTCGTAACGCCACTGGCTGCGCTGAACAAAGAGTGGGGCGAGTTGACCATGAAGGTCGGCATGGCGGCGATGAAAGACCGTGAAGAGGTCGGTGCTGCTTCGGTGGACTACCTGATGTACTCCGGTTACGCGTGCCTGGCGTACTTCTGGGCCGACATGGCCCGCCTGGCCGCCGAGAAACTGGCTGCCGGCACCAGCGAGGCAGCGTTCTACACCGCCAAGCTGCAGACCGCGCGCTTCTACTTCCAACGCATCCTGCCGCGTACCCGCACCCACGTAGCCACCATGCTGTCGGGCGCCAACAACCTGATGGACATGAAAGAAGAGGACTTCGGCCTGGCTTACTAAGCCTTACCGGGTTCACTTCAGGGCCGCCGCTTCCTTCGGGAGCGGCGGTTTTTTTTCGACGATAAAAAACGCAGCGTTGCGCTCAGGGATTGCGTCGAGCTGCCGTTACAGTGATGGCAATGTGATACATCTCAGGCAGGTTGTGCTTAACTGTCCGAATGAAGGCACTGTGCCATCTTTTTTGCGGGTCGGAGTTTTACCCTTGTCGCGCGTGTCCGCAGTACGTTTCAGTCATTTCTTTCCTTCGTTGCTGCTATTGCTGGCCGGGCTCTCGGCTGCGTACGTCAAGGACCTCAACGTCTTCTTCACTTCGCTGTTCAACGTGTTGCCGACCCTGGTGCTGTTGCTCGGCGGATCGTATTGCGCGGTCTATCGGCGCCAGCGTGAACTGTTCCTGATGATCACGGTGTACATCGTCTACTTCCTGCTCGACACCCAGACCGATTTCTACCGAGACAATGGCCGGGTTCGCGAAGACGCGGCGGTGGTGTTCCACCTGTGTTGCCTGCTGTTGCCCGTGTTGTTCAGCGTCTATGCCCTGTGGCAAGAAAAGACCCACCTGTTCCGCGACTTTGTCGCACGTGGTGCTGTGTTGCTGGCGGTAGGCAGCGTGGCCCTGGCTCTTGAGCAAAGTTATCCCCAGGCGCTGCTCAACTGGTTGGCCGAAATTCGCTGGCCGGCGTTGCATGGCACCTGGATGAGCCTGATCCAGCTGTCGTACCCGATGTTCCTGATTGGTTTCCTGACCCTGGCGGCGCAGTACTGGTACCAGCCGCGGCCGCTGCATGCGGCGCAGATGGTCGGGCTGCTGGGGATGTTCTGGATGCTGCCGCAGACATTTATCCTGCCGTTTACCCTGAACATCATGTGCAGCCAAGTGATGCTGATGATCGCTGCCGGTGTCGCCCACGAGGCCTATCAAATGGCCTTCCGTGACGAGCTGACCGGCCTGCCGGGGCGTCGTGCCCTCAACGAGCGCATGCAGCGGCTGGGGCGCAACTATGTGCTGGCCATGAGCGACGTCGACCACTTCAAGCGTTTCAACGACACCCATGGCCACGATGTGGGGGACCAAGTGCTGCGCCTGGTGGCGAGCAAACTGTCCAAGGTCAATGGGGGTGGGCGTGCCTACCGTTACGGCGGTGAAGAGTTCGCCGTGGTATTTGCCGGCAAGACCCTGGACGAGTGCATGCCGCACCTGGAGGAAATTCGCGAGATCATCGCCGACTACGACATCAAGTTGCGCCACTCAGACCGGCCCCAGGACGATCAGCAGGGCCGTCAACGCCGGGCGGGGAGTGGCGCCTCAAGTGTCTCGGTGACCGTCAGCATCGGCGTGGCCGAGCGCCAGGCTGAGCAGCGCACGCCCGAAGAGGTGCTCAAGTCCGCCGACCAGGCGCTCTACGCCGCCAAGGGCGCCGGGCGTAATTGCGTGGTCGCGGCCGGGCAAACCCGCCGCGGCGCTGTGCGCATGGAGAGCGCTGCCGGTTGAGTGATGGTGGTGTATTCAGCGGCTCTACAGTGATTGTCCGGGGCGCTGGCCGGCAGTAGGTTGAAATCATCTGCTGCCGGAGACATTGCCATGCCTGAGTACAAAGCTCCCCTGCGCGACATGCGCTTTCTGATCGACCACGTGTTCGACTTCCATGGCCATTACGCCGCGCTGGGCGCGACGGACGCCAGCCCGGACATGGTCAGTGCGATCCTCGAAGAAGGTGCGAAATTTTGCGAGAACGTGCTGGCACCGCTCAATCGCAGTGGCGATGAAGAAGGCTGCCATTTCGATAATGGCGTGGTGACCACGCCCAAAGGTTTCAAGGAAGCCTTCGCCCAGTACGTGGAAGGTGGCTGGCACGGCGTGGCGGCAGACCCCGCCTACGGAGGCCAAGGCTTGCCGCAATCCCTGGGCCTGGTGCTGAGCGAAATGATCGGCTCCAGTAACACCTCCTGGGGTATGTACCCGGGGCTGACCCACGGCGCGATGTCGGCGATCCACGCCCATGGCACCGAGGAACAGAAAGCCACCTACCTGAGCAAACTCACCGCCGGCCAATGGACCGGCACCATGTGCCTGACCGAAGCCCACTGCGGTACCGACCTGGGCCTGATCAAGACCCGTGCCGTGCCCCAGGCGGATGGCAGCTACGCCGTCACCGGCAGCAAGATTTTCATCTCGGCCGGTGAACACGACATGAGCGCCAATATCATCCACCTGGTGCTGGCCAAGCTGCCGGATGCGCCAGCGGGCACCAAGGGCATCTCCCTCTTTATCGTGCCCAAGTTTCATGCCGATTCCGGTGAACGCAACGCCGTGCATTGCGGCTCCATCGAGCACAAGATGGGCATCAAGGGCTCGGCCACCTGCGTGCTGAACTTTGACGGCGCCCGGGGCTTTTTGATTGGCGAGGCGAACAAGGGCCTCAACTGCATGTTCACCATGATGAACCATGCACGCCTGGGGACCGGCATGCAGGGCCTGTGTAACGGCGAGGCGAGCTTCCAGGGCGCGATCAAGTACGCCAACGACCGCCTGCAAATGCGCTCGCTTACCGGCGCCAAGGCGCCGGAAAAAGCCGCCGACCCGATCATCGTGCACCCCGATGTACGCCGTATGTTGCTGACCATGAAAGCGTTCAACGAGGGCAACCGGGCGCTGACCTATTTCACCGCGCAACTGCTCGACACCGCGCACCTGAGCCGCGACGCCGGCCAGCGCCAGGAGGCTGAAGACCTGCTGGCGTTCCTGACGCCGATCTGCAAAGCCTTTATGACCGATACCGGGCTGGAGGTGACCAACCACGGCATGCAGGTATTCGGCGGCCATGGCTACATTCGTGAGTGGGGCATGGAGCAACTGGCACGCGATGCGCGGATTGCGCCGATCTATGAAGGCACCAACGGCATCCAGGCCCTCGACCTGCTGGGGCGCAAGGTGTTGGGCAGCCAGGGCAAGCTGCTGCGCGGCTTTACCAGGATTGTGCATAAGTTTTGCGCGGCGAATGCCGAGCATGCGCAGCTCAAAGGCTATGTGCTGCAGCTCAATCAACTGAACCAGGAATGGGGCGAGCTGACCACCCAGGTCGGGATGGCCGCGATGAAAAACCCTGACGAAGTGGGCGCCGCTGCGGTGGATTACCTGATGTACAGCGGTTACGTCATCCTTGCCTACCTGTGGCTGCGTATGGCGATTGCAGCGCTGGAACAGGGCGACAGCGACTTCGCCACAGCCAAGCTGGCCACCTGCGACTTCTATTTCAAGCGCTTGCTGCCACGTACTGCGACCCATCGGGCGTCCGTGGAAGCCGGCAGTGACTGCCTGATGAGTCTGTCTGCGGAGGCATTTGCGTTGTGATGACTTAAAAATACCAATCAGTCACAAGTGGACCCTATGTGTCTGAAAAGTTGTTCGGGTACACTCGGAGCCTGTAAAACCGATCCTATCGAATCACTTTTCACGTTCTCACGAGGTTTGCCATGGCTGATTACAAAGCGCCGCTGCGTGATATGCGCTTCGTCCTCAACGAAGTTTTTGAGGTCGCCAAAACTTGGGCCCAATTGCCGGCATTGGCAGACACCGTAGATGCCGAAACCGTTGAGGCGATCCTTGAAGAGGCCGGCAAAGTCACCGCCAAATCCATCGCCCCGCTCAGCCGTGGTGGCGATGAACAGGGTTGCCACTGGGCGGACACGGTCGTCACCACGCCGGAGGGTTTCCCCCAGGCGTACAAAACCTACGCGGAAGGTGGCTGGGTCGGTGTCGGCGGTGACCCGATCTTCGGTGGCATGGGCATGCCCAAGGCCGTGTCGGCCCAGGTCGAAGAGATGATCAACTCGTCGAGCCTGGCGTTCGGCCTGTACCCGATGTTGACCTCGGGCGCCTGTGTATCGATCAACACCCATGCCAGCGAGGCGCTCAAGGCCACCTACCTGCCGAATATGTACTCCGGCAAGTGGGCCGGTTCCATGTGCCTGACCGAGGCCCATGCCGGCACCGACCTGGGCATTATCCGGACCAAGGCCGAGCCTCAATCGGATGGGTCCTACAAAGTCAGCGGCACCAAGATCTTTATCACCGGTGGTGAACACGACCTGACGGAAAACATCATCCACCTGGTGCTGGCCAAGTTGCCGGATGCGCCGGCCGGTCCCAAGGGCATTTCGTTGTTCCTGGTGCCGAAGTTCATGGTGAACGCCGACGGCAGCCTGGGCGCGCGTAACCCGGTGAGCTGCGGTTCCATTGAACACAAGATGGGTATCCAGGCGTCGGCGACCTGCGTGATGAACTTCGACGAAGCGGTCGGCTACCTGGTGGGCGAGCCTAACCGTGGGTTGGCAGCGATGTTCACCATGATGAACTACGAGCGCCTGGGGGTGGGTATCCAGGGCCTGGCGTCCGGCGAGCGCTCGTACCAGAACGCGATCGAATATGCGCGTGACCGCTTGCAGAGCCGTTCGCCCCTGGGGGCGCAGGCCAAGGACAAGGTGGCTGATCCGATCATCGTGCACCCCGACGTGCGCCGTATGCTGCTGACCATGAAAGCCTCGAACGAAGGCGGCCGTGCGTTCTCCACTTACGTGGCGACGCAGTTGGACATCGCCAAGTTCAGTGAAGACGCTGCCACCCGCGAGCGTGCCGACAACCTGGTGGCGCTGTTGACCCCCGTCGCCAAAGCGTTCCTCACCGACCTGGGCCTGGAAACCGCCGTGCTCGGCCAGCAAGTGTTTGGCGGCCACGGCTACATTCGTGAATGGGGCCAGGAGCAACTGGTGCGCGATGTGCGTATCACCCAGATCTACGAAGGCACCAATGGCATCCAGGCGTTGGACTTGATGGGGCGCAAGATCGTCGGCAGCGGCGGTGCGTTCTACACCTTGTTCGCCGATGAGATTCGCCAGTTCACCGCCACTGCGGGCCCTGAGCTGGCCGAGTTCACCAAGCCGCTGAACGCGGCGGTGGATAACCTGGACGACCTGACCGCCTGGGTGCTGGACCGCGCCAAGACCAACCCGAATGAAATCGGCGCGGCCTCGGTGGAATACCTGCATGCATTTGGATACATGGCCTATGCCTATATGTGGGCATTGATGGCTAAGGCCGCGTTGGGCAAAGAGGCGCAGGAAGATTTCTACGCCAGCAAGCTGGGCACTGCACGGTTCTACTTTGCCCGCCTGTTGCCGCGGATTCACTCACTGAGTGCGTCTGTAAAAGCCGGTAGCGAATCGCTGTTTTTGCTGGATGAAGCGCAGTTCTAAGGGGGTGGAGGGCGTGTAAGCATTCTCTTACATGACGTGCCGCTATTCGTCCTCTATCGCCAAATTGGATCCACGGATAATCTACTTCACATGGACGTCGCGCAGGAAGCGCAAAGCAACAACACGGACACGTAGGATTCTGCCAGGATGGCGGAGTGAAATGGATGTCAGGGAAACAGTCTGCAAAGCCCCGCTTCGGCGGGGTTTTCTTTTGCCCGCGAAAAAGTCAGGGGCGCTGAGTTCAGGGCTGGGCCAGCGGGGCATTCATCACGTCTTCAAGCAAGGTGCGCAGCAACGCCATCGTGGCCTGCTGACGCTGCACATCGCGGCACACCAGGCCCACTTTCAGCGGCACCCTGGGTTCACTCAAGGGCTTCCACAGCAGCGACTGGCTGTTGTGTTCATCCTGGGAACGGCCCGGCAAGACGGTCGCCAGTTTGGTATGGGGCAGGCTGTCGAGAATCCCCACCATGGTATTGAGCTCCGCTTGCACTTGCGGGCGCCGCCCGAGGTTAGCCAACTGGCCCTGCCAGATCTGTCGAACCTGAAACTCTTCTCCCAGCAGCAACATCGGCAATTCGGCCGCCTGTTTCAGCGAGACCTTCTTGAACTCGCGCAGGGGGTGATCCTCGGGGATCACCACTTTCAGTTCATCTTCATACAACAGCACACCGTGCAGGCCCGGCTGGCGTGGCGGCAGGTAACTGATGCCGATGTCCAGCGAACCGTTGAGCAGCCGCCGTTCAATCTCAATCCCGGTCAATTCGTAGATCTGCACCACCAGGTGGGGTTGGGCCTTGCGCACCCGCTCCAGCATCTGCGGCACCAGGCTGGTGTGCACGGTTTGCAGGACGCCGATGGCCAAGGTGCGCAGTGCCTGGCCCTTGAAGTTGCGCAAGGCTTCGACGGCTTGCTGCATACCGTCGATCAACGGCAGGGCGTGGTTGTACAAGGTATGGGCGGCGAGTGTCGGTAACAGGCGCTTGCTGCTGCGCTCGAACAGGCTGACATCCAGGTTCTGCTCCAGTTGGCGAATCTGCTGTGACAGCGCCGGTTGGGAGATCGACAGGCGTTCAGCGGCACGGCCCACGTGGCCTTCTTCATATACCGCGACGAAATAACGCAGTTGCTTGAAATCCATAAGTCTTTCTTATCGAAAAAGCTGGAAAATCGAAATGGCCGTTAGCCGCCGAGACGCCTAGTCTAGCGCCTATCCACAAGGCTTACAGGGCCAGATCGGGCAATGAATAGCGTTTATGTTGATGGTATTTGCATAGGCAAGGCAAAAAACCTCTCGTGGGGTTTTGCCGGTGGGACCGACCAAGGCGTGGTTGCCATGGGAGGTAAAGTGTGAACCTGTTCAATTTGCGTCGCCCCGCGGCGAGCCTGGATGACCTGATCCTGGACGCGCCCCATGAAGATCTCCCCGGCGAATGCCTGATGCCAACCGTGGCACGCCCCCCACAAGTCTTTGTACGTGGCCAGGCATCCTGGCTGTGGGACAGCGATGACCGTGCCTACCTGGATTTCAGCCAGGGCAGTGCCGCCAATAGCCTCGGCCACAGCCCACAGGTCCTGATCAAAGCCCTGGCTGATCAGACCCAATCCCTGATCAATCCCGGCAATGCCCTGCACAATCGCGCCCAACTCACTCTGGTCGAGCGCTTGTGTCATCGCACCGGCAGCGACCAGGCGTATCTGCTCAACAGTGGCGCGGAAGCCTGCGAAGCGGCGATCAAGCTGGCGCGCAAATGGGGGCAGTTGTATCGCGGTGGCGCGTATCGAATCATCAGTGCCAGCAACGGTTGTCATGGTCGCAGCTTTGCGGCGATGTCGGCCTCGGCGAGCACCCAGGAAAACCGCTTTGAGCCGCAGTTGCCGGGTTTCAGCCATGTGCCGTTCAACGACCTGCCGGCCTTGCACGCCGCGGTCGATGCACACACCGTCGCCATCATGCTGGAGCCGATCCAGAGTGAAGCCGGGGTCATCCCGGCGACCGATCACTACCTTAAAGGCGTTGAGCGCCTGTGTCGTGAGCTGGGGATTCTGCTGATCCTCGACGAAGTGCAAACCGGCATCGGCCGTTGCGGCACCTTGCTCGCGCAAGAGCAGTACGGCGTGCGGGCCGACATCGTTACCCTCGGCAAAGGCCTGGGCGGCGGCGTACCGTTGGCGGCGCTGTTGGCGCGGGGCAAAGCCTGTTGCTTTGAAGTGGGGGAGCTGGAAGGCACCCATCATGGCAACGCGCTGATGGCGTCGGCCGGTGTCGCGGTCCTCGATACTGTGTTGGAGAACGGCTTCTTTGAACATGTGCGCGAGTCGGGTGCTTACCTGGGTGAAGGCCTGGCCCGCCTGGCTTATCGCTACGATCACGGCGAACTGCGCGGTCACGGCCTGATGTGGGGGCTGACGCTGTCGGATGACTCTGCGGACGCCGTAGTAAAAGCTGCACTTCATGAAGGCTTGATCCTGACCGCCCCGCAGCCCGACTGCCTGCGCTTCACGCCGGCGCTGACCGTGAGCAAGAGCAATATCGACGAAATGCTCCTGCGCCTGGCCCGCGCTTTCTCCCGCGTGCGCACCGCGCAGTTGCAATGCCGCAAGGGCATCGCCGTTTAACCCCTTATTCCTGAACCGTCTCGCGGTCTACGCGTCGCCTCCAGCCTGATTTTTTCGGCTGGGGGCGTTTTTTTGACTGTGCACTTCGGTATGGCCCGGTGCCAGATCCCACTGAACCCTCACGAACCCCCAAGGTCGATTAGCTACACGGCTCACACGAGCCGACTTTTTGGAGCTGACCCATGGATTTCATTCGTATCATCATCGCCATTCTGCTGCCGCCACTGGGTGTGTTCCTGCAAGTGGGGTTTGCCGGCGCGTTCTGGCTGAACATCCTGCTGACCTTATGCGGTTACTTCCCGGGCATCATCCACGCCGTGTACATCATCGCCAAGCGCTGAGGTCGTCAGCCTTTTGCGATGAGCCGTGAGTTGCGCTCATTGCGAAAGGCCAGTTGCTCGATGGTCTGGGTGGCATGTTCGGCTTCTTCCCGTGCTTGAAGGATGATGCCGTGTTGCTCGGACTTGCTGCACACCGGGTCGGCATTGCTCGCATCCCCCGTGAGCATGAAAGCCTGGCAGCGGCAGCCGCCGAAGTCCTTTTCCTTTTCATCGCATGAACGGCACGGCTCGGGCATCCAGTCATAGCCGCGAAAGCGGTTGAAGCCGAAGGAGTCGTACCAGATGTGCTGCATGCTGTGGTCGCGCACATTGGGAAACTGCACCGGCATCTGTCGAGCGCCATGGCAAGGCAGGGCGGTGCCGTCGGGTGTTACCGTCAGAAAGATACTGCCCCAGCCGTTCATGCAGGCTTTCGGGCGTTCCTCGTAGTAATCCGGGGTGACGAAGATCAGCTTGCACGGGTGGCCTTCGGCTTCGAGCTTGGCGCGGTATTCGTTGGTGATGCGTTCGGCGCGCACCAGTTGCTCCTGGGTCGGCAACAGGCCCACACGATTGAGCTGCGCCCAGCCGTAGAACTGGCAGGTGGCGAGTTCGACAAAGTCCGCCTCCAGCGCGATGCACAGCTCGATGATGCGGTCGATCTTGTCGATATTGTGCCGGTGGGTGACGAAGTTCAGCACCATCGGGTAGCCGTGCGCCTTCACTGCACGGGCCATTTCCAGCTTTTGCGCGAAGGCTTTTTTCGAACCGGCCAGCAGGTTGTTTACCTGTTCGTCGCTGGCCTGGAAGCTGATCTGGATATGGTCCAGGCCGGCTTTCTTGAAGTCGCTGATCTTCTGCTCGGTCAGGCCGATGCCCGAGGTGATCAGGTTGGTGTAGAAGCCCAGCTTGCGCGCCTCAGCGATCAACTCGGCCAGGTCCTGGCGCACCAGCGGCTCACCGCCGGAAAACCCCAATTGTGCGGCGCCCATCTCACGAGCCTCGCGAAACACCTTGATCCATTGCTCGGTGCTCAGCTCCTTGCCTTGCTCGGCAAAGTCCAGCGGGTTGGAGCAATACGGGCATTGCAACGGGCAGCGGTAGGTCAGCTCGGCGAGCAGCCACAGCGGCAGGCCGATCGCCGGTTTTTCAGGCAAGGGTGATCCAGTGCTCGGCACGGGCGACCTCCATGAATTGCTCGATGTCATCACCCAGCTCAGGCACACCGGGGAATTGTTTATCCAGCTCAGTGATGATCGCCGCCACGTCGCGCTCACCGTCGATCAACCCACCAATCAGCGCGGCGCTGTCGTTGAGCTTGATCATGCCTTCGGGGTAGAGCAACACATGGCCTTTTTGCGCGGGTTCGTACTGGTAGCGGTAGCCCTGGCGCCAGGTCGGTTTTTTGCTGCGATCAAAGCTCATAGGGCGATCCCTTTATGCCAGACCCGCTGCTCGGTCACGCTGTGATACGGCGGGCGATTCAGTTCGTAGGCCATGCTCATGGCATCCAGCATGCTCCACAGGATGTCCAGTTTGAACTGGAGAATTTCCAGCATGCGCTCCTGGCCTTCACGGGTGGTGTAGTGCTGCAGGGTGATCGCCAGCCCGTGTTCCACATCGCGTCGGGCCTGGCCCAGGCGGGTGCGGAAATACTCGTAGCCGGTGGGGTCGATCCACGGGTAATGCTGTGGCCAGCTGTCGAGGCGTGATTGGTGGATCTGCGGCGCGAACAGCTCGGTCAGCGAGCTGCTGGCGGCTTCCTGCCAGCTGGCGCGGCGCGCAAAGTTGACGTAGGCGTCCACCGCAAAGCGCACGCCGGGCAGCACCAGTTCCTGGGAGCGCAGTTGGTCCGGGTCGAGGCCGACAGCCTGGCCCAAACGCAGCCAGGCTTCGATACCGCCATCTTCACCGGGGGCGCCATCGTGGTCGAGCAGGCGCTGGATCCATTCGCGGCGGATCTCGCGGTCCGGGCAGTTGGCCAGGATCGCGGCGTCTTTCAGTGGGATATTCACCTGGTAGTAGAAACGGTTGGCGACCCAGCCCTGGATCTGCTCGCGGGTGGCGCGGCCTTCATACATCGCCACGTGGTATGGGTGATGGATATGGTAGAAGGCGCCCTTGGCCCGCAGGGCGTGCTCGAATTCGACGGGTGTCAACGGTGTGTCAGTCATGTCGTCAGCTCCTACAATTCAATGCTCATGCCGTCGTAAGCCACTTCGACATTGCGCCGCACCAGTTCCGCTCGTTCGGGGGAGTCTTCATCGAGGATCGGGTTGGTATTGTTGATATGGATAAGCACTTTGCGCTGCTTCGGCAATTGTTCCAGCACTTCGAGCATGCCACCGGGGCCGTTCTGTGCCAGGTGGCCCATCTCGCGACCGGTGCGGGTGCCGACGCCACGGCGCTGCATCTCATCGTCGTCCCACATCGTGCCATCCACCAGCAGGCAATCACTGCCGGCCATGATCTCCAGCAGCGGCGCATCGACTTTACCCAGGCCTGGGGCGTAGAACAGTTTGCCGCCAGTGCGCAGGTCTTCGACGATCAGGCCGATGTTGTCGCCGGGGTGCGGGTCGAAGCGGTGCGGCGAATAGGGTGGCGCGGCGCTGCGCAACGGCAGCGGGGTGAAGCGCAGGTTGGGGCAGGCGGGGATGGTGAAGCTGGCGTCCAGCTCGATACGGTTCCAGGCCAGGCCGCCGTTCCAGTGGGTGAGCATAGTGAACAGAGGGAAGCCGCTGCTCAGGTCTTCATGGACCATGTCGGTGCACCACACCTGGTGCGGGCAGCCTTCGCGCAGGCTCAACAGGCCGGTGGTGTGGTCGATCTGGCTGTCCATCAGGATGATTGCGCTGATGCCGGTATCGCGCAGTGCGCGACCGGGCTGCATGGGCGCGAAGCCCTGGAGTTGCGCGCGAATATCCGGCGAAGCATTGCACAGCACCCAATTGACGCCATCGTCGGAAATCGCGATGGACGACTGGGTGCGCGCCTGCGCCCGCAGGCTGCCGTCACGAAAGCCTGCGCAGTTCACGCAGTTGCAGTTCCACTGCGGGAAGCCGCCGCCGGCGGCGGAACCTAGAATCTGGACAAACATGGCCGCTCCATCAAGCAAAGCTGAAAACAAAAACGCCCCGGACGAGCCGAGGCGTAATCTTACCCAGCCAATCAGCGGCTGGCGAAGTACATGGTCACTTCGAAACCGATGCGCAGATCAGTGTAAGCAGGTTTGGACCAGGTCATATTCTTACTCCTACGAAGGGATGGGACGTTTACTACCAAGTAATACATATAGTCCACCTCCAGTCGGAGATGTTCAGATGTGTGCGTGGGAATGTTACCGAATTCTTTTCAAGTTAGCGCTGTCTTGGTGGAAAAAGCCTATTGCAGGGGCGGCAATGATCACTGCACCGTCTGCCAGGCAGCATTGATGCGCGGACCATTGGCGACGCAGCGCCAGCCGCCCGCGGCGAGCTGCAATTGTTGGGCGGCGTACTGCAGGTCTTCGCGGGTGCGGGTCAGGATTGCTTGTTGCAACTGTGAGAGGTAATCCGACGGATGGCCTGCCAGGCGCGCGTGCCACAACAGTTCGGCGGCTTGGGCGATGGGCAGCGCCTGTGCTGTGAATTGTTGCGCCAAGGGTTGCTGGCCCAGGTCGTCGTTGCTGTCGATCAATGCCGGCAGTTGGGCAAGAAACGCCTGGAAGTGATCAACGATCGCTTCAAGGGAAACACTGGGGGACTGCACCCCCAACAACAGGCCGGTTTGCCCGTTGATTTGTCGGACACTGCTGAATACGGCGTAGCCCAGCTGCAATTCAACGCGCAGACGTTGATAGAACGGGCCCTGGAGCAAATGCCCGAGCAGTCGCCATGACGCTTCATCCGCCAGGGAATATGTGGGTGTCGGGCAAAACAGCAGCAAGGCGGCGTCGTTGGAATCGGTCTTTACTTCATGCCACAGCTGTTGACCGCTGAGGCTTGGGGGGACGTGCTCGCTGTTAACGGGCTGCCCGGGCAAGCGAGCGGCAGCGGTTTTGATCGCCGCTTCATACGCGGCGGGCAAACCGCAGCCCAGCCCGTGCCAACGCGCGTTGGCCCACGACGCCGATGGCTCACCGGCCTTGGGCGGGCTGCCGGCGCAGCACGCCGGCAGGGCGCTGAGCAATGTTCGAATCGCGATCATAGTGGGCGGTGCGCAGGGCGCCTCCAACGGCTGGTGCAGGCGATGTGCCAACGCTTCCAGCACGGCCGGCATGGGCTCATGCAGGCCGACCATTTTCAGCAGCCAATCGTTGCCGGTCGTTTCGAAAGACAATTCGACCCCGGCCTGGCGGGCATTCGTGCGCAAGGGCTGCAACGTGCTTTCCAGCCCTGCTGGCACGGGAGAATCAAAGCGCCAGCGCAGGTATAAAGCGCCTTCGCCGCTGTCATTCGCCAGGGCCTGGCTGAAGGTCAGAGCCGACACTTCCCTGCGTCCCCGTGAGCGGTCCTGGGCGAAGGTGCGCAAGCCGCGATGGGCGCTGGTCTGGCCACGGATCAAACCGGCGCGTTCGTCCCTGGCAGGCGGGCGCAGGAACGGGTTGTTCGGCGGGAGCTGCCAGGTGTGCCGGGAGGGCGCCAGTTGCAGGGCGTCGAGCATGGCCTTGAGGGCGGTGGCGCTGTGTTCCGACAGTTGTGGCTCCAGGCCGTCGCTGTCATGTCGCGCCAAGGCGAGTGCGCTCAGGGTCTGTTGTTGGCGCGCGTTCAGCAAGGCGAACTCTTCGCGCAAGGGTGTCCAGTCGCTGTGGGCGAAAAAGCTCAGCCAGTCGTGCAGCAGTGTCTCGATCTGTGGTGCTGAGCCGCGTTGGGTGCCCAGGGTAAAGTCGACATCCAGCAGCGCTTGCCCGCTGAAGTGATAAACCACGCTGGCATGCAGCGCGGTGGCCAGTTGTCGCGTTTTCACTTCGGCAAGCAGACCGCCCGGCGCCGAGGTATTAAGCCAGAGGCACAGGAAATCCAGCGCTTCGCGGGGTGCTGCGCAGGTGATGACCTGATGCAGGTGATTGCCAGCAGTGTGTTGATAACCGCGCGCCAGGCCGGCCATCAAGGCGGGTGGGGCGTCCTGCGGATGCAGGGGCCCCGATGTCAGTGCGTCACTGAACCGCTGCGCCAAGGCTTCCAGTTGCGCCAATGATTGTGGGCCGGCAAGGCTCAACGTCATCTGCCCGCTTCGATAGAAGTGCGCGTGAAATGCCCGCAACGCTTGCTGGAATGCCTCGCTTTCCAGCGGCAGGCTATCGCGATTGCCGGCATGAAAACCCCGCAGTGGATGATTGGCGGCGACGCCTTGCAGCAGTGCCACTTGTTGCTGTGCGTTGGCATCCTCGGACCAGGCGACGAACTCCGCGTGCAGCACCTCGCGCTCGCGCCGTTGGTCTTCCAGCATCAGGCGCGGGTGAGTCAGCATGTCCGCCAGCCGCTCCAGCCCATCGTCGAAGGTCGATACCGGCAGCTCAAAGAAAAAGTCCGTGGTGCGCTCGCGCGTGCTGGCGTTGACCTGGCCGCCGTGGCGCTGCACGTAGCTCATCAGGCCTTCGTCACCCGTGAACCGCACCGTGCCCAGAAACAGCAAGTGTTCCAGGAAATGCGCCAGGCCTGGCCACGCCAACGGGACGTCATGGCTGCCGGCAGCCACTCTTAAGGCCGCGGCGCAGCGCTTCAGGCGCGGGGCATGACGCAGGGAAACCCGCAAACCATTGGCCAGGGTCAGATGAGAGTGGTGAGGATGGACCGGCGCAGGCATGGGCACTTCCGAAACGTAGGAAGCGCCTATGCTAGCAAACCCATCAGGTCAGGGCTTGTACAGCGTGCCATAGAGCTCGGGGCGACGGTCTTGCAGGTAGTGATTGGCGGCGCGGGCGTCGAGGATCGATTGGTGTTCCAGCGTGCCGACAATCAAGGCTTCATCCAGGCCGGCCTGGGCGATGCGCTGGCCATTGGGCGCGGCGATGCTGCTTTGTCCGCAGTAATGGATCTCGCCTTCGTGCCCGCAATAGTTGGCGTAGGCCACGTAGCACTGGTTCTCAAAGGCCCGTGCCCGCACGGTGACGTCGGCAACAAAGTCGAACGGCACCATATTGGCCGTGGGCACCAGGATCAGTTCGGCGCCGGCCAGGGCCAGGCGCCGGGTGTTTTCCGGGAACTCCAGGTCGTAGCAGATGAGAAATCCGAGCGTCCAGCCGTTGAGTTCCACCAGCGGGAAATCATCTTCGCCGGCGCTGAACATCGAATGATCCAGGTCGCCAAACAGGTGCGTCTTGCGGTAGTTGCACAGGCGCTGCCCGTTGGCGTCGATCAATTGCACGGCGTTGTAGATTTGCCCATCCTCGGCTCGCTCCGGGTAGCCGTACAGAATCGCCAGCTTCGCGCTGCGTGCCAGTTCGGCAATCGCATGGGCTGATGGGCCATTCTGCGCTTCGGCCAGTGCGCCCACGGCCTCGGCGCCGATGTTGTAGCCGGTCAGGAACATCTCCGGCAGCACCAGCACATCAGCGCCGGACGCCTCATGCGCCAGTTTGTGCAGGCGCTTGAGGTTGCCCGCCACATCCAGGGGCAAGGGCGGGCATTGGTACAGGGCGACACGCATGGTCAACTCCTTACTCGGGCAGGGCGATCGGCCCGATGTCATCGAACACATCACCCGGCCCTGGGTTTTCTGGATGGGTGCTGCCACCGAAGTGGGTCATGATGCCCCACACCGCGTTCAGCGAGGTTTGCACGGCGCCTTCCACCCAGGCGGGGGTCCAGGATACGTCGTCGCCGGCAATGAAAATCCCTCGTTGTTCGGCGGGCATGTCCTTCTGCATGAAGTGCGCGTACATCCGCTGGTTGTAGCGATAGTGGCCGGGCAGCGCGCCCTTGAAGGCCCCGAGGAAATGCGGGTCGGCTTCCCAGGACACGGTGATCGGGTCGCCGATGATGCGCGCCTTGATGTCGACTTTCGGGTAGATCTTGTTCAGCGCGTCGAGGGCCAGCTTCACCCGCTTGTCGATGGGCTGCGGGAGCATTTTCAGGGCGTCGCTCATCCACGAGTACGACAGGCAGATCACGCCCGGCTTGTCGTCGCCGTTGTCGAAGAGGTAAGTGCCACGGGTCAGGCGATCGGTGAGGGTCATGCTCATCAGGTCGCGGCCGGTTTCCGGGTCTTTGTCTTTCCAGAACGGGCGGTCGACCATCACGAAGGTTTTCGACGACTGCATGTAGCGCGTACGGTCGAGGGCCATCCACATCTTTTGCGAGAACAGGGTTTCATCGCATTCGATCTGGGTGGTCAACAACCAGCTCTGGCAGGTGGTCAGTACCGCCGCGTATTCACGGGTGTCACCGTAGTTGTCGGTGACTGCGAACCGGCCATCGGGCGCGTGGGCAATGCGCTTGACCCCGGCCCGTGGCGCGCCGCTGTGCAATGAACTGAGGCTGGTACCGGCTGGCCAATGGGCGCAACGTTCCGGCACATGGCGCCAGATGCCCATGGGCACTTGCGCCACGCCGCCGACCACCAGGTGCTGGTGGTCGTCGCAGTTAGTCATCACCACGCGGAAGATTTCCAGCATGGAATTGGGGAAATCCGAGTCCCAGCCGCCCGTGCCGAAACCCACCTGGCCGAACACTTCGCGGTGATGGAACGACAACTTGGCGAACGCCTTGGAGGTGGCGACAAAATCATAGAAGGTGCGGTCGTCCCACAAGGGCACCAGTTTATTCCACAGTTCTTTGAGGCGTGGCACGTCACGGTCGCGGATGGCTTGCTGGATATCGCCGAACTGCGAACCGGCTTCCAGGGCATCGGCCCAGGCGTCAGCCACTTCCTGGAACAGTGCCGGCAAGTCAGAGAGCTTTTGTGCGTAGTGGGTCTGGCCTTCCAGGTCGATCACCGTACTGCCGGAGGCCGGGGTCAGTGGGTTGGGAAAGGGTTTGGTGTCCAGGCCCAGTTTGTCCACGTAGTGATAGAACGCCGTGGACGATACCGGGAAACGCATGCCACCCAGCTCGGCGATGATGCCTTCGGCGCCTTCAAAGGCTTGGGAGCGCAGGCGGCCACCCATCTTCGAGGCTTCGTATACCACGGGCTTCAAACCCAGCTTCATCAGTTCATAAGCGGCCACCAGCCCGGCAATCCCGGCGCCGACGATCGCCACTTCCGCGCCATGGTTGGCTGCGGGAATGCTGCCCAGGCCTGCTGGGTGTTCGATCCAGTCATCAAAGGCAAACGGAAAGTCCGGGCCGAAGATGGTGATGGGCTTCTTGCCGTCGACCGGGTGGCGGTTGGTTTTGCTGATGGTGCTGGAAGGAATGCTCATGGCTGACCTTACTGACGACTCGGCGGGAAGCGACCCGCTGAGTATAGGAAAAGATGGCAGCCAGTTTAGGCAGCGTAGCGCTCGTTAATAAGACGCAAACTGTCGTCGGTTTGGATTGTTTTTGGTCAATCTGACGAGGTGGCTGGTCAGATTGGCTGGCCACGGTCTAATTTGTTGCTGAGGATGATCGAGGTGGTGGTTTTCTCCACGCCGTCGACGCTGCCGATCTGGTCCAGCAGTTGAT
The DNA here is from genome assembly GCF_058793055.1 of Pseudomonas sp. MPR-R2A5. Taxonomy (NCBI): domain Bacteria; kingdom Pseudomonadati; phylum Pseudomonadota; class Gammaproteobacteria; order Pseudomonadales; family Pseudomonadaceae; genus Pseudomonas; species Pseudomonas sp. MPR-R2A5. The sequence goes on from NZ_JBXAFK010000001.1 coordinate 249,379, forward strand.
CCAACTGCTCCGGCGAATCGGTGCGCAGCCAGGCCACGTAATCGAACTCGCCGCTCACGGCGCAGAGCTGCTGGACCTGAGCCATGGCGCTGAGCCTGCGCAGCACGTCCTTGCCCGAGCGTGCCTGCACGGTGATGCCGACATAAGCCTGCAAACCGCCATCCACGACCCGCTGGCCAAGGCGCACGCCATAACCGGTAATCACCTGGGTTTTTTCCAGGCGCGCCAGGCGTGACGTCACGGTGGTGCGCGCGATACCCAACTGCCGGGCAAGCATGGCGACACTTTCGCGAGCGTTGATCTGCAAAGCGGCGATCAATTGGCGATCGATTTCATCTAGGGCGTGCAAGGGAGGCTCCGATCCGGGCGGCAATGGGATGGCATGTTACAGGCTTGCGTCGGCGAGCAGGCAGCGGGCGAACAGCTGTGGTACCGGTAGGTGGCGTTGGCTGTAGCGGCTCAACAGGATGATCTCGCGGTAAAAGGTCAGATGACCCAGCGGGATAATCCGCACCTGTGGCGAGCGCTCCAGCCACAGGCCCGCCTGGGGAATCAACGACACGCCCAGGCCGTACTCGACCATCTTCACGATGGCTTCCAGCTCATCCAGCTCGAGCGCTACCTGTACCTCTATCTTTTGTTCACGCAGAAATCGGCTGACCAATCGCCCCCCAAACGAAGCGCGGTCATAACGTACGTGTGGCTGTGTGCCGAGCAATTGCAAAGGGTCATCGCCGTCGACGGTCTGAGGCGCGATCAGTACGAACGGCTCTTTGCGCAGCACGCGTACATGCAACTCCTTGGGCAAGTCAAAGGGCGGGCGAATGATGATCGCCGAGTCCAGCTCGCCGGCGTCGACCTGGCTCAGCAACTCAAGGGAGACCCCGGGCACCAATTTGCATTCCACTGTCGGCGCGGCTTGGCGTAAGCGCACCAGCGCCTGAGGCAACAGGCCGGTCTGCGCCGTGGTGATCGCGCCGACTTTCAACTCGCCCCGGTATTCGTTGGCATCCACCGGCACCGCCATGCGGTTGAAGGTCTCCAGGATTTCCTTGGCCAGCGGCAAAGCGCGAATGCCGGCGGCATTCAGGGTGGCCTGGCGTCCCGTGCGGTCGAACAATTGCATCCCCAGCACCTGCTCCAGCTGGCGAATCTGTGCACTCACCGCCGACTGCGTCAGCCCGATATGCATGCCCGCCGCCGCAAACGTGCCATGGCGGGTTACCGCAATAAAGGTCTTCAATTCACGCAGCATGGACGTCTCGATTCATCGAAATAATTTGAGCTCGGCGCAAAAATTATCGTCTTTTCATCATCTGGAGCAAGGCTAAACTCGACGCATCTAATACCCACAGAGGTTTGACCTGATGGCATTGGCTCCTTTTCACCTGGCAATCCCAGTATTCGACCTGGCCGCCGCGCGGCACTTCTACGCTGAAGTCTTTGGCCTGGAGGAGGGGCGGTCGAGCGAGCACTGGGTTGACTTCAATTTCTTCGGCCACCAATTGGTCATCCACGAACACCCGAAAACCGCCTCTCAAGCAGCGGCGCATACCAATGCAGTGGACGGCCACGACGTGCCGGTCCCGCATTTTGGCGTGGTGCTGGGCTGGGAAGACTGGCATGCCCTGGCCGAGCGTTTGCAGGCGCGGGAGACGAAGTTTGTGTTGGAACCGCACATTCGGTTCAAGGGGCAGGTGGGGGAGCAGGCGACGTTGTTCCTGTTTGATCCGTGCGGGAATGCGCTGGAGTTCAAGGCGTTTCGGGATATGGGGCAGTTGTTTGCGAAGTGATGACTGTATTTCGCACGGTCTTTCTTCCAGTAGAGACGCAGCGTCGAGCCGACGCTGGCGCATCAATCCAGCAGGTGCTTTAACGCAGCGACGCCAACAGGCGGCTCCGCCGTCCAGGGAACCACAATGACAGCATGGCTGGTTTGGTCGGCTACTCGCGTCATCTGTTTTTGCTCGCTATCCAGGCGCGCGCGCAGCAGCGGGTCGGTGGTGGCTGTAGCCAATAGTGACTTATTGACCACCCATGCATACGGTTCGATGTTGGCCCTGCGCAAGTCATCTTGCAGCGCTGCCGCCTGAGACACAGGTGTGGCTTCGGGCAGTGTCACAAGGAGAATTTTGGTGTAGTTGGCATCTTGCAGGCGCATCAATGGCGTAACGATATGGTCCGAGGCTCGGCCTTTGAATTCCCGAAGCATCTGGCGGTGATAGGCGCCTGTGGCATCCATCAGTAGCAAAGAATGCCCCGTGGGGGCGGTGTCCAGTACCACGAACGAGGTCCTGGCTTGAGAAACCACGCGGGAGAACGCGTGGAAGACGGCGACCTCTTCGGTACAGGGGGAGCGAAGGTCCTCGATGAGCAAGGCTATTTCAGCTTCCGTCAGGGTCGGCGCGCGGGACGCCACGATCTTGTCTACGTATTTTTGGGTCTCGACCTTAGGGTCAATGCGGCCAACGCTAAGCCCTTTCACATCGGCATTGAGGGTCACGGCCAGATGCGCCGCAGGGTCAGTGGTGCTCAGGTGCACGGACTTGCCGTGCTGCACCAGGCCCAGGGCGACGGCGGCGGCAATAGTGGTTTTGCCAACCCCACCTTTGCCCATGACCATGATCAACCCGCGTTCATCATTCGCAAGCTCGGCGATCAGCTCCGAGAGCGTGTGATGTTCCAGGCGTGAGGGCGCTTGAGTTGCAGTACTTGTTGGCCTGGCAGGCTCCGGGGCAAGCAGTCCGCGAAGCGCGGGCAAACCAACGGAGTCTACGGCCTTGAGCGAAATATAGTCGGCTGAAAGCTGGCGCAGTGAAGCTGGCATCTGGTCGAGCGCCCGTTGGCCAATAGCCTCGATCGCTGCTGCGATCGGGTCATTCAAATCGCTGCGTTTGAACACCGCGTTTACCACTAAACGCTGGTTGACCAGACCCAACTCACGGAGCTCGTCGGAGGAGTGCGCAGCCTCGTCGAGCGCGCCTTTGTCAGGGCGAGTGACTAGCACAACGGTGGTCAGGGCTGAATTGTTGAGCGCCGCCAACGCCTGCTTGAAAAGCTGCTCCTGCATTTTCAAACCCGAGTGCGGCCCCAGGCATGACGCGCCACGGTCATTGCCTTCCAAAAAACCGCTCCACGCTTTTGGCAGGCTCAACAGTCTAAGCGTGTGCCCCGTGGGCGCGGTATCGAACACGACATAATCGTAGGCTGCTGCGCCTTCTGACAGGAGGTGGGCAAACTCATCGAAGGTTGCGATTTCGGTCGTGCATGCCCCCGAAAGTTGCTCGCGTACCAGAGCAATATCCTGATCGCTGGCCTGGGAGCCCATTTGCTCGACTACCCGGGCTCGGTAGTCGATGGCGGCGGCCTCGGGGTCGATGTTCAGCACGAACATCCCAGGCACCTCCGACACTGCTACAGGCTGATTGCTCAGCTCGACACCGAGCATCTCATCAAGGTTCGAGGCGGCGTCTGTACTAACCAACAACACCCGCTTGCCTGCATCAGCCAAGGCGATTGATACCGCAGTGGAGACCGACGTTTTGCCCACTCCGCCCTTGCCAGTGAAGAACATATATTTGGTGGGTTGATCGAGCAGTTTGATGGTGGGTTGCATGGCGTGCTGGCCTCCCCGCGGAGCACAACTGAGGCTCAGAGTTTAGACCGGTGTTCTGCACCTCCAGTTTATTTTATGAATCAAGCGGACAGGTTTAGCCCAGCGATGCAAACAGTCCAGCCCAGCATAGGGTTGCTATGTCTATTCACGGCGGCGAGCAGAAGGTGTTCTTCCTCCGGCGATAACCTTCGGTCACGATCACTTGGACCGTTGGACTGTATATGAGGTCGATACGCCAGAAACGCAAAAGCCGCGCAATGCGCGGCTTTGGAGTTGGTGGGCCCACACGGACTTGAACCGTGGACCAAAGGATTATGAGTCCTCTGCTCTGACCAACTGAGCTATAGGCCCTTAGTAGGTCGCGGATTATAGCGATGGTTTCTCCGCTGTGCTATCCGAAAAATCCTCAACGCTCATACGAAGAAAGGTCGCGGCGAACAGCTCTGGGGGGAGAGGCAGGCTGACGATGTAGCCTTGCATCTGTTCGCAGCCCTCTGCGGCAAGGAAGGCTTGCTGCGCCGAATTTTCCACGCCCTCGGCGATGATGGTGAATTGCATGCTGTGGCCGAGGGCGATGATGGCGCGCACGATGGCGGCGTCGTGAGGGTCGTCGGGCAGGCCGCGGACGAAGGATTGGTCGATCTTCAGGAAGTCCAGGGGCAGGCGCTTGAGGTAGCTGAGGGACGAATAGCCGGTACCGAAGTCATCAATCGCCAGTTGTACGCCCAGGCGCTTGAGCTGATGCAGCACATCGAGGGCTTCTTCGGCCTGGCTCATGATGAAGTTCTCGGTGATCTCCAGTTGCAGGCAGCCAGGTTCCAGGTGGTACTCGCGCAGCAATTGTTCGATACGTGACAGCAGGTTGGGGTGACGCAGTTGGGCGCCGGCGAGGTTGACCGACAGGGGGCCGAAGCCATCGAAGGCGGTTTGCCAGGCGTGCATTTGTCGACACGCCTGTTCCAGCACCCAGTCACCAATCTGCAGGATCATGCCGTTTTCTTCGGCCAGGGCGATAAAGTGTTCCGGCGCTACATCGCCGAATGTCGGGTGGTGCCAGCGGATCAGTGCCTCGGCCCCGATCAGTTCCTGCGTGAGCAGGCTCAGTTTTGGTTGGTAATACAGGCTCAATTCATCGCGTTCGATGGCGCGCCGCAGTTCGTGCTCCAGCGCTACGCGTTCATTGGCCTGGGCCGTTAGGTCGCGGGTGTAGCTTTCGACCCGGTTACGGCCCTTGGCCTTGGAGCGGTACATCGCGGCGTCGGCGTTTTTGACCAAGGTGGCCACGTCGGTGCCGTCCTGGGGGTAGAGGCTGGTGCCAATACTGGCGCTGATAAAGAACTCGTGTTCACCGGCCTGGAACGGCGGGGTGAAGCAGTCCAGCAGTTTGTTGGCCAAGTGTTGTGCATCGCTGGCTTGTTGCAGGCCGGGCAGCAGGATGATGAATTCGTCACCCCCCAGGCGTGCGACGGTGTCGATGTCGCGCAACTGCTCCTTGAGACGTACGGCGATGTCCTTGAGCAGCAGGTCGCCGATGGGGTGACCGAGGCTGTCGTTGATATGTTTGAAGCGGTCCAGGTCGAGGAACAGCACCGCGCCCTGGCTGCCGGTTTCCTGCTGGCAGTTGATGGCGGCCTGTAACCGACTTTCAAACAACGTGCGGTTGGGCAGGCCGGTCAGGGGGTCGTGGTGTGCCTGATAGTCGAGGCGGGCCTGGGCGTGCTTGAGGCTGGAGATGTCGGCGAACACGGCGACAAAATGCGTGATCAACTGGTCGCGGTTGCGCACGGCGCTGATGGTCAGCCAACTGGGATACACCTCACCGTTCTTGCGACGGTTGGAAATTTCGCCTTGCCAGTGCCCATGGGCAGTCAACTGGTGCCACATGGCGGCATAAAAGGCGCTGTCGTGCAGGCCCGAGGCGAGCAGGCGCGGCGTGTGGCCGAGGGCCTCGGCTTCGCTGTAGCCGGTGATTTCGCTGAAGGCGCGGTTGACGGCGCTGATGTTCTGCCGGGTGTCGGTGATCAATACGCCTTCGGCGGTGCTCTCGAAAACCGTTGCGGCCTGTTGCAGTTTTTCCTGCATCTGTTGGCGTTCGGTGATGTCCCGAGCGATGGTCAACATGCAGTCATCACCGCCAATGGGCAGCGGGCGGCTGGACACTTCACAAAGCCGAGTCTGCCCGTCGTTGCGGCGGATGTGACAGATGAAGTCGCGGACAAACCCGTCGCGCTGCATCAGCTCGATCATGTGTTTGCGTTCGTTGAGGTCGACCCAGATGCCCAGGTCCAGGGTCGACTGGTCCAGGGACGTCGCGCTGGTAAAGCCGGTAATGCGGCTGAACCCCTCGTTGACCTCGATCAGCAGGCCATCGCTTTGACGGCTCAGCAGTAAACCATCGGGGGAGGCATGGAAGGCCTTGGCGAATTTTTCTTCGGAGGTTTGCAGCTGTTGCTGGGTTTCCTTGAGTTGGGTGATATCACGCACCACGACCACCAGCGCTTCGATAGTGTCGAGTTGGAAGGGTTCGGCCGAAATCAGGCCGGTAAACGCTTGGCCATTGCTGCGCAGAAAAGGCATTTCCAGGTTGCGGATGCTGGTGGTCTGCACCTGTTGCAACAGATCCGGGCCGGTACCGGGGATGCCCCAGATATTCAGCTCGGTGGCGGTTTTACCAATCACGTCCTTGGCCTTCAGGCCAACCTGGTCCTCGAATGCTTTATTGACCTCCAGCAGGCAGCCATCGGACATCCGTGCGATCACCAGAATATCCGGGCACTGCTGGAACACCGAGGCAAACTTTTGCTCTGACAACTGCAGCGCCTCTTCGGTGCGCTTGGCGTCGCTGATGTCGATCATCAAGCCACGCAGCACCGGTTCATGGCCATGTTCGATCAGGCTGACAATATCGCGGACCCACAAGCAGCGGCCATCGGCCGTGATCACTCGGTAATCAACACTGTGATCACGGTTGGCGCGGGTTTCGCGCAAGCAATACGCTTCGGTACGTGTCAGGTCGGCAGGATGAATGATGTTGCGCCAGAAGCCGGGAATCAGCCAATGGGCGCGAGGATAGCCGAGTAACTCTTCGGCATGCGGCGACACGTAGCTGTAGGTGAAATCGCTGACGCTGGCTTCCCAGGCTATGGCGGACAGGCTTTCGACCAGGCCGCGATAGTGGTATTCGCTGCTGCGCAGCTCCTGCTCGAGGGCGACACGGCGAGAGATCTCTGAGCTGAGGCGGCGGTTGATGCGAATCACGATGGCCAGCACCGTGCTCAATAGCAGTACCGCCGGCAGGCCGTAGGTCAGCAGGTCTGACCAGAAGGTGCGGTGATCGGTGAGGCTGCCGACCCAGTGTTGCTGAATCGCTTGAGTTTCATCTGGGCTGAGGTCGGCGAGAACCTTGTCCAAGATGCTCACCAGCATTTTGTCATCCCGAGGTACGCCCATCGCCAGTTGGTAGCGGTAGGGTGTCTCGCCGCTGACGTACAAACCGTCGAGCTTGAGCTGGCGCAGGCTCCAGACGCTGGAAGCCAGATCGCCGACCACGGCGTCTACTTCATCAGTGGCCAACGCCTGCAGCGTCGAACTCACGTTGGGCAGAGCCACCAGATTGAGGTCAGGGTGGTGGGTACGCAGTAGCTCATGGGGGGCGTAGTTTTCCACCACGGCGATCTTCAGGCCATAGAGCTCCTTCAGGTTGCGTGGGTGTGCACCGCCTTCATGGGCGAGGATGACAATGGGAAAGTCCAGGTAAGGACGTGTGAACGCCATAAAACTCTGGCGTTCCGGGGTGGACATGATGCCGGGCAGCAGATCGAGCTTGTTTTGCCTGGCTAGCTCCAGCACGGCGCTCCAGTTCTCCGGCTCGATCAGTTTGATCCTGACGCCGAGGCGGTCCTGGATCAACCGCACATAGTCTGCCGCCAAGCCTTGGTAGCGGCCGTTTTCATCACGGTACTCAAAGGGCGGCCACGACGCGTCCACCCCCAGGCGCAGCTCCTGATGGTCCGCCAACCAGCCACGCTCATCATCAGTGAGAGTCAACGCGCCAGCCGTTGCGGTCCAGGTCAGCAGCGACAGCAGTATCACGGTCGGCAATCTGGGCATAACGGTCTCGTTATGGCACGGGGAATGTTTCGAGTGTAGACGGGCATTGCGGGGGGAGAGGGGTGCGCGGGGAATTTTATCGGCACACAGCAAAACCCCCGGCCTGGGCCGGGGGTTCTGGGATCACTCGTCGAGGAAGGAGCGTAGATGCTCGCTTCGCGTCGGGTGGCGCAACTTGCGCAGCGCCTTGGCTTCGATCTGACGGATCCGCTCACGGGTCACGTCAAATTGCTTACCGACTTCCTCAAGGGTGTGGTCGGTATTCATGTCGATGCCGAAACGCATGCGCAGTACCTTGGCTTCACGGGCAGTGAGGCCGGAGAGTACGTCGCGAGTCGCTTCTTTAAGGCTCTCAACGGTGGCGACATCGATTGGCGACTGCATGGTCGAGTCTTCGATGAAGTCACCCAAGTGGGAGTCTTCGTCATCACCGATCGGGGTTTCCATGGAGATCGGCTCTTTAGCGATCTTCAATACCTTGCGGATTTTATCCTCAGGCATTTCCATGCGTTCGCCCAGCTCTTCCGGAGTCGGTTCGCGACCCATTTCCTGCAACATCTGCCGGGAAATACGGTTGAGCTTGTTGATCGTCTCGATCATGTGCACCGGAATACGGATGGTGCGGGCCTGGTCGGCGATCGAGCGAGTGATCGCCTGACGGATCCACCAGGTGGCATAAGTCGAGAACTTGTAGCCGCGACGGTATTCGAACTTGTCCACAGCCTTCATCAAGCCGATGTTGCCTTCCTGGATCAGATCGAGGAATTGCAGGCCACGGTTGGTGTACTTCTTGGCGATGGAGATCACCAGACGCAAGTTCGCTTCGACCATCTCTTTCTTCGCGCGGCGGGCCTTGGCCTCACCGATCGACATGCGACGGTTGATGTCCTTGATCTCGGCAATCGTCAGACCGGTTTCGGTCTCAAGCGCGGTCAGCTTCTGCTGGCAACGGATGATGTCTGGCTGCAGGCGACCAATGGCTTCGGCGTATTTCGCCTTGCCCTTGGCCAGTGCATCGGTCCAGCTTTCGTCAACTTCGTTGCCCGGGAACTGGCGCAGGAAGTCGGCACGCGGCATGCGCGCATCACGAACACAGAGCTGCATGATCGCACGCTCTTGTGCCCGCAGACGCTCAAGGGCACTGCGAACACGCTCAACCAAGCCTTCGAATTGCTTCGGTACCAGCTTGATCGGCATGAACAGCTCGGCCAGCGCTACCAGCTCGGCAATCGCCAGCTTGTTGGCGCGACCGTGCTTTTTCAGGGCCTTGCGGGTGATTTCCATTTGATCGGAAACCGCACCGAAACGCTGGGCAGCGATAATCGGGTCTGGACCGCTTTCGACTTCATCTTCGTCATCGCTGCTGGCTTCAGCATCGTCGTCTTCGGCATCGTCGTCCGCTTTCACGGCTTTCGGGTCGACAGGCGGCGGCACTTCGGCAGCAGGCGGCGCAATACCGTCGTCCGGGTCGATATAACCGCTCAGGACGTCGGACAGGCGGCCACCTTCGGTGGTGACGCGAGTGTACTCGGAGAGAATGTGGTCAACCGTGCCAGGGAAGTGCGCGATTGCGCCCATCACTTCACGGATACCCTCTTCAATACGCTTGGCGATTTCGATTTCGCCTTCGCGTGTCAGCAACTCGACGGTACCCATTTCACGCATATACATGCGCACAGGGTCAGTCGTGCGACCGATGTCGGTCTCCACCGCGGCCAACGCGGCAGCGGCTTCTTCAGCGGCTGCCTCGTCGGTATCGGCGTCGGCCAACATAAGGGCGTCCGCATCCGGAGCACTCTCGTGTACGGGGATCCCCATGTCATTAATCATGCGGATGATGTCTTCCACCTGCTCTGGATCTGAAATATCCTCAGGCAGGTGATCGTTGACCTCTGCGTAAGTCAGATACTTCTGCTCACGACCAAGGGTGATCAACTCTTTGATACGAGACTGCTGTTGCGCTTTTCCGGACATAACACCCTATCCACTGAAGGTCTTGGCGGGCAAAAAACAAGCCGAGGATTATACCCGAGCTATGACCTCACACGCCAGCTGAGGTCGGGTTTGATGCGGAAACATTCTGTTTTAAGAGGTCGCGCATCTGTTTTGCTATCTGAATTTGCTCTTCAGCCGACAATCCCGGCTGCCTTGCTCTCTTGATGAGTTCATCGAGGGTCTGCGTGTGCTGGCCCTCGGATAACCTAGTAATGGTGTCTAAAAACTGTTGTTCAAGGTTGTCGCCGTCAATTAGCCACTCCTTTTCCGCGAGTGCCTTGAGCAAGCGACCTTGTTCGGTGCCATGCCAACGAGCCATCAGCTGAATAGAGTTTAGCTTAGGATTTTTCTGCACTGCCTCGATCAGGGCAATCAGCACCTGGGCGTAGGTATTGCTTTCGTTGGCAAAATGCTCGGCGCTTTCGACCTTGCCCGCCAATTGCGGGTGATGAATCAACGTGCGCAATGCAATGAGCGTCGGGGCTTCCACGGCTACCGGTGTACGCGGGGCATAGGGCTCGTCGCGATCACCGCGCTTGCCGTTCTTGCTCCACGGTTTCTTGTCCCATTTCTTGCCGCCGGCGCCGGGTTTCTTCGGCGTCCACTCCTGCTGGGGCGCATACGCCTCCTGCGGTTGGTGGAAGTCGGAATAGTCCGGCATGGCGTCGTAGTCCATGCCAGGGTCGTAGGCGGGCGGTGCGTCCTGTGGTGCGCTGTGCACCAGCTGGCTGACCGCTTCGCCGCTCAAGCCGGTGATTTCCAGCAGGCGTTGACGCATCAGGGTGCGCAGGTTGGCGCCTGGAACCTTGTCGATCAGTGGCGCCGCAAGGGTGGCCATGTGGGCCTTGCCTTCGAGAGAGCGCGGGTCGGCTTCTTCAGTCAGTTGCTGGAAGAAATAATCCGCCAGCGGCTGCGCGTGTTGATTGATGCGTGCGCGAAAGGCGTCGGTGCCTTCGGAGCGGACCAGGGTGTCCGGGTCTTCGCCTTCGGGCAGGAACAGAAAGCGTGCGCGGCGACCATCCTGCAGGCTCGACAGCGTGGCTTCGAGGGCGCGCCAGGCGGCATTGCGGCCAGCCTGGTCGCCGTCGAAGCAGAACAAAACGCTGGGCACTACGCGAAACAGGCGTTTCATATGCTCTTCGCTGGTGGCTGTGCCGAGGGTGGCCACGGCGTTGCGCAAACCTTGCTGGGCCAGGGCGATCACATCCATATAGCCTTCAACCACGATGATTTCATCGAGGTTGCGATTGTTCTTGCGCGCCTCGAACAGGCCGTAGAGTTCCTGTCCCTTGTGGAACACCGGGGTTTCCGGGGAGTTCAGGTACTTGGGCTTGTCGTCGCCGAGCACGCGACCACCGAAGGCGATGATCCGGCCGCGGCTATCGCGGATCGGAAACATCACGCGGTCGCGGAAACGGTCGTAGCGCTTGCCGGTCTCGGCGTTTTCCACCAGCAGGCCGGCGTCGATCATGGCTTTTTGCTGCAGGGTGTCGCTGCTCAAATGTTTGTACAGGTTGTCCCAGCCCGGCGGGGCGAAGCCGAGACCGAAGTCGCGGGCGATTTCACCGGTAAGGCCACGGCCCTTGAGGTAATCGACGGCGGCCTTGCGCTGCGGATGGCTCTTGAGCGCCTGGCGATAAAAGTCCGCAGCGGCGGTCAGTAGTGGGTATAGCGGCGAGTCAGTGGGTTGCCGCGGTTTGTGCGGTCGGCCACTTTCTTCGCGAGGGATTTCCATGCCGGCGGCTTTGGCCAGTTCCTCGACGGCCTGGGGGAAGTCCAGGTTGTCGTGGTCCATGATAAAGCCGAGGGCATTGCCGCCCGCGCCGCAACCGAAGCAGTAATAGAACTGCTTGTCGGGGCTGACGCTGAACGAAGGGGTCTTTTCCTTGTGGAACGGGCAGCAGGCGGTGTAGTTCTTGCCTGCCTTCTTCATTTGCAGGCGCGAGCTGACAACATCGACGATGTCGGTGCGGTTCAGAAGGTCGTCAATAAAGCTCTGGGGAATCAGCCCGGCCATGGCGTTCTCGTCATCACTGCGTGTAATTGAGGGCCCGTGAAGTGCTCAGGCGTACGTATCGAGTGGCTCGACCATCAATCGTCTGCTTGGGCTGTATGGAAGTGTATCTGCCGAACGTTCACTGACGTTAATTTCAATCAGTGTCCGGCGTGTAAAGGCTGCCCTGGCATCCGGTCTTGGCCAATAGAGGGCCTCGGAAGCTCATCGCTGGGCACAGTCGACCTGTTGATCGCCTGCCTGAAAATAAGTGTGCTCGTCAGTAGCCTTGTTAGGCTCGTCAGAAGAGACGTGCACCGCTGGCAGAAAAGCCAGTCCTGACGTGTGAAGCGGTGTCTCTGTCGCATGGGCGGCGTCGACGATGAAGCATCAAGCGATATCCGCAAATGCCAACAGCCCGGCTGAGGGCCGGGCTTGGCAGAAGCTTGCTACGAACGTCTGTGTATTAGTACAGACGAACGGCGCGGCGCTGTTCGCGCTGAACTTTCTTGGCGTGACGCTTAACAGCGGCTGCTGCTTTGCGCTTACGCTCAGAAGTTGGCTTCTCATAAAATTCGCGGCTACGAACTTCAGCCAGAACACCGGCTTTTTCGCAGGAGCGCTTGAAACGACGCAGAGCTACGTCGAAGGGTTCGTTCTCTTTTACTTTGACGGCTGGCATCCAGAGCTACCTTCTTTCATTACCGGGAATCAACGTTCTCGTCGCAAAAAATTCGCGGCTGAGGTCGTCGGTTTTTAAGGGTTGCGGATGTTAACCCCTCATTGCCCGGAATGCAAAGCCTCTGATCGAAAACCGCTAGTCGGGAGGGGGAGTGGCGACTATTATGCGCGCCTTCGAATTCAGCCTCTACAAGGCGCAAACCCATGCTAGTACTGGGACTTGAAACCTCCTGCGACGAAACCGGTGTCGCACTTTACGACAGTGAACGCGGGCTTTTGGCCGATGCGCTGTTCAGTCAGATCGACCTGCACCGCGCCTATGGCGGCGTGGTGCCCGAGCTTGCCAGCCGTGATCACGTCAAGCGCATGCTGCCGTTGATTCGCCAGGTGCTGGATGAAGCCGGTTGCGTGCCCACCGAGATCGATGCCATTGCCTATACCGCCGGCCCTGGATTGGTTGGAGCCCTTCTGGTTGGGGCTTCTTGCGCCCAGGCGCTGGCTTTTGCCTGGGGTATTCCTGCCCTGGGTGTGCATCATATGGAAGGCCATTTATTGGCGCCGATGCTGGAAAAAACACCGCCGCAGTTCCCGTTCGTCGCTTTGTTGGTTTCGGGCGGCCATACGCAGCTGGTTCAGGTCGATGGCATCGGTCAATACACGCTGTTGGGCGAGTCCCTGGACGACGCCGCCGGCGAAGCCTTCGACAAGACCGCGAAGATGATGGGGCTCAATTATCCCGGTGGTCCGGAAATCGCCCGTCTTGCAGAAAAAGGCATCCAGGGTCGTTATACCTTCCCGCGCCCAATGTGCGATCGGCCGGGCCTGATGTTCAGCTTCAGCGGCTTGAAAACCTCCGCGCTCAATACCTGGCAGCAAAGCGTCAGCGCCGGGGACGACAGTGAGCAAGCCCGTTGCGACATCGCGCTGGCATTCCAGCAGGCCGTGGTGGAGACTTTGACCATCAAGTGCAAGCGCGCCCTGAAACAGGCCGGCATGAAGCGCCTGGTGATTGCAGGGGGCGTCAGCGCCAACAAGGCCTTGCGCACCTCGCTGGAAAAAATGCTTGGAGACATGAAGGGTGATGTGTTCTACGCGCGCCCTGAGTTCTGCACCGACAATGGCGCGATGATCGCCTATGCCGGTTGCCAGCGCCTGCAGGCCGGGCAGCATGAAAGCCTGGCGATCAGCGTGCAGGCGCGCTGGCCGATGGAGCAGTTGTCGCCGTTGTAATGGCGCGATGTGAGCCGGGCTTATCGGGCGATTTTAAAAATGCCGTTCGCGCCCGGCAAACAGGTCGCGTAAATTGCCGCGGTGACGCCAGACAATCAACAGTGTCAACACACTCATCGGCAGCAATGCAGCCGGTTCCTGCCAGGCCAGCAAGGGCAGGGTGAGCGGGGTGGCGATCAGTGCGGCCAACGAGCTGGTGCGGGTCAAGTAGAACGTCAGCAGCCAGGCGAGCACGGCCAGCAGCGCCGCCGGTGGGTAAATCCCCAGCAGCATGCCGGCCGCCGTGGCGACACCTTTGCCACCGCGAAAGCGGAAGTACAACGGGAACAGGTGGCCGAGGACGGCGCACACGCCGATCCAGGCCTGCTGTTGCAGGGTAAGGCCGGCCAGGCTGGCGATCAGTACGGGTAACAGGCCTTTGCAGACGTCGCCCAGCAGGGTGAGTACGGCGAGTTTCTTGCCGGCCAGGCGCAACATGTTGGTAGCGCCGGCATTGCCTGAACCACTCATTCGCGGGTCGGGATTGCCCGTCAGGCGGCTGAGCAAAATGGCGAAGGACAGCGAGCCAAGCAGGTAGGCGAAAATCGCCAGTGACCAAAACATGCTAACTATTCCGGGCGAGGACGCCCTGATTCTAACGGGGCATTGCGCCCTTGTCGTGCTGCGGAGAAGAGCTTGGACAGAGTGTTTATCGAAGGCCTGGAAGTCGACACCGTGATTGGGGCCTACGACTGGGAGCGCGGGATCCGTCAATGCTTGCGCCTGGACCTGAGCTTCGCGTGGGACAATCGCCCAGCCGCTGCCGGTGACGACCTGACCCTGGCTTTGGATTACGCCAGCGTATCTGCCCGCATCCAGGCCTTTGCCGAACAGTCTCAGTACCAGTTGGTGGAGACGTTCGCCGAGCGGCTGGCCGAAGTGCTGATGAGTGAATTCCAGATTCCCTGGCTGCACCTCAAGTTGACCAAACCGGGTGCCGTACCGGCCGCAAAGGGCGTGGGCGTGGAGATCGAGCGCGGATGTCGCTAACTCAGGTTTATCTCGGCCTTGGCAGCAATATTGAGCGCGAAGCCCACCTGCGCGCGGGTCTTGACGCGCTGGCGAGCTTCTTGACGGATGTGCGCTGTTCGGCTGTGTTCGAAAGCCAGCCCGTGGGCATCAAGAGCGGACCGTTCTTCAATCTCGTGGTGTCGGCCTATACCGACCTGCCGTTGATGGAGTTGGATCGCCGGCTTAAATTCATCGAGGCCGACAACGGTCGTTATGCACCAGACCGCAAAGGGCTACCGCTGGATATCGACGTGCTGCTGTACGGCGACTTGGTGGGCAACTTTGATGGCTTGATCCTGCCACGGGCAGAAATCCTGAAAAACGCCTTCGTGCTGTGGCCGCTGTCGTTGATGGCGCCCGATCGTGTGCATCCTGAAGCGGGCAAGACGATGGCTGCACTCTGGCGTGATGCTCAGATCGACCAGGTGCTGGCGCCTGTCGGGTTTGAATGGCAGGGCCAGCAACTCACCCCGGACGCGCTCTTGTAGGCGCGAGCGTGCTCGCGAAAAAACCGAGAGCGTTGCGTTATCGTTGACGTTCTTCGCGAGCAAGGCTCCTACAAGGGTTTGTGTTGTTCCTTGTAGGCTTTGAGTGTCTTGAGCCGTTCGCGCTTGAGTGCCTCGCCCAACTCCGGGCCTTTGAAACCTTTCTCAAGCAGTGGCGCAACGGCAACTTCGCGCGCTGCCTTCGCCGCACCGCGCAAGTAATCCGCTTGTGGATAACTTCTTTGCTCCAGCCCCTTGCGGCCCCGGGCATCCATTTCGCAGGCGACTACAAACTCTTCAAAACGCTGTGGCCTGCGGTAGACGTCAAAACTCTGCAGTAACTCCAGCAGCGTTGACGCTTTCAGCTCCAGCGCGCGGTGGCCATGGGTGTGATATTGGCCCACCAGCAACGCCAATTCCTGGCAATCCCTCGGTACTTTGAAGCGCTCATTGACGGCCTTGATCAGTTCCAGGCCTCGATGCTCATGAGCGATATGCTGCGGTAACTTATCCACAGGCGTCAGGCCCTTGCCCAGGTCGTGCAGCAAGCAGGCCCAGCGCACGGTCAGCGGCTGCTGATGCAGGGCGGCCTGCTCCAACACGCTCAAGGTGTGCACGCCGGTGTCGATTTCGGGGTGATGGGCTTCGGGCTGTGGTACGCCGAACAGTGCGTCGACTTCCGGCATCAAGGTTTTCAGCGCATCGCAGTCACGCAGTACCTGGATAAACACTTGGGGCTGATCTTCCATCAGTGCCCTGGAGATTTCTTTCCAGCTGCGCTCCGGGGTCAGGGCCTCCAGTTCACCGGATTCGCTGAGTTGGCGCATCAGCTCCAGGGTCTCGGGAGCGACCGTGAAACCCAGGTGGGCGTAACGTGCGGCAAACCGCGCAACGCGAAGTACACGCAAAGGATCTTCGGCGAACGCCGGGGAAACGTGACGCAAAATGCGCGCTTCAAGATCGCGTTGGCCGTGATATGGATCGGTCAGGGTGCCGTCGTCGTCTTCGGCCATCGCGTTGATGGTCAGGTCGCGACGGATCAGGTCTTCTTCCAGGGTGACTTCAGGGCTGGCGTGAAACACAAACCCGCCATACCCACGACCACTTTTGCGTTCCGTGCGGGCGAGGGCGTATTCGTCGCCGTTTTTTGGGTCCAGGAATACCGGGAAGTCCGCGCCCACCGGTTTGTAGCCTTTGGCAAGCATCTCGTCGGTGGTCGCGCCGACGACGACGCGATCGATATCGGTGACCTTGATGCCCAGCAGGCGGTCGCGCACGGCGCCACCGACTTTGTAGATTTTCATGAAAAAGCCTCCATTAGCGCCACAGGATACCGCCTGTGCCTGGCCAATGGAGGCTTTGCTGTTTCAGAGATGGACGACGGCGAGGTCCAGGCGGCCGTAGTCGTTGTCGTTGTGATCGCTGCGTGGGGGGACATGGTGGGTTTTCATCACCTGATCACCCTGCAAGGTTTCCAGGTGGATATCGAACCCCCATAGCCGGTGCAGATGCTTGAGCACCTCCTCGGTGGATTCCCCCAAGGGTTTGCGGTCGTGCTGCTGATGACGCAGGGTCAGCGAGCGATCGCCGCGTACGTCGATGCTGTAGATCTGGATGTTCGGCTCGCGGTTGCCCAGGTTGTACTGCGCCGCCAGGGTTTCCCGGATGATGCGGTAGCCTGGTTCGTCGTGAATGGCCGGCACCACCAGGTCATCCTTGAGGTCGTCATCCAGAATGCTGAACAGCTTGAGGTCGCGAATGACCTTGGGTGACAGGTACTGCAGGATGAAACTTTCATCCTTGAAGCTGCTCATGGCGAACTTGATGGTCGACAGCCAATCGCTGCCGGCGATTTCCGGGAACCAGCGACGGTCTTCCTCGGTGGGGTGCTCGCACATGCGCCGGATGTCGCGGTACATGGCAAAGCCCAGGGCATAGGGGTTGATGCCGCTGTAATACGGGCTGTCGAAGCCGGGTTGGAATACCACGCTGGTATGGGAAGTGAGGAACTCCATCATGAAGCCGTCGGTGACCAGGCCTTCGTCGTACAGGTCGTTCATCAACGTGTAGTGCCAGAATGTCGCCCAGCCTTCGTTCATCACCTGGGTCTGGCGTTGTGGATAAAAGTACTGGGCGATCTTGCGCACGATGCGCACGATTTCCCGTTGCCAAGGCTCCAGTAGCGGTGCGTGTTTTTCTAGGAAGTACAGGATGTTTTCCTGGGGTTCGACGGGGAAGCGTGCATTATCCTTGTCACTGTTCTTGCCCGCGCGTTTGGGAATAGTGCGCCACAGGTCATTGATCTGCTTCTGCAGGTGCTCCTCGCGCTCCTTCTGGCGCAGGCGCTCTTCCTCGGCCGAAATCGGATAGGGTCGTTTGTAGCGGTCGACCCCATAGTTCATCAGGGCATGGCAGGAGTCGAGCAGGTCTTCCACCGCGTCGATGCCATGGCGTTCCTCGCATTGCATGATGTACTGCTTGGCGAACACCAGGTAATCGATGATCGAGCTGGCATCGGTCCAGGTGCGGAACAGGTAGTTACCCTTGAAAAAGCTGTTATGTCCATAGCAGGCGTGAGCCACCACCAGTGCCTGCATGCAGATGGTGTTTTCTTCCATCAGGTAGGCGATGCACGGGTCGGAGTTGATGACGATTTCGTAGGCCAGGCCCATCTGCCCGCGGCTATAGGACTTTTCAGTGCTGAGGAAGTGCTTGCCATAGGACCAGTGGTGATAACCCAGCGGCATGCCCACCGAGGCATAGGCGTCCATCATCTGTTCAGCGGTGATCACTTCGATCTGGTTGGGGTAGGTGTCCAGGGCATAACCGGCCGCGATACGGCTGATTTCCCGGTCATAGGCCTGGATCAGTTCAAAGGTCCACTCAGACCCCGTGGAGATAGGTTGGCGTTTTTGCTCTTTTTTGGCGGTCATGTCACTAACCTGCGCTGGAAGAGTTCACGGAAGACCGGGTAGATATCGCCGGCCGAGACCAGTTGCTGCTGGGCGAATGTGTCGGCAAAGGCTTCGCCGATGCGCTCGTATTCGAACCACAGCGCCTGATGCTCACGGGGGGTGATCTCAACATAAGTGTAGTACTGCACGAACGGCATGATCTGGTTGATCAGGATGTCGCGGCAGATGGGCGAGTCATCGTTCCAGTTGTCACCGTCCGAGGCTTGCGCGGCATAGATGTTCCACTCGTTGGCGGGGTAGCGCTCGGCCATGATCTCCTGCATCAGTTTCAAGGCGCTGGAAACGATAGTGCCGCCGGTTTCCCGCGAGTAGAAGAACTCCTCTTCGTCCACTTCTCGGGCGCTGGTGTGATGGCGGATAAACACCACGTCGATCTTGTCGTAGTTCCGCTTGAGGAACAGGTACAGCAGGATGAAAAAGCGCTTGGCAATGTCCTTGGTGGCCTGGGTCATCGAGCCGGACACGTCCATCAGGCAGAACATCACGGCTTTGGAGCTGGGGTTGGGCTGCTTGACCAACAGGTTGTATTTCAAGTCGAAGGTGTCCAGGAACGGCACCCGGTGGATCCGCGCGCTGAGTTTCTCGATTTCAACTTCAATTTCCTGGATATCGCCGAAGTTATCCGGTTCTTCGCGCTTCAAGCGTGCCAACTCTTCCTTGGCCTCTCTCAGCTTGGCGCGGCTGCTTCCCGATAGGGCGATACGCCTTGCATGGGCTGAGCGAAGGGTGCGGATGATGTTGATACGGGACGGATTGCCTTCGTTGCTGATCCCCGCGCGCACCGTTTTGTAGGTGTCGGTACCGGTCAGGTTGCGCTTGACCAGGTTGGGTAGCTCCAGGTCCTCGAACATGAATTCGAGGAATTCTTCCTGGGTGATCTGGAACACGAACTCGTCCATGCCCTCGCCGGAGTTACCCGCCTTGCCTGGGCCTTTGCCCCCGCCGCCGCCCTGGGGTCGTTGGATATGTTCGCCAGTGGTGAATTCCTTGTTGCCGGGGTGCACCACGGTTTGTTTGCCGCCCCGGCCATGGTGCAGCACCGGTTCGTCGATGTCCCGTCCGGGAATGCTGATTTGCTCGCCGTGCTCCATGTCGGTGATGGAGCGGCGGCTGACGGCCTCTTCAACGGCCTTTTTGATGTGGTCACGGTAACGCCGCAGGAAACGTTGGCGGTTTACCGTGCTTTTGTTCTTGCCATTGAGGCGTCGGTCGATCACATAGCTCATGGGGAGCCCTCCGGGCAGCTTCACGTTACAAGCTTCAAGCCGCGAGCTGGAAGCTTAGAGACAAGCGGTCAGCTGCCAGGCCAAATGCCTGGCAGCGCACGCTTGCCGCTGCCTTACTGCGATTTGCGAACTCGCAAATACCACTCGGAGAGTAGCCGTACTTGTTTGTCGGTGTAGCCACGCTCGACCATGCGTGTGACGAAGTCGTTGTGTTTTTGCTGGTCCTCCTTGCTGGCCTTGGCGTTGAAGCTGATGACCGGCAGCAGATCCTCGGTGTTGGAGAACATTTTCTTCTCGATGACCACCCGCAACTTCTCGTAGCTGAGCCAGGTGGGGTTCTTGCCGTTGTTGTTCGCTCGTGCGCGCAATACGAAGTTGACGATTTCGTTGCGGAAATCCTTCGGATTGCTGATGCCCGCCGGTTTCTCGATTTTTTCCAGTTCCTCGTTGAGGGCGACACGGTTGAGGATTTCGCCGGTTTCCGGGTCGCGGTATTCCTGGTCCTGGATCCAGAAGTCTGCGTACAACACGTAGCGGTCGAAGATGTTCTGGCCGTACTCGCTGTAGGACTCCAGGTAAGCGGTCTGGATTTCCTTGCCGATAAACTCGATGTAGCGTGGTGCGAGGTATTCCTTGAGGAAGCGCAGGTAGCGTTCGCGGGTTTCTGCCTGGAATTGCTCCTGTTCGATCTGCTGCTCCAGCACATAGAGCAGGTGCACCGGGTTGGCGGCGATTTCATGCGGGTCGAAGTTGAAGACTTTGGACAGGATCTTGAACGCAAAGCGCGTCGACAGGCCGTTCATGCCCTCATCCACTCCCGCCGTGTCGCGATATTCCTGGATCGACTTGGCCTTGGGGTCGGTGTCCTTGAGGTTTTCGCCGTCGTACACCCGCATCTTCGAGTAGATATTCGAGTTTTCCGGCTCCTTGAGGCGCGACAGCACGGTGAACTGGGCAAGCATCTTCAAGGTGTCAGGTGCGCAATGCGCCTTGGCCAGGGAGCTGTTGAACAGCAACTTGTCGTAGATCTTGATTTCGTCACTGACGCGCAGGCAGTACGGCACCTTGACGATGTAGATCCGGTCGATGAAGGCTTCGTTGTTCTTGTTGTTGCGGAAGGTGTGCCATTCCGATTCGTTGGAGTGGGCCAGCAGGATCCCGGTAAACGGAATCGCACCCAGGCCTTCAGTACTGTTGTAGTTGCCTTCCTGGGTCGCTGTGAGCAGTGGGTGCAGCACCTTGATCGGCGCCTTGAACATCTCCACGAATTCCATCAGGCCCTGGTTGGCCCGGCACAGCGCGCCGGAGTAGCTGTAGGCGTCGGCATCGTTCTGCGGGAATTCCTCCAGTTTGCGGATATCGACCTTACCCACCAGTGCTGAAATGTCCTGGTTGTTCTCATCGCCCGGTTCAGTCTTGGCCACGCCGATCTGGTTGAGGATCGACGGGTAGAGTTTCACTACGCGGAACTGGCTGATATCACCGCCAAACTCGGCCAGCCGCTTGGTGGCCCAGGGCGACATGATGGTGTTGAGGTAGCGCCGGGGAATGCCGAAATCCTCTTCGAGGATCGCGCCATCTTCCGTGGCGTTGAACAGGCCCAGGGGCGATTCGAAGACCGGCGAGCCGTTGATCGCATAGAAGGGCACTTTCTCAATCAGTTGTTTGAGCTTTTCAGCCAGGGACGATTTACCGCCGCCAACCGGGCCGAGCAGGTAGAGGATCTGTTTCTTCTCCTCCAGGCCTTGGGCGGCATGGCGGAAGTAGGAGACGATCTGGTCAATGCATTCTTCCATTCCATGGAAGTCCTCAAAGGCCGGGTAGCGACGGATCACCTTGTTGGAGAATATTCGCGACAGGCGCGAATTGTTGGAGGTGTCTACCAGCTCCGGCTCGCCAATCGCCAGCAGCAGGCGTTCGGCGGCAGACGCGTAGGTGCTGCGATCCTGTTTGCACAGCTCGAGATACTCTTGAAGCGTGAGTTCTTCCTGCTGTGTGGATGCGAAGCGTTGTTGGAAGTGGCTAAAAATACTCATGACGTCGTCACCTCGCTCGATACGTGGAGCCGACGCCGGATCAATCAGTCGATGCTGGCAGACATTGACGGACGCCAATGGCTGTTTTCCCCCCAGAACACCCTGAAACGCTACCGATGACCCGCACGCCGGTGTACCGGCTCTCCCCTGATTCGGATGGCCTGCGCTTAAGGATAGTTCGGAATCCGGGAGGTCAAGGTGCGATGCACAATTAGTTTGGCTGCGCCGTTCGTCAGAAACGGCGCTAGCCCAAGCATCACGGGGGGTAGCGGGGTGTGAAAAAAATTATTGCGAATCGGATGAAGAAATTTCTGCAGGATACGTCGTACGCCACAGCTCAAAGCCGCCGTCCAGGCTATAGACGTCGGAGAAACCCTGGCTGATCAGGTAGGCGGCCGCGCTCTGGCTGGAGTTGCCGTGGTAGCAGGCCACGATCACCGGCGCGTCGAGGTCGGCGGCGCGGATGAAATCGGCAATGTTGTGGTTGTCCAGATGACGGGCGTCTTTGATGTGGTTCAGGGCGTAAGTCTGCGGATCACGAATATCCACCACCACCGCGCCTTGTTCGCGCAGGACCTGGGCTTGTTCGGGAGAGATACGTTTGAATTCGCTCATGGCGGGCTCCTTGGGCATGGCTGCTGCGTCTAGCGCTTGGCGGCAGCCGGCAGTGTAGCGGGAAGGGGGGAGGGGCACTGGCAGCTCAGGCGCTCGCCGGTGTCGATGTTCATAATGGTCATGGCGCCACCCCACACACAGCCGGTGTCGAGGGCGAATACACCAGGTTCGTCGCACTTGCCTTCGAGGACCGCCCAGTGACCAAAGATAATCTTCGTGTCGCGGGTCTTGCGGTCCTTATGGGCGAACCAGGGTTTGTAGCCGGGCAGCGCGGTGTCGGCGCCTTCCTTGCTCTTGAGGTCCAACTTGCCTTCGGCGGTGCAGAAGCGCATGCGCGTGAAGTAGTTGGTGATCACTCGCAGGCGGGCCACGCCGGTGAGGTCGTTGTCCCATTTGACCGGTTCGTTGCCGTACATGCCGTCGAGGTAGGCGGTGTACAGGCTGTCATCGGCCAGGGCGCTTTCGACCTCGGCGGCGCACTTGAGGGCCTTTTTCAGTGTCCACTGGGGCGGGATACCGGCGTGGACCAGGGCCATGTCACGGCTTTCGTCGTAATGCATGATTTTCTGCTGGCGAAGCCAATCCAGCAGTTCGCCCCGGTCCGGCGCTTCGAGGATCTCGCGCAGCGTATCGCCCTTTTTCAGGCGCTCGATATTATTGCCGACCGCCAGCAGGTGCAGGTCGTGATTGCCCAATACGCACACCAGCGAGTCACGCAGGCGATAGAGGTAGCGTAGGGTGTCGAGGGACTGCGGGCCACGGTTGACGAGGTCGCCAACGAGCCAAAGGCGATCTTTTGCTGGGTCGAAGGCCACGCGTTCGAGCAGGCATTGGAGGGGCTCCAGGCAGCCTTGCAGATCGCCGACCGCGTACGTCGCCATCAGTGCAAGGCTCCGGGCACCGCCAGGCGAAAAGGCTTGATGATTGCGTCGAACAGTTGGCCATCAGTGGCCTTCATCTGATACGAGCCTTGCATGGTGCCCACCTTGGAGGTCATCACCGTGCCGCTGCTGTAGGTATGACTGGCGCCGATATCGATCAATGGCTGCTGGCCGACGACGCCGGCGCCGCGCACTTCTTCGACTTGGCCGTCACCGTCAGTGATCACCCAATGGCGAGACAGCAGTTTGGCCGGCACCAGCCCATTGTTTTTCACCGTGATGGTGTAGGCAAAGGCGAAGCGGTTCTGTTCAGGTTGCGATTGGTCCGCCAGGAAGCGGGTGACGACGCTGACGTCGATCTGGTAGCGAGGATCGGACATGCAAGAGGCCTTAAAAGCAAAAGCGGAGGACAGCAGATGCGGATCAGTCTAGGCCATGAGGTGGGCACTAGGCCAGACATGCTGTCTGGCCCGGCAGGAGCCGGCTTGCCGGCGATAGCAATGACGAGCACGCCATCGCTGGCAAACTGGCTCCTGGTGTTTATTCCACCGCGGGGGCAGGCTGGATGGCCAGTTGGTCTGCGAGGCGCACGAAGGCAGCCAGGTCCAGTTGCTCGGGGCGCAGGCTGCCGTCGACGCCGGCGGCTTCGATTTCAGCGTTGCTCAGCAGGGCCTTCAGCGTGTTGCGCAAGGTCTTGCGACGCTGGTTGAACGCTTCACGCACCACGCGCTCCAGCAATTTGTGATCCTTTGCCGGGTGCGGCAGTACGGCGTGAGGCACCAGGCGCACGATGGCCGAGTCGACCTTCGGTGGCGGGTTGAATGCGCCAGGGCCGACGTTGAACAGGTGTTCGACGCGGCAGTGGTACTGCACCATGATCGACAGGCGACCCCAATCACCACCGCCAGGGCCGGCAGCCAGGCGTTCCACCACTTCCTTTTGCAGCATGAAGTGCATGTCGCGGATGATCCCGGCGTTGTTGAGCAGGTGAAAAATCAGCGGTGTGGAGATGTTGTACGGCAGGTTACCCACTACCCGCAGGCTGTTGGGCGCCGCGTTCAGGGTGTTGAAGTCGAACTTCAGCGCATCGCCCTGATGCAGGTTGAAGTTGGGTTTGTCGGCAAACTGCTGGTTGAGGATCGGGATCAGGTCCTTGTCCAGTTCGACCACGTCCAGTTGACCTCCGCTGGCCAACAGGCCTTGGGTCAGGGCGCCCTGGCCCGGGCCGATTTCCAGCAGACGGTCTTCAGGCTTGGCATGGATGGAGCGCAGGATACGGTCGATCACGCCAGCGTCGTGCAGGAAGTTTTGCCCGAAGCGCTTGCGCGCCCGGTGTTGGTAATGCTCGGTCATATACGGGTCTCGGCCATCTGATAGGCTGTTTCCAGGGCCACATGCAGGCTGCCGGTGTCGATCTTGCCGCTGCCCGCCAGGTCCAGGGCGGTGCCATGGTCGACGGAGGTACGGATGATCGGCAGGCCCAGTGTCACGTTGACGGCGGCGCCGAAGCCTTTGTATTTGAGCACCGGCAGCCCCTGGTCGTGGTACATCGCCAGCACTGCGTCGCAGTGCTCCAGATATTTGGGGGTAAATAGAGTATCTGCAGGCAGTGGGCCGCGCAGGTCCATGCCTTCTTGGCGCAGACGCTCCAGGGTGGGTTCGATGATGTCGATTTCTTCATGGCCCAGGTGGCCGCCTTCGCCCGCGTGGGGGTTGAGCCCGCAGACAAGGATGCGCGGTTGGGCAATGCCGAATTTCTGTTGCAGGTCGGCGTGCAGGATGCGCGTCACGCGCTCCAGGCGCTCGACGGTGATGGCGTCGGCAACATCGCGCAGTGGCAGGTGCGTGGTTACCAGGGCGACGCGCAGGCCGCGTGTGGCCAGCATCATCACGACTTGGGCGGTGTGGGTCAGTTCGGCAAGGAATTCGGTATGCCCGGAAAAGGCGATACCCGATTCATTGATCACGCCCTTGTGCACCGGTGCGGTGATCATGCCGGCGAAGTCGCCGTCGATGCAGCCTTGCCCGGCGCGGGTCAGGGTTTCCAGCACAAAGGCCGCGTTGGCCTTGTCCAGTTGCCCGGCAACCACCTTGGCGTGCAGTGGGGTATCCCAAACATAAAGGCTGCCCGCCGGCGCTGGCAGGTCTGGCCAATGATTCGGCGCAACGTCCAGCAGATTGACAGCCACACCCAGCTGCGTGGCTCGCTCAAGGAGCAGGTCACGGCTGGTAATGGCAATCAGGGGGTGTGGCTGGGCTTGTGAGGCGAGCAGCAGGCACAGGTCTGGACCAATGCCGGCCGGCTCGCCGGGTGTCACCGCGAAACGCTGGGGTTTCACTGGGTTGCCTGGTTGGTGCCTGTTTGCTCGGCGCCTGGCAGCTTGTTTTCTACGTAGGCTTCGTCACGGATCTGACGCAACCAGGTTTGCAGCTCTTCGTCGTACTTGCGGTTACGCAGTACGGTCAACGCTTGTTGCTCGCGGGCCTGGCTGGTGTTGTCGGTGGCGCGGCGGCCAAGGACTTCCAGTACATGCCAGCCGTATTGAGTCTTGAATGGCTTGGACAGAACGCCTTGCGGGGTCTTGGCCATGACGTCCTGGAACTCAGGCACCAGTGCCTTCGGGTCGATCCAGTTCAGGTCGCCGCCGTTGAGGGCCGAACCCGGGTCTTCCGAGAAGCTTTTGGCCAGGGTGGCGAAGTCTTCACCGCTTTCGATGCGGTCATAGATCTTCTGGGCCAGTTCCTTGGTTTGCGCTTCGGTGCGGATTTCGCTCGGTTTGACCAGGATATGACGAACATGGACTTCGTCTTTCAGCGAGGTCTCGCCGCCACGACGTTCCAGCAACTTGAGGATGATGAAACCACCAGGGGTACGGGCTGGCTGGGTAATGCCACCCACTTCCATGGCGCTCAGTTCCCGGTCGAATGGTGGTGGCAGTTGAGCGGCTTTACGCCAGCCCATGTCACCGCCTTCGAGGGCGTTGTCGCTGCCGGACTGGGCAATAGCCATTTGAGCGAAGTCAGCACCGGCTTTCAGGCGATCGTAGATCGCCTGGGTTTTTGCCGCTGCTGCATTGAGCTGCTCGGCGTTGGCGCTGTCCGGGGTCGGGATCAGGATGTTGGCCAGGTGCAGTTCTTCGGAAAGCTGCATCTTGCCCAGGTCCGAAGCCAGGAAGTTTTTCACCTCCTGCTCGGAGACCTGGACCCGCTCGGCCACACGGCGCTGACGCACGCGGCTGATGATCATCTCGCGGCGGATCTGGTCACGGGCGTCCTCGTAGGACAGGCCGTCGTGGGCCAGGGCGGCACGGAACTGGTCAATGCTCATGTTGTTGCGCTGAGCGATGGTGCCAACGGCCTGGTTCAGCTCTTCATCCGAAATACGGATGCCGGAACGATCGCCGATCTGCAATTGCAGGTTTTCAACGATCAGGCGTTCCAGCACCTGTTGGTCCAGGACGCTGGTAGGTGGCACACCACCGCCACGCTTGGCGATGGTCTGCTGAACTTCCTTGACCCGTTGGTCCAGTTGGCTCTGCATGATCACGTCGTTATCGACGATGGCCACTACTTTATCCAGCTGTTGAACCGCAGCGTGGGCCGATGCGGTACCGAGGAACAGCGCGCCCAGCACTAGCGGGCGCAGACAATCAGAAAGCTTGGTCTTCACGTTCACGATAACCTTCAATGCCTTTGTCGAGGAAGCTCTCTACCTTGGCGCCGGTCAGGCCGCCGAGTCCTTTGAGGACGATCTGGAGGAAGAGCCCGTGGTCACCCTTTTCGTTAAGCGGGGCGATCTGGCTGTATTCGTCGTTGGAAACCCAGTAACGGTTGATGACGCGAAGTTTCCAGCAGCAGTTGTCGTACTCGAAACCACCGAAGGCTTCCAGGGTACGGTTGCGGGCATAGTCATACTGCCAGCGGGTAATCAGGTTCCACTGCGGAACGATCGGCCACATCATCGAGAAGTCGTGTTGTTGGATTTTGTAGTAATCCTTCACGAAGTTCTCTTGGCCCGGAGTGCCGTAGTCACCACCGAACTGCCATTTGCCGGTCAGCTGGTTGTAGACGACCTGGTCGTTACGATAGCGATAACCAACGTTGATGATCTTGTTCGGGTTGTCTTCCGGCTGGTAGTGAAGCATCGCGCTGCCGGAACGAGGACTGTGTTCCTCGGTGTCCCAGTTGTAGTCGGCAGTGGCGCGCCAGTCGCGGTTGAAGCGGAACTCGTAGTCCAGGGCGATTGGCGAGACATCCGATTGAGCATCGGCGCGGTCGGCCGCCAGGATACCTGGCAACTGGACTTCACGATCCTTGAAGTACACCGCCTGGCCTACGGATACGCGCTGGCGTTCGAAACCGTTATCTTCGATCCAGCGGCTGGTCAGTCCCAGGGACAGCTTGTTCTCGTCACCGATCCGGTCAGAGCCGCTGAAGCGGTTGTCGCGGAACAGCGAGGCGTAGCTGAACGAGTACTCGCTGGTATCAAAGACCGGGATGTCACTCTGGTCCTTGTTCGGTACGTACAGGTAGAACGCACGCGGCTCCAGGGTCTGGCGATAATCCTTGCCGAACCAGTTGGTGTTGCGGTCGAAGTACAGGCCGCTGTCGACGCTGGCGACGGGGATTGCGCGATCCTGGGAGCTCTTGAAGTTACCCCCTGCGTATGGGTTGGCCGCCGTTGCTGCATTTTGATCGGCAATGATCTGGTTCTTGCCGATGCTGTCCAGGTCCAGGTCGTATTTGGTGTAGACGTACTTGAGCTTCGGCGTCACAAAGCCGTAGGTCCAGTTCATCGGGTATTCGACGGCGGGAGCAACGTTCAGGCGCGTACCGTTTGCACGGGTCAGCCCCCTGACGTAGGTGTCCAGGCGCGGCGATACCAGGCCGTTCTCGTCGGTAAAGGTGCCGTTCTCCAGGTTCCGCTCAAAGCGCACGGCTTCGGTTTCGTAGCTGAAGTTCAGGCCACCCGGATGGTATGGCAGCTGGCCATTGAAGGTGATCTGCGGCAGCCGGTCATACGGGGTGATCTGGGAGATCGTCGCCAGTTGGTAGGCCTGGAGGTTCAGGCGTGCCTGGTAGGAGTCGCCGCGATAGGTCACGGAGCCCTGCTGGTTGACGTAATCGCGGCTCTCTACACCTTCCTGGTAAGCCTTCAGGTCCTGGAAGTAGTAAGGGTCGCTGATTTGGGTGTAGTCGACCTGGGTCAGTACACGCGAATCCAGCCCGCCCTTATGCTGCCAGTTGAGCATGTAGCGGGTTTTTTCGTAGTCGGTCTGCTTTTTGCGCTCGTCGTTGTCGTCGTTCAGGTACGCGCCGCCGAACTGGCCTTCGCTGGATTTGGTGAGGTAGCGGAATTCGCCTTCCATCAACATGCCGCGCTTGGTCATGTATTGCGGGTACAACGTGGCGTCGTAGTTCGGTGCCAGGTTGAAGTAGTACGGCGTAACCAGGGTGAAGCCGGTTTCACTGCCCGTGCTGAAGCTCGGCGGCAGGAAGCCGGATTGACGACGGTTGTCGATCGGGAAGTAGATATAAGGGGTGTAGAGGATCGGGATGTTCTTGATCCGCAACGTCGCGTTGGTCGCCGTACCGAAACCGGTGGCCGGGTTCAACGTGATGTTGTTGCCCTTGAGCTGCCAGGCATTGCTGTCTGGTTCGCATGTGGTGTACGTACCGTCCTTGAGACGGATGATCGCGTTTTCGGCACGCTTGGCGTACAGCGCGTTACCGCGGATGCGCGACTTGTGCAGTACGTACTCGGCGTTATCGATTTGTGCGGCACCGGTGTCCAGCTGCACTTGCGCGTGGTCACCGACGATCAGCGCGCCATTGTCGCGCAAACGGACGTTACCGTTCAGCTCGCCACGGTTCTCGGCCTGATACAGGCTGGCTTCCTGGGACTCGAGCTGCATGCTGCCCTGGCGCATGACGACGTCACCGGCCAGGGTCGCGACCTGCGACTCCTGCTCGTAACGAGAGGCCTTGGCGCCGATGAAGGTCGGCGCATCGCTCTTGTTCGTCTTGTCGTTCATGCCGGGGCGAGTCGGCTCGATGTACGCGCCGGCGCAATAAGGCCCGGTTTCGGCCAACTGGGCTGCGGTCAGCTTCTCGCGAGGTACCCAGTCCAGGTGGCTGTAGTCGGCGCTGCGCGAGCGCAGGCCACGGCCCTTGGATTCGGTAACCAGAGCGGTTTTCGGTTCGGCCTCGGCGTTGCCACCCGCATCGGCTTGCGCCGTGCTGTTGGCCGAGCTGACGGCTGCACCGTCATGCACCGGGCGCGGTGGTAATGGGGTGGCGGCGGTTTTCGGCGCGCAATCCCAGGCACCCGAAGCAGAGACTGAGCAGTCATACTGTTCCGCGGCGACCACGAATGAGGTGGCGAAAGGTTGCATGGCCAGCAGACTGCCGGTTACCAGCAACGGAAATTTTCTACGAAACGCGGGGGATTTCAATGCCATCTTATTAGTCCGGGCTTCCTGCGTGCCATCTGCCCGCGGTTTGGGCCGCACGCCTCTCGATGGTCTGAAAAAGATGCGTGATAATAAAGCATGCCCCGCTTGACGGCTAGCGCCGTCGGAGACCCTTGTAATGCCCGAGCAAGATCTACGTTTACAACAGCTGGAAGTCTGGCTGGATGAGCAGTTGCCGATCCTTTTCAATGCCCAGGACTGGGGCCCGGTACCCCCGGCCACATTGACCGCGGCCAGCAGCGACGCAAGTTTCAGGCGCTACTTCCGCTGGGAAGGCGGTGGCCGGACGTTCGTGGTAATGGACGCGCCACCCCCCCAGGAAAACTGCAAACCTTTCGTCGATATCGCTCATTTACTCGCGAAATCGGGAATTAATGTTCCGAAAATTTACGCAGAAGATTTGCCGCGAGGCTTTCTTTTGCTCAATGACCTGGGCAGAAACACCTACCTGGACGTGATTGACGAGCAAAATGCCGATCAATTGTTCGCCGACGCCATCGACGCCTTGCTGGCTTTCCAGCAGTTGCCGATGGACACGCCGCTGCCCAGCTATGACGTCGCCCTGCTGCGTCGCGAGCTGGAATTGTTTCCTGAGTGGTACGTGCGCCGGCACTTGGGTATCGAGTTCGATACCCGGCAACAGGCCCTCTGGCAACGTGTCAGCGAACATCTGATCGACAGCGCCCTGGCCCAGCCCAAGGTGCTGGTGCACCGCGACTATATGCCGCGCAACCTGATGATCAGCCAGCCCAACCCCGGCGTACTGGACTTCCAGGACGCGGTCTACGGCCCGGTGACCTACGACATCACCTGCCTGTTCAAGGACGCGTTCCTCAGTTGGCCCCAGGCCCGCGTGCGTGAATGGCAACGCGGCTACTGGGAACGTGCTGGAAAACTGGGCATCCCGGTACAGGCGGATTTCGACGACTTCCTGCGCGCCAGCGACCTGATGGGTGTGCAGCGCCATCTCAAGGTCATCGGCATTTTTGCGCGTATCTGCCATCGTGATGGCAAGCCACGCTACCTGGCCGATGTGCCACGCTTCTTCGCCTATATAGAAGCGGTGCTGGCGGACCGAGCGGAGCTGAGCGAACTGGGTGACCTGCTCGCCAGCCTGCGTCAACCCGCCGAGGCGCGGGTATGAAAGCAATGATCCTGGCGGCAGGCAAAGGCGAACGGATGCGTCCGCTCACGTTGCACACGCCCAAGCCGTTGGTGCAGGCGGGCGACAAGCGCTTGATCGAATATCACCTGGAAGCGCTGGCCAAGGCCGGCTTCACCGATATCGTGATCAACCACGCGTGGCTCGGCGAGCAGATCGAACGTTACCTGGGCGACGGCGCGCAGTTTGGCGTGCGCATTCGTTATTCCGCTGAAGGCGAGCCGCTGGAAACGGGGGGCGGGATCTTCCAGGCATTGCCGTTGCTAGGCGATGAACCCTTTCTGGTGGTCAATGGCGATATCTGGACCGACTACGACTTTACCCGCCTGCGGCAACCGCTGCGGGGCCTGGCCCATTTGGTGATGGTCGACAACCCGGCGCATCACCCATCGGGTGGGGATTTCTATCTGCATCAGGGCGTGCTTCATGATGCGGCGCCCGGTGCCGATAACCTGACCTTCAGTGGCATTTCAGTGCTCGACCCCCAGTTGTTCGCGGGTTGCAGTGCGGGTGCCTTCAAGCTGGCGCCGCTGTTGCGGGAGGCCATGGCGAAAGGTCTGGTAACGGGGGAAAAGATGACGGGACGCTGGATTGATGTCGGTACGCTGGAGCGTCTGGCGCAGGTCGAAACCCTGCTGAAAGCGGGGCAATAGGATGTTGTGGCCAGGGACGCTGATCGGCGCCGGGGCTGGCTTTGCCATTGCCAGTATTCCGGGGGCCTTGTTGGGCGCATTACTGGGGCAGGCGCTGGACCGCCGCCTGCAACTGCAAAGCTGGGCACAATTGCGCGAGCGCCTGGGCGGTCGCCCGGCGTTGCGCAATGACGAACTGCTGTTTGTGCTGTTGGGGCGCCTGGCCAAGAGCAATGGTCGGGTGGTAGATGGGCATATCCAGCAGGCACGGCAGGAAATGCGTTCACTGGACATGAGCGAGCCGGCCCAACGCCGAGCGATCATGGCCTTCAATCGTGGCAAGTCGGGTTCTGATCGGGTGCGCACCTACTTGCGCCTCCTCAAGGCGCAGCCCCATGCGGCGGAGGGTGTGTTACGGGCTTGCTGGCGCATGGCCTGGGCGGACGGCAAGGCGGATGATGCCGAGCGCGACCTGATCGAGCAGTGGGGCAAGTGGCTGGGGTGGACGCCGCAACAGCTCCAGGCGCTGGCGTCTGACTACGCGCCGGAACGTAAACCGCTGGCTAGCCGCAGTGGCGCCTATCAGGAGGCGTTGCGGATTCTGGGGGTGACTTCCACTACCGAGCCATCGGTGATCAAGCGTGCCTACCGTCGCCTGCTCAGTCGTCACCACCCGGACAAGATCGCCGGCAGCGGTGCCAGCCCCGCGCAAGTGCGTGAGGCCACCGAGCGCACCCGTGAATTGCATAACGCGTATGCGTTGATTCGCGAGCGCCGGGATTTTCGTTAGCTGCCGGTATTTGCGGGGGATAACCACAACCCGATGTGGGAGGGGGCTTGCCCCCGATGAGGGCGTGTCAGTAGATGCATCGATGGCTGACCCACCGCAATCGGGGGCAAGCCCCCTCCCACATTGCTGTTGTGCTGATCCTCAGTCAGTGCTGGCCTGCGGGCTCAACCAGCCGCGAATCCGGCGATACAACTGTTCCTGCTCGGCGGCGCTGTTGCCAGGCAGCGTCTTGAGCGACACCTGCTTATAGCTGTCATTCTTCGAACGCTTGGCCGTCTGGCTACGCTCCTGCGCGTTTTTGCGTTCTTGGGCGCTGTCTTGATAAAAGACATCTGCCGTCGGCACTTTCAAGCCTGGGGCCAGTTGTTGCAGGTCCGGCTGGCGAGCTGCCGGGGTCTTGCCGGCGACCATGACCAGCTTTTGCACTTGAGCCGGTTGTTTTTCGCTCAGGTAGCGCGCTGCCCACCAGGCGCCGGTGCCATGCCCGAGCAGTGCAACGCTGCGCGCGCCTTGGGTCTGGGCGAAGGCGACCGCAGCGTCGATGCGGTCGAAGATGCGCTTGGTGTCAGTCTTCTCCTGTTCATCCGCGCCTGGCACCACTGCCGGATCGGTTCCTTCGGCTTCGGCACTGGCGGCCTGTTCGATGGGTTTGGCGGCCGTGCTGCCTTCTTTGCTGCTGGTGTCGACGGTCGCCTTGGGCGCTTCGATCACTCGGGGCGGCAGGGTATCCATGTTGACGTCCGGCAGCGACAGGCTGAGGGTGCCCCAGTTGGCGTCGGGCAATTTACGTCGCAATGGTGCGATTGCTTGCGGCCAGTCAGCACTTTCCCCGGCGCCCGGTACGATAATCACCACACCTTCGGGTTCGGCGCTGTTGGCCGGTTTCCACAAGGCCAGGAATGAGTCGCTGCCGGCTTGTAGCTGTTGCTGTTCGGCGCGTGGTATTTGCCGTTCCAGTGCGCTGGCTTCTTCCTGGCTACGCTCAGGCAAGGGTTGGCGTTCAGCCGGTTTTTCGGCTGGTGGCGCAGGCGCATCGGCGGCCTGGACAGAAAAGGCGCTGGTAAATAGCAGCGACAGGCACAATGCTGGCAGTGCCGAACGGTGGAGATGGGGCATCGTTATTTCCCGGCCAGAAGTGATTCCGGCAGCCTAATGGGTTGGTCAGTATTTGTCAGTGATGTGAGACGTGGATCATGGGTTTTCGCTGTCTGCTGGTTATCGGCTGTTTGTGCTTTGCCTTGATGGCGGGAGCTGCACCTGCCCCTGTCGTACCGCAAGCGCAGCTCGATGCGCAGCAACGTCAATGGTTGGCCGGCCACCCGGAGTTGCGGGTGGGCCTGGTATTACAGGCACCGTATGCGCAATACGATCGGCGCCTGCAGCGTTTGTCCGGGGCCAATGTCGAGTTGATGCAATGGCTGGCCAAGGCGCTGAATATTGAACTGTTGTGGCGTAACTTCCCGACGCAGGAACAACTGGAAGACGCCGTGCGTGACGGGGAGGTCGATATCGCCCCCGGCTTGCAACAGACCCCGGCCGGTTTGCGCCTGTGGTTGTTCACTGACCCGTACATGCGCGTGCCCCAGCACATTGTCGGTATCCGAGAGGGCGGCGGCGCGGTCGACCTGGAAAAGCTCGACGACCGCTCGCGCGTTGCGGTGCGCATGCCCAGCGCGGTGGCCGATTACCTGCGCAGCACTTATCCCAGCCTCAACCTGCAAGGCGTGCCCATGGAGCGCCAGGCCTTGCAGTTGCTGGTGAGCCAACAGGCGCGTTATGCCGTGGTGGACGAAGCCCAGTTGAGCCGATTGTCCGGTGAAGCGGAATTCGCCGGGCTGGCCGTGGTGGGGGACATCGGCTTGCCGCAATTGTTGCGGGTGGCAACCCGCCGCGAATGGCCGGAACTGGCGGGCATCATGCAAAGCGCCCTGCGCGCCATCCCCGCCCGCGATCTCGACCAATTACACACCCGTTGGCTGCAACCCAAGTACCCACGGCTGTCAGAGTCGCCGGGCTTGTGGCAGAACCTCAGCCTGCTGCTGGGCCTGTTGCTGCTCGCCTGCCTGGCGGTGGTGTTTTGGCAGCGGCGTCATCAGCGCGTGCTCGAACACAGCCTGCTGGCCGCCCGCGAGGAAAGTGCAGCGCGCGCCGCGGGTGCCGAAGCGCTGCGGCTGACGCAATTCTCCATCGATCAAAGCACCGTCGGCATCCTCTGGGTCAACTGGGACAGCCATGTGCGCTACGCCAACCGCGCGGCCGAAACCATGCTGGGCTATGGTCCCGGCGCCTTGATCGAGCGACCCTTGGTTGATTTTGACCCGAGCCTGGACATGGACCGCTGGCTGAACCTGTGGAAACGCGCACGCGCCAGCGAAGAGGGGCCGCAGAACTTCGCCACCGATTGCTTGCGTGCCGATGGCAGTGTCTTGCCCGTCGATGTGTCCTTGAGCTTCCTGCGTTTTGCCGAGGGCGAATACCTGGTGGTCTACCTCAATGACGTCACCGAACGACGCCGCTATGTGGCCGCGCTGCTGCAAAGTGAAGCGCAATTGCGTGAACTGTCGGCCCACCTGGAAACCGTGCGCGAAGAAGAAAAGGCCCGTATCGCCCGCGAAGTGCATGACGAGCTCGGACAAATGCTCACGGTGCTGAAGCTGGAAACCTCGATGTGCGAGCTGGCCTACGCGCAACTCGACCCAGGGTTGAATGAGCGGCTCAACAGCATGAAGCGCCTGATCGCCCAGTTGTTCCAGCTGGTTCGCGATGTGGCCACGGCGCTGCGCCCGCCGATTCTCGATGCGGGGATTGCCTCTGCCATCGAGTGGCAGGCGCGGCGCTTCGAAGCGCGCACGCAGATCCCGTGCCTGGTGCAGGTTCCGGAAAACCTGCCGCTGCTGAGCGATGCCAAGGCTATTGGCCTGTTTCGCATTCTCCAGGAGGCGCTGACCAATGTGATGCGCCATGCCCAGGCGCATACTGTGGAGCTGACCTTGACGGTGGAAGGCAAACACCTGCGGCTGACTATCAGCGACGATGGTGTCGGCTTCGTCCAGGCCCAGGGGCGGCCGGTGTCGTTTGGCCTGGTTGGCATGCGCGAACGGGTGTTGATCATGGGCGGGCAATTGACCCTGGACAGCGAGTTGGGAGAGGGCACGACCCTGAGTGTCACGGTGCCGTTGGATGCATAACGATAAGAGGAAACCCCTGTGATCCGTGTACTGGTAGCCGAAGACCACACCATCGTGCGTGAAGGCATCAAGCAATTGATCGGCCTGGCCAAAGACCTGCTGGTGGTGGGCGAGGCAAGCAATGGCGAGCAATTGCTGGAGACCTTGCGTCATGTGCCTTGCGAAGTGGTGCTGCTGGACATCTCCATGCCCGGGGTCAATGGGCTGGAGGCCATCGCGCGCATTCGTGCACTGAACAACCCGCCGGCGATCCTGGTGCTATCGATGCACGATGAAGCGCAAATGGCCGCCCGTGCCTTGAAGGTGGGTGCGGCCGGTTATGCCACCAAAGACAGCGACCCGGCACTGCTGTTGATGGCGATTCGCAAGGTCGCGGCCGGTGGTCGTTATATTGACCCGGACCTGGCGGACCGCATGGTATTCGAGGTCGGCCTGACCGATTCGCGGCCCTTGCACTCATTGCTCTCGGAGCGCGAGTTCTCGGTATTCGAACGCCTGGCCCAGGGCGCCAACGTCAATGATATTGCCCAGCAGTTGGCGCTGAGCAGCAAGACCATCAGCACCCACAAGGCGCGCTTGATGCAAAAGCTCAATATCACCTCCCTGGCCGAACTGGTGAAGTACGCCATGGAGCACAAGCTCCTGTAGCGACATATCTATTTGCGACACCCCGCAAACCGGCACGGCCCCCATTCTCGCCGCTTGCGGCGCTCCACCTGGCGCGGCACTGTCCAGTACACGCCATGGGTGTAGGGCGTTCCCTACCCCCAACCGTCCATCCTGCTGATGTGATTCTCTCCTGGCCCCCGATTTCCGGGGCCTCGCCCCTGGACTACGCTTGTGCCACAGCAGTCCAAAATACAAAGGTGCGGGTATGAGCGAGGTGGATTCAAATGATGTGCTGGTCAGCTTTCGTGGCGTGCAGAAGAGCTACGACGGCGAGAACCTGATCGTCAAAGACCTCAACCTGGAGATTCGCAAGGGCGAGTTCCTCACCTTGCTCGGGCCGTCCGGTTCAGGCAAGACCACCAGCCTGATGATGCTGGCGGGTTTCGAAACGCCGACCGCCGGTGAAATCCAGCTGGCCGGGCGCTCGATCAACAACGTGCCGCCGCACAAGCGCGATATCGGCATGGTGTTCCAGAACTACGCGTTGTTCCCGCACATGACGGTGGCCGAGAACCTGGCGTTCCCCCTGTCGGTACGTGGTTTGAGCAAGACCGATATCAGCGAGCGGGTCAAACGCGTGCTGAGCATGGTCCAGCTCGACGCCTTCGCCCAGCGCTATCCGGCGCAACTCTCCGGCGGCCAGCAACAGCGCGTGGCGTTGGCCCGGGCGCTGGTGTTCGAACCGCAACTGGTGCTGATGGACGAACCCCTCGGCGCCCTCGACAAGCAATTGCGCGAACACATGCAGATGGAGATCAAGCACCTGCACCAGCGCCTCGGCGTGACGGTGGTGTACGTGACCCACGACCAGGGCGAAGCCTTGACCATGTCGGACCGGGTGGCGGTGTTCCACCAGGGCGAGATCCAGCAGATCGCCGCGCCGCGCACCTTGTACGAAGAGCCGAAGAACACCTTCGTCGCCAACTTTATCGGCGAAAACAACCGCCTCAATGGTCGCTTGCATAGCCACAGCGGCGACCGCTGCGTGGTGGAGTTGGCGCGGGGCGAGAAAGTCGAGGCGCTGGCGGTGAATGTCGGCCAGGTCGGCGGCCCGGTAACGCTGTCGGTACGACCTGAGCGCGTCAGCCTCAATGGCTCCAGTGAAAGCTGCATCAACCGTTTCTCGGGGCGAGTGGCGGAATTCATTTACCTGGGCGACCACGTGCGTGTGCGTCTGGAAGTCTGCGGCATGAGCGATTTTTTTGTGAAACAACCGATCGCCGAGCTGGATCCGGCCCTGGCGGTCGGCGACGTGGTACCGATTGGCTGGCAAGTCGAGCACGTTCGCGCACTCGACCCACTTCTAGAGGCGAAATAATCGCCCCCATGGCTTCACCAACCCTGCACGTGGAGAGAACAACAATGTTGAGATCCCTGAAATATTCCGTCCTGGCTTTGAGCTTGATGGGCGCGACACAGGCCATGGCAGGCCCGGACCTGACGGTCGTGTCCTTCGGTGGCGCGAACAAGGCTGCACAGGTCAAGGCCTTCTATGCACCGTGGGAAAGCGCGGGCAACGGCAAGATCGTCGCCGGTGAATACAACGGTGAAATGGCCAAGGTCAAGGCCATGGTTGACACCAAGAGCGTGTCCTGGGACTTGGTGGAAGTAGAGTCGCCGGAACTGTCCCGTGGTTGCGACGAGGACATGTTCGAGCCGCTGGACCCGAAATTGTTCGGCAACACCGCGGATTACGTGAAGGGCGCGATCCAGCCTTGTGGCGTGGGCTTCTTCGTGTGGTCCACGGTGCTGGCCTACAACGCCGACAAACTCACCAGCGCACCGACCAGTTGGGCGGATTTCTGGGACACCAAGAAATTCCCAGGCAAGCGCGGTCTGCGTAAGGGGGCCAAGTACACCCTCGAATTCGCCTTGATGGCTGACGGCGTCGCGCCGAAGGATGTCTACAAAGTACTGGCCGGCAAAGATGGCCAGGACCGTGCGTTCAAGAAGCTCGATGAACTCAAGCCGTCGATCCAATGGTGGGAAGCCGGCGCACAACCGCCGCAGTACCTCGCCTCGGGTGACGTGGTGATGAGCTCGGCCTACAACGGCCGTATCGCGGCCGTACAGAAAGAGAGCAACCTCAAAGTGGTCTGGAACGGCGGCATCTACGACTTCGATGCCTGGGCCATTCCAAAAGGCCTGGCCAAGGATCGCGCAGACGCGGCGAAGAAATTCATCGCCTTCTCCGTGCAGCCGCAGCAGCAGAAGATCTACTCGGAAAACATCGCCTACGGCCCGGCCAACACCCAAGCCGTACCGTTGCTGGCCAAGGATGTGTTGAAAGACATGCCGACTACGCCAGAGAACATCGCCAACCAGGTGCAGATCGATGTGAGCTTCTGGGCGGATAACGGCGAGCAGTTGGAGCAGCGCTTCAACTCCTGGGCTGCCAAGTAACACCGCATAACCCTGTGGGAGGGGGGCTTGCCCCCGATGACGGCGGCCCAGTCGATACCTGTGTTGACTGAAACTCTGCCATCGGGGGCTAGCCCCCCTCCCACAAGGGATTTCCCGCGTGTGAAAGATTGCATTCATTTTCAAGTTTCGGAGTCAGCCATGGCCATCGCCGTTCCCTCGAACGAGGTCAACAGCCCCACCCTCAAGCAGCGCCTGGCGCGTGCCGAACGGCTCAATCGCTGGAAGGCCCAGGCCTTGATTGCACCGCTGGTGCTGTTTTTGCTGCTGGTGTTCCTGGTGCCGATCGTTGCGCTGCTCTACAAAAGCGTGGGTAACCCTGAAGTGGTGGGCGGTTTGCCGCGCACCGTGGTGGCGGTGAAGACCTGGGACGGTCGTGGCCTGCCGGGCGAGCCGGTGTACCAGGCGCTGAGCGAAGACCTGGGCGAAGCCCGCAAAAACCAGACCCTGGGCGATCTGTCGAAACGTTTGAACATGGAATTGGCCGGCTACCGCAGCCTGCTGACCAAAACCGCACGGGCGCTGCCGTTTACCGAAGCCCCGGCCTCTTATAAAGAAGCGTTGGAAAGCCTCGATGAACGCTGGGGCGACCCGGCGTACTGGCAGGCGATCCGGCGTAATACCAGCAGCCTGACCCCCTACTACCTGCTGGCGGCCGTCGATCATCGCATCGATGACCTCGGCGAAGTGGCCCCGGCCACCCCCGACCAGGCGATCTACCTGGATATTTTCGCCCGTACCTTCTGGATGGGCCTGGTGATCACTTTCGTCTGCCTGCTGCTGGCCTATCCACTGGCGTACTTGCTGGCCAACCTGCCGGCGCGCAAAAGTAACCTGCTGATGATCCTGGTACTGCTGCCGTTCTGGACCTCGATCCTGGTGCGGGTGGCGGCGTGGATTGTGTTGCTGCAGTCCGGCGGCTTGATCAACAGCGCACTGATGGGCATGGGGCTGATCGATAAACCCATGGAACTGGTGTTCAACCGCACCGGGGTCTACATCTCCATGGTGCATATCCTGCTGCCGTTCATGATCTTGCCGATCTACAGCGTGATGAAGGGTATTTCACCGACTTATATGCGTGCGGCCATTTCCCTGGGCTGCCACCCGTTCACCAGCTTCTGGCGCGTCTACTTCCCGCAAACCTATGCCGGTGTGGGGGCGGGTTGCCTGCTGGTGTTCATCCTGGCGATTGGTTACTACATCACCCCGGCGCTGCTGGGCAGCCCGAACGACCAGATGGTCAGCTACTTCGTGGCCTTCTATACCAACACCAGTATCAACTGGGGCATGGCGACGGCGTTGGGTGGCTTACTGCTGCTGGCGACCGTGCTGCTGTACCTGATCTACAACCGGCTGGTGGGCGCCAGTCGCCTGCGCCTGAGCTGAGGAGACCTTGCGATGCTGAGCCCTTATATGTCACCGGTGGAACGGGTGTGGTTCTACAGCTTGCGGATACTCTGCGGCCTGATCCTGCTGTTCCTGATCCTGCCCGTGCTGGTGATCATCCCGCTGTCGTTCAACAGCGGCAGTTTCCTGGTGTACCCGTTGCAAGGCTTCTCGCTGCACTGGTACCAGGACTTTTTCGCCTCGGCGGAATGGATGCGCGCGCTGAAGAACAGCATCATCGTCGCGCCGGCGGCCACCGTGCTGGCCATGGTGTTCGGCACCCTGGCGGCGATTGGCCTGACCCGCGGGCATTTTCCCGGCAAGGCGCTGGTGATGGCCCTGGTGATTTCGCCGATGGTGGTGCCGGTGGTGATCATCGGTGTAGCGAGTTACCTGTTCTTTGCGCCGCTGGGCCTGGGTAACAGCTTCTTTTCGTTGATCGTGGTGCACGCCGTGTTGGGCGTGCCCTTTGTGATCATCACCGTGTCGGCGACGCTGCAGGGTTTCAACCATAACCTGGTGCGGGCGGCTGCCAGCCTGGGGGCTTCGCCGCTGACCGCGTTTCGTCGGGTGACCTTGCCACTGATCGCGCCGGGAGTGATTTCCGGAGCGCTGTTTGCCTTCGCGACGTCGTTCGATGAAGTGGTGGTGACGCTGTTCCTGGCCGGCCCGGAGCAGGCGACCTTGCCTCGGCAGATGTTCAGCGGTATCCGTGAGAACCTCAGCCCGACGATTGCCGCCGCGGCGACCTTGCTGATTGCGTTCTCGGTGTTGCTGTTGCTGACCCTGGAATGGCTGCGCGGGCGTAGCGAGAAGTTGCGCACCGCACAGGTCTGAAGCCCACGCAGATCACAGTGTGGGAGGGGGAAAGCCCCTCCCGCATGGGACTGTGACCATTCAGCAGTTGAATGGAAGACAACCTGTTTCGATCAGTTACTCTTGTGCTAGCCCACAATCGACAAGAGGCCGCGCACATGAGTACTTCCTCATTCAAGATCGCCCACAAACTACTGACCGGTGCTGGCGCCATCGAGCAACTGGCTGCCGAGCTCACGCGGCTGGATATCGACAACCCGCTGATCGTCACCGACGCCGCGCTGGTCAAGTCGGGCACCGTGGCCCTGGCGATTGAGCATTTGGGCGATCGCACCTACGAAATCTTCGACCGCGTGCTGCCCGACCCGGAAGTCGCCATCGTCGAGGATTGCATGCGCGTATACCGCGAGGGCGGCCATGACGGCTTGATCGGCCTGGGCGGCGGTAGTGCGATCGATATCGCCAAGAGCGTGGCGGCGTACGCGGGTTACCACGGCGCCCTGGCGGACTTGTTCGGGGTCGACCAGGTGCCGCGCAAGGGGCCGCCGCTGATCGCCATTCCCACCACGGCCGGTACCGGTTCTGAAGTGACCAATGTGGCGATTCTTTCCGACAAGGTCGCGCAATTGAAAAAAGGCATCGTCAGCGACTTCCTGTTGCCGGATGTCGCGCTGATCAGCCCGCAAATGACCCTGACCTGCCCACGCAGCGTCACCGCCGCCAGTGGCGTGGATGCACTGGTGCATGCGATTGAGGCCTACCTGTCGCTGAATGCCTCGCCGATCACCGATGCGCTGGCCATTGGCGCAATCAAGCTGATCGCCAAGGCGCTGCCCAAGGCCTACGCGAACCCGGCCAACCTGCAGGCCCGCGACGATATGGCCACCGCCAGCCTGATGGCCGGGATGGCATTCGGGAATGCCGGTGTGGGCGCGGTGCATGCGCTGGCGTACCCGTTGGGCGGGCGCTTCAACATCGCCCACGGCGTGAGTAATGCGCTGTTGCTGCCGTATGTGATGCATTGGAACAAGCTGGCGTGTGTCGAGCGCATGCAGGACATCGCCGTGGCCATGGGTGTGAACGTCAGCGGCCTGAGTGTCAACGATGCCGCCGACCAGGCGGTCGATGCGATGACGCGACTGTGTGCCGCAGTGGAGATCCCGTCGGGCCTGCGCAGTTTTGGGGTTCCCGAGGACGCAATCCCGGCCATGGCCTGCGAAGCGGCGGGCATTGAGCGGCTGATGCGCAATAATCCGCGCAAGCTCAGCCCGGCGGATATCGAGAAAATCTATCGAGCGGCCTATTAGCCGTTGAGTTAGGTCACGGTGCGCAGGGCAAAGCATGAGGTATACAATGCGCGCCATCGTGATTTAGCTCAAAAAAGGTGCGTCATGCAGCCCTTCGTTATCGCTCCATCGATTCTCTCTGCCGATTTCGCCCGCCTGGGTGAAGAAGTGGACAAGGTGTTGGCCGCCGGTGCCGACTTCGTGCACTTCGATGTCATGGACAACCACTACGTGCCCAACCTGACCATCGGGCCGATGGTCTGCGCCGCGTTGCGCAAGTACGGGATCACCGCGCCGATCGATGCGCACCTGATGGTCAGCCCGGTGGACCGTATCATCGGTGACTTCGTTGACGCCGGAGCAACCTACATCACCTTCCACCCGGAAGCTTCGCTGCATGTCGATCGCACCCTGCAACTGATCCGCGAGGGCGGCTGCAAGGCGGGCCTGGTGTTCAACCCGGCCACCCCGCTGGATGTGCTCAAGTACGTGATGGACAAGGTCGACATGGTCTTGCTGATGAGCGTCAACCCAGGCTTCGGCGGGCAGAAGTTCATTCCTGGCACCCTCGACAAGCTGCGCGAAGCCCGTGCGCTGATCGATGCCTCGGGCCGTGACATCCGCCTGGAAATCGACGGCGGGGTCAACGTCAACAATATTCGCGAAATCGCCGCCGCCGGTGCCGATACCTTCGTGGCCGGCTCGGCGATCTTCAATGCCCCGGATTATCAGGAAGTGATCGCCAAGATGCGTGCCGAACTGGCGCTGGCGCGTCCATGAGCGGCTTTGAGCAGTTATTCCCCGGCAAACTGCCACGGCTGGTGATGTTCGATCTGGACGGTACGTTGATCGATTCGGTGCCCGACCTGGCGGCGGCGGTGGACGAGATGCTGCTCAAGCTGGGGCGCAAGCCGGTGGGGATCGACTCGGTGCGTGAATGGGTCGGCAACGGTGCGCAGATGCTGGTGCGCCGGGCCCTGGCCAATCATATCGACGCCGAAGGTGTGGATGATGTCGAGGCCGAGCATGCACTGGAGTTGTTCAACACTGCCTATGAGGACGGTCACGAACTCACGGTGGTATACCCCGGCGTGCGCGACACGCTCAAATGGCTGAGCAAGCAGGGCGTGGAAATGGCCCTGATCACCAACAAGCCGGAGCGCTTCGTCGCGCCGTTGCTGGACCAGATGAAAATCGGCCGGTATTTCCGCTGGATCATCGGTGGCGATACCTTGCCGCAGAAGAAACCCGACCCGGCGGCGCTGTTTTTTGTGATGAAAATGGCCAATATCCCGGCGTCGCAGTCGTTGTTTGTCGGCGATTCGCGCAGTGATGTGCTGGCGGCAAAAGCGGCGGGGGTGCAGTGCGTGGCCTTGAGTTACGGCTACAACCATGGTCGGCCGATCGCCGAAGAGTCGCCGTCGTTGGTGATTGATGACCTGCGACTGCTAATCCCCGGTTGCTTGGGAGCTGGCGCTGAGATAACGTTGCCCGATACCGATCCGTCCCCTTCTGGAAATTCCATCGTGGTGGTCACTCGCAAACTCTGGATGAAAGTTATCAAGGCCCTGGCCCGCTGGCGTTGGCGCGCCTGACTGATCCTGGCCGCGCCCTGCGGCACGTTTGCATACCTGACTGTTAGACCCTCATGCCACGAGGCACACCATGATCCGCGAAGAATTCCTGCGTTTGGCCGCTGCCGGCTATAACCGTATTCCCCTGGCCTGCGAAACCCTGGCCGACTTCGACACACCGCTGTCGATCTACCTGAAGCTGGCCGACGAGCCCAACTCCTACCTGCTGGAGTCGGTACAGGGCGGTGAGAAGTGGGGCCGTTACTCGATCATCGGCCTGCCGTGCCGCACCGTACTGCGGGTGCATGACCATCATGTGAGCATTACCCATGATGGCGTCGAGATCGAAAGCCACGATGTCGAAGACCCGCTGGCCTTCGTCGAAACCTTCAAGGCGCGCTACAACGTGCCGACCATCCCTGGCCTGCCACGTTTCAATGGCGGCCTGGTGGGGTATTTCGGCTACGACTGTGTTCGTTATGTGGAAAAACGCCTGGGCAAATGCCCGAATCCGGACCCATTGGGCGTGCCGGACATTCTGCTGATGGTCTCCGATGCGGTGGTGGTGTTCGATAACCTCGCCGGCAAGATGCATGCGATCGTGCTCGCCGACCCATCCCAGGCCAACGCTTTCGAGCAGGGCCTGGCCAGCCTCGAAGCCTTGCTGGAAAAACTGCGCCAGCCGATCACCCCGCGTCGCGGCCTGGACCTCAGCCGTCCACCGGCGGCCGACCCGGTGTTCC
Organism: Pseudomonas sp. MPR-R2A5; assembly: GCF_058793055.1. Classification (NCBI taxonomy): domain Bacteria; kingdom Pseudomonadati; phylum Pseudomonadota; class Gammaproteobacteria; order Pseudomonadales; family Pseudomonadaceae; genus Pseudomonas; species Pseudomonas sp. MPR-R2A5. The sequence continues at coordinate 293,415 of NZ_JBXAFK010000001.1, forward strand.
GCTCCAGCTTTACCCAGGATGATTACGAACGCGCCGTCGATACCATCAAGGAATACATCCTCGCCGGTGACTGCATGCAGGTGGTGCCGTCGCAACGCATGTCCATCGACTTCAAGGCCGCGCCGATCGATCTGTACCGAGCGCTGCGCTGCTTCAACCCGACGCCTTACATGTATTTCTTCAACTTCGGTGACTTCCACGTGGTGGGCAGTTCGCCAGAAGTGCTGGTGCGCGTTGAAGACAACCTGATCACCGTGCGCCCGATCGCCGGTACACGCCCGCGTGGCGCGACCGAAGAAGCGGATTTGGCGCTCGAGGAAGACCTGCTCAGCGACGACAAGGAAATCGCCGAACACCTGATGCTGATCGACCTGGGCCGCAACGACACGGGGCGTGTCTCGGAAATCGGTTCGGTGAAGCTCACCGAGAAAATGGTCATCGAGCGTTATTCCAACGTGATGCATATCGTCTCCAACGTCACCGGGGAATTGAAAGCCGGCTTGACCGCGATGGACGCGCTGCGGGCGATTCTGCCGGCCGGTACCTTGTCGGGCGCGCCGAAGATTCGTGCGATGGAAATCATCGATGAGCTGGAACCGGTCAAGCGTGGCGTCTACGGTGGCGCCGTGGGGTATTTCGCCTGGAACGGCAACATGGACACCGCCATCGCGATTCGCACGGCCGTGATCAAGGACGGGGAGCTGCATGTGCAGGCCGGTGGCGGGATTGTCGCCGACTCGGTGCCGGCCCTCGAATGGGAAGAAACCCTGAACAAGCGCCGCGCGATGTTCCGCGCCGTAGCGCTGGCTGAACAGACCCCCAATTCTTGAGGTTTCCCCATGTTACTGATGATTGATAACTACGACTCCTTTACCTACAACGTTGTGCAGTACCTGGGGGAGTTGGGTGCCGAGGTCAAAGTGGTTCGCAATGACGAACTGACCGTGGCCGAAATCGCCGCCCTGAACCCGGAGCGCATTGTGGTTTCGCCGGGCCCCTGCACGCCGACCGAGGCGGGTATTTCCCTCGAAGCCATCAAGTACTTCGCCGGCAAGCTGCCAATCCTGGGCGTATGCCTGGGCCATCAGTCCATCGGCCAGGCCTTTGGTGGTGACGTGGTGCGTGCGCGGCAGGTGATGCATGGCAAGACCAGCCCGGTGTTCCATAAAGACCTGGGCGTATTCCAGGCACTCAACAACCCGGTGACCGTGACCCGCTACCACTCGCTGGTGGTCAAGCGCGAAACCCTGCCAGAATGCCTGGAACTGACCGCCTGGACCCAACTGGAAGACGGCTCCGTCGACGAGATCATGGGCCTGCGCCACAAGACACTGAACATCGAAGGGGTGCAGTTTCACCCTGAGTCGATCCTGACCGAGCAGGGCTACGAGCTGTTCGCCAACTTTCTCAAGCAGAGCGGCGGCACGCGCTAAGGACTTTCCATGGATATCAAGACTGCCCTGAGCCGTATCGTCGGCCATCTGGACCTGAGCACCGCTGAAATGAGCGATGTGATGCGCGAAATCATGACCGGTCAATGCACCGACGCGCAGATCGGCGCGTTCATGATGGCGATGCGCATGAAGAGCGAAAGCATCGACGAAATCGTCGGCGCGGTATCGGTGATGCGCGAGCTGGCGGACAAGGTCGCGCTCAAGACCCTCGACGGTGTTGTCGATGTGGTCGGTACCGGCGGCGACGGTGCGAATATTTTCAACGTGTCGACGGCGGCTTCCTTTGTGGTCGCGGCGGCTGGCTGCACCGTGGCCAAGCACGGTAACCGTGCGGTATCGGGCAAAAGCGGCAGTGCCGACTTGCTGGAAGCGGCCGGCATCTACCTGAACCTGACGCCGGTACAAGTGGCACGCTGCATCGATAACGTCGGCATCGGCTTTATGTTTGCCCAGTCCCACCATGGGGCGATGAAACATGCGGCCGGCCCGCGCAAGGACCTTGGCCTGCGTACCCTGTTCAACATGCTCGGCCCGCTTACGAATCCGGCCGGTGTGAAGCACCAGGTGGTGGGCGTGTTCAGCCAGGCGCTGTGCCGTCCATTGGCTGAAGTATTGCAACGCCTGGGCAGCAAGCATGTGCTGGTGGTGCATTCCAAGGATGGCCTGGACGAATTCAGCCTGGCGGCCCCGACCTTTGTGGCCGAACTGAAGAACGACCAGGTCACCGAATATTGGGTCGAGCCCGAAGACCTGGGCATGAAAAGCCAGAGCCTGCATGGCCTGGCGGTGGAAAGCCCGGCAGCCTCGCTGGAACTGATTCGCGATGCCTTGGGGCGTCGCAAGACCGAGAACGGCCAAAAAGCTGCAGAAATGATTGTTTTGAATGCTGGCGCGGCACTTTACGCGGCGGACCATGCCTATAGTCTTAAGGAGGGTGTGGCCTTGGCCCACGATGCGCTGCACACCGGTCTGGCTCGTGAAAAGCTCGAAGAGCTGGGAGCATTCACCGCAGTATTCAAGATGGAGAATGAAGGATGAGTGTCCCGACCGTTCTGGAAAAAATCCTGGCCCGCAAAGCTGAAGAAGTCGCCGTGCGCCGCGCACGCGTGAGCCTGGCCGAGCTGGAAAGCCAGGCGAAGGTCGCTGACGCACCGCGTGGTTTTGCCAACGCCTTGATCGCCCAGTCCAAGCAGAAGCAACCGGCGGTTATCGCTGAAATCAAGAAAGCCTCGCCGAGCAAAGGCGTCATCCGCGAAAACTTCGTACCGGCCGACATCGCCGTCAGCTACGAGAAGGGCGGGGCGACCTGTCTGTCCGTGCTCACCGATATCGACTTTTTCCAGGGCTCCGACGAGTTCTTGAAGCAAGCCCGTGCTGCGTGCAAGCTGCCGGTGATCCGCAAGGATTTCATGATCGACCCGTACCAGATTGTCGAAGCCCGAGCCCTGGGTGCTGACTGCGTGCTGCTGATCGTCTCCGCGCTGGACGACGTGAAGATGGCCGAGTTGGCGGCCGTGGCCAAAAGCGTTGGCCTGGATGTGCTGGTGGAAGTGCACGACGGCGATGAGTTGGAACGTGCACTCAAGACCCTCGACACACCGTTGGTGGGCGTTAACAACCGTAACCTGCACACTTTTGAAGTCAGCCTTGAAAACACCCTCGACCTGCTGCCGCGTATTCCACGCGACCGCCTGGTGATCACCGAGAGTGGCATCGTTAACCGCGCCGACGTGGAGCTGATGGAAATCAGCGGTGTGTACTCGTTCCTGGTGGGTGAGACCTTTATGCGTGCCGAGAACCCGGGGGCGGAACTGCAGCGTCTGTTCTTCCCGGAGCGTGGCGTGGCGGTCAGCGGTTCCACTCTCGATTGATTTGAAATGCGATCAACGTGTGGGAGGGGGCTTGCCCCCGATGGCGACGGTTCAGTTGGAGCATCCTTGACTGACACACCGCCATCGGGGCAAGCCCCCTCCCACATTTGGGTTTGTGTTTATTCAGATAGGTAGGTGCCCGTTGATCCAGCCAGTGTCGATGCTTGTTGAAGCAGGCCTTGCCGCCGAGCAAGCCTTGTTGACCGCCGTTTGCGCAGGTGAGCAGGAGTTTGGCCTGCTGTTCTGGCAGCCCAGTGATCAAGCCTTGGTGATGCCCCGACGTTTGAGTCGGCTGCCGGCGTTCGAAGCCGCCAGCCAAGTCTCAGCCGACGCCGGTTGGCCAGTGTTGCTGCGCGAAACCGGCGGCGAGCCGGTGCCGCAGTCCAACGCTACGGTCAATATCGCGCTGGTCTACGCGCCGCCACGCAGCGAAAGCGATCAGGCACGCATCGAAACCGGTTACCTGCGTTTATGTCAGCCGATCTGCGATTTATTGATCGAGTTGGGCGGCGATGCCTCCGTCGGAGAAATCGACGGCGCGTTCTGCGACGGTCGTTACAACGTCAACCTCAATGGGCGCAAGATGGTCGGTACTGCCCAGCGCTGGCGGCAAAGTGGTGGTCGCCCGGTGGGGTTGGTGCACGGCGCCTTGTTGCTGGAGAACGACCGCGATGAACTGATTGCGGCGGTCAATCGTTTCAATGAGGCCTGCGGTCTTGAACAGCGGGTGCGTGCCGACAGCCATATCGCGCTGCACGAAGCTTTCCCCGCGCCGGATGCGATCAGCCGGTTGGACACCTTGTATCGCCAGATGCTGGCCAGCTTCCTGCCGGGTTAACGGGTGCCGAACACCACCATCGTCTTCCCTTTGACGTGCACCAGGTTGCGTTCTTCCAGGTCCTTGAGCACGCGACCGACCATTTCCCGTGAACACCCGACAATGCGCCCGATCTCCTGGCGCGTGACTTTGATTTGCATGCCATCGGGGTGGGTCATGGCGTCAGGTTGTTTGCACAGCTCCAGCAGGCAGCGGGCTACCCGACCGGTGACGTCAAAGAACGCCAGGTCGCCGACCTTGCGTGTGGTGTCGCGCAGGCGTTGGGCAATCTGGCCGCTCAAGGCGTAGAGAATATCGGGGTCCTGCTGGGCCAATTCGCGAAATTTCGCGTAACTGATTTCGGCCACTTCGCATTCGATCTTGGTCCGTACCCAGGCGCTGCGTTCCTGCTCTTTGCCCGCTTGTTCAAACAGCCCCAGTTCGCCAAAGAAATCCCCGGTATTGAGGTAGGCGATGATCATTTCGCGGCCGTCTTCATCCTCGATCAGGATGGTGACCGAGCCCTTGATGATGAAGAACAGTGTTTCGGAACGCTCGCCTGCGCAGATGATGTTGTGCTTGGCCGGGTGACGTCGGCGCTGGCAGTGCATCAACAGCTTGTCGAGATTCTTGATCTTGGGTATGGGAGTAAGAGCAACCATGGTTGTATCCCGAAAAGGCGGCGCGAGGTGATTTGGAGTTGTTGTATTCAGCGGTATCGGCATTGATACACGTTGTATGAAGGGTGGCAATACGCCATCGATTTGGCGCCAGCTTAACAGACGCTTTCTGACTCGATTAGCGAATTTACCGAGCGCGGCCGGTTGTTGATCCGCTTTCATGGGAAACGCTGTGGTTGCAAGCCCCTGTGCTAAGCTGGCGACCCTTTTTTAGCAGTGGAGTCTGGGCGATGAAGGCACGCATCCAATGGGCGGGCGAAGCCATGTTCCTCGGTGAGTCGGGCAGTGGCCATGTCGTGGTCATGGACGGCCCACCGGAAGCCGGTGGCCGTAACCTGGGCGTACGCCCCATGGAAATGCTCCTGCTTGGCGTGGGCGGTTGCAGTAATTTCGACGTGGTCAGCATCCTGAAAAAGTCCCGCCAGGCCGTTGAAAGCTGTGAAGCCTTCCTGGAAGCCGAACGCGCCACTGAAGACCCGAAGGTTTTTACCAAGATCCATATGCATTTTGTGGTCAAGGGGCGCGCGTTGAAGGAGGCTCAGGTCAAGCGAGCCATTGAACTGTCGGCCGAGAAGTACTGCTCGGCATCGATCATGCTCGGTGCTGCCGGCGTGGCCATCACTCATGATTACGAAATCATCGAGTTGGGCTGATCGCCGTAACGGCAAAAAGAAGGGCGCTTTGAAAGCGCCCTTTTTTTCGGCCTAGATTCGGTAGGTGCTTTTGGTCATGACCTTGGCCAGCAGGCTCATGCCAAACCTCACCGGCGCGGGGAAGCGGAAGCCACCGGCATCCAGGGCACTTTGCGCATGGTGTTCTTCATCGGTGCGCATTTGCTCAAGAATCGCTCGGGATTTTTCGTCTTCGGCCGGCAGTTGTTCCAGGTGCTCATCAAGGTGCTTGCAAACTTGATGTTCTGTCGCTGCGACAAAACCGAGGCTGACTTTATCGCTGATCAGGCCGGCGGCAGCGCCAATTCCGAACGACAGGCCATAAAACAGTGGGTTCAGTACACTGGGGTGGCTACCGAGTTGGCGAATACGTTGCTCGCACCAGGCCAGGTGGTCGATTTCCTCCTCGGCCGCATGCTCCATGGCTGCGCGCACTTGCGGCAGCTTGGCGGTCAGGGCCTGGCCCTGGTACAGCGCCTGGGCACAGACTTCACCGGTATGGTTGATGCGCATCAGGCCGGCGACGTGGCGGGTGTCGGTCTCGCTCATCTGCGCATCGGGTTGCACGATGGCCGGCGACGGGCGGTACGGTGCGCCGCTGAAGGGCAACAGTGTGCGCATGGCCGTATCGGCTTGCAGCAACAGACGGTCAATCGGCGAGTAGTGACGTTGGGTAGTCATGCTGACCTCCGGGAAGAATCTCGGCGGCCAGTTTACCGCAAGAGAGGGCGAAGCGTTTGCGTTGAGTCAAGGGCATGGGGTCGCACGCGCTGGGCTGCGACCCGTCGATCGCGGGGTATCAGCCCGGCGGCCAGTTCATCTGGCGCTGACCCAGTACGTGCATATGGATGTGGTAAACGGTCTGTCCACCTTCTTCATTGCAGTTCATCACTACCCGGAAACCTTTCTCGCAGCCCAGTTCCAAGGCCAGGCGCTGGGCGGTAAACAGAATATGGCCAGCCAGGGCTTTGTCGTCTTCGCCCAGGTCATTCAGGGTGCGGATGGGTTTCTTCGGGATTACCAGGAAATGTACCGGCGCCTGTGGGGCGATATCGTGGAAGGCGAGGACCTGGTCATCTTCGTAAATGATCTTCGCGGGTATTTCTCTGTTGATGATTTTGGTGAACAGAGTATCCACAGCTGTTTCTCCATATGAATGTGCAGGGTGAGTGTACTCAGGCGGTCAGCGTGGGCAATAGGCCTTGTTGATCGCGCCGGCAATCTTGCGGGTCAGCCAGCGTGGGCTGAAGCGCGGGCTGAAGGCCAGCCAGCGGTTGCGCCGTCCGGGAATGATGATGGCTTTGTTTTTTTCCAGTGCGCGTACGGTGTAGAGGGCCACTTCTTCCGGGCTCATCAGCTGCTGGCTGCGATCGAGCTTGGCAGTGTCCATTTGCGCGGTGCCGAAGAACGCCGTGCGTGTCGGGCCGGGGCATAACACCGAGACCTTGATGCCACAGGTCTTCAATTCTTCGCGCAAACCTTCGGAAAAATGCAGCACATACGCCTTGCTGGCGTAATAGCTGCTCATCCACGGGCCGGGCTGGAACGCCGCAACCGAGGCGACATTGAGAATCTGCCCGCCGCCTTGCAACGCCATGGCATTGCCAAGGGCGTGACACATGCGGGTCAGTGCGAGGATGTTGACTTCGATCAGGTCCTGCTCGGTCATCCAGTCCTGGGCCAGGAACGGTCCGCTGGTGCCGATGCCGGCGCAGTTAACCAGCAAGTCGATCTGCCGTTCGCCTTCTTCAAGTTCCAGCAGGAACCCGGACAAGCGCAGTGGCTCGCCCAGGTCGCAGGCACGAAACAGCACCTCGACGCCAAAGCGTTGAGTCAATTCGATTGCAATGCTTTCCAACTGATCACGCTGGCGGGCCACCAGAATCAAGCTGCGGCCGCGACGGGCCAGTGCTTCGGCCAAGGCCAGGCCGATGCCGCTGGAGGCGCCGGTGATCAGAGCGTAACGGGTCATGCCTTTCTCCATCGCAACGCCGCCGAGCCTGTGACAGAGGCATCACAGGCGGCGGGCGTTTCTTCACTGTTCTGGAGAGTCTACAGGTTCGGCCGCTTCGTCAGCACTTTGCACGTCTTCTTCATCGACGATCACGCTTTGATCGGCGTCGTCATCGGAGGTGAGGGAACTGCTTTCGTAGCTGCTGTCCACGTTGGCTTCGAGCTGGTTCAGGTAGCCATTCATCCCCAGGGTCACCACGACGATGAGCACCAATGGGATAAACGCCAGCCATAGGGAGGCCAGCACTTTCACCGCCGTGGAGTTGCGCGGAGGTGGCGCGCCGTACTGGTTGGCGCCGGCGTTACCGGGCAGTACCAACAGCAGAAGCGGGAAGACGCTGTTCACCAGCGGAACCAGATTCAGCAGGTACAACCAGCCGGACCAGCCCAGGTCGTGCAGGCGTTGCACGCCGATTTGCACGCTCACGACGACAAGCGCAACAAACAGCGCAAACCCCAGCAGCGAGCCGAGAATTACGGCGATCGTTGGCGAAGCGGTCGCGATCGCGAAGCCCACGGTGCTGAGGATGCCTGCTGCTACGAGCATTGCAACCGTCAGCACCAGCGTCCAGGCCAGGTAGCGCAGACGGCCGATGCGCCCATTGATGGTGAAGACCTTGAGGCTGGAATACTCCGGCAAGTCATCACCTACGGCAGCGCGTGGTGGAGCGTAGGGCGAAGCGGCAGGTCGGGAGAAGTCCGTAGCGCCCGAATCCGTCTCGTGAGTTTCAGCCAAGCTGAAAGCTACAGGCTGCTCGGCTTCGATGCGCGCATCGATGCCGGCGTTGTGCAGTGCAGTCAGGTAGGTTTCTGCGTCAGGCCGGGAAAGGTCGCGTTTCAACGCAACCGGGCGGCCGGTAAAAAGCTTCTCGATGGCCTCGACGTCGCTTTTGAACAGCTCGGCGAGGTTGAGTTTTGCCGTGGTGCTTTCGACACCTGGGAGCAAGGCTCCGTCAAACACGATCTTGAAACGGTTGTCGCTCATGCAGGCATCCTTGTCACTTAATCAGGGAGGGTGGGGCAAGCCTGCTTCGATTGGCAGGCCTGACAATTGGGTCAGCGTGGCCAGCGCAGTTGTGCCGCCTGCTCGCGCGCCTTGCGGTATTCGGCATCCAGGCGGGCAACGAGTTCATCGACGCTGGGTAAATCATCAATATCTCCGACGCCCTGGCCGGCGGACCACACGGTCTTCCAGGCCTTGGCCTCATCGCTCAACGGCTTGAGCTTGGAACCGAAGTTGACTTCGCCTTTGCCTTGCAGGGCGGCGAGGTCGAAACCGGCATTTTCCAGGCTCTGGCGCATAAAGCTGGCGGGGACGCCCGAGACCGCAGGAGTGTGCACGATGTCGGCGGCGCGCGCTGTGAGCAGCATCTCTTTATAAGCATCCGGGGCGTGGCTTTCGGTCGTGCCGATAAAGCGTGTGCCGAAATAGGCCAGGTCGGCCCCCAGCACCTGGGCGGCAAGAATTTCGTGCCCGTGGTTGAGGCAACCTGCCAGCAACAGGGTTTTATCGAAGAACTGGCGGATTTCGGCGATCAGGGCGAACGGGCTCCAGGTCCCGGCATGGCCCCCGGCGCCCGCAGCGACTGCGATCAAACCATCGACACCGGCCGCCGCGGCTTTCTCCGCATGGCGCCGCGTGGTGACATCGTGAAAGACCAGGCCGCCGTAGCTGTGCACGGCATCCACCAGTTCCTTCACGGCGCCCAGGCTGGTGATCACGATCGGGACCTTGTGTTCCACGCAGATCGCCAAGTCAGCCTGCAACCGTGGGTTGCTGTTGTGCACGATAAGGTTCACGGCGTAGGGCGCGGGGTTGTCCAACGGAGCCAGGCCCGCTTCGATTTCCTCCAGCCAGGCCTTGAAACCACTGCTTTCACGCTGGTTGAGCGCCGGGAAACTCCCGACCACTCCGTTGCGACAGCACGCCAGGACCAGTTGCGGGTTGGAAATCAGGAACATCGGCGCAGCCACCACGGGCAGGCGAAGACGTTGTTCAAGCAGAGCGGGCAGCGACATTGGAGGTACCCCGAGTCATTAGAAGTTAGAACGGTTTGACCACGACCAAAATTACGATAGCCAGCAATATCAGAACCGGGACTTCATTGAACCAGCGATAAAAGACATGGCTGCGGGTGTTTTCGCCACGGGCAAAGCGCTTTACCTGCGCGCCGCACATATGGTGATAGCCGATAAGGAGCACGACCAGGGTCAGCTTGGCATGGATCCAGGCACCCATCTGGAAGATGGCGGGGTTGAGCGCGATCAGCCAGATGCCGAACACAAGGGTGGCGATCATCGCGGGCCCCATGATGCCGCGATACAGCTTGCGCTCCATGACACTGAAGCGTTCCTTGCTGACCGTATCCTCGCTTTGCGCGTGGTAGACGAACAGGCGCGGCAGGTAGAACAGCCCGGCAAACCAGCACACGATGGCGACGATATGGAAGGCTTTGACCCATAGATAAAGCATTTTTAGTTATTCCCAGGTTCACGGTAGCTGAAGATAGTAGTGGCTCATGCGTCCTTACGTCACCTTGGCGGTTGTCGCAGAACGATGCGGCCCCTATTATCGACGGCTTTCCAGTGGGTTCGTTGAGGGCAGGTTTATGGTCAAGGTCGGTATCGTCGGCGGCACGGGTTACACCGGTGTCGAATTGCTGCGTCTGTTGGCTCAGCATCCGCAGGCAGAGGTGGTGGTCATCACTTCCCGATCCGAGGCCGGCCTGGCCGTGGCCGATATGTACCCCAACCTGCGAGGCCACTATGACGGCCTGGCGTTCAGCGTGCCGGACATCAAGACCCTGGGGGCCTGTGACGTAGTGTTCTTTGCTACGCCTCACGGTGTCGCCCATGCCCTGGCCGGTGAATTACTGGCGGCGGGCACCAAGGTCATCGACCTGTCGGCGGATTTCCGTCTGCAGGACGCCGATGAGTGGGCCAAATGGTACGGCCAGCCGCACGGTGCGCCAGAACTGCTGGAAGAGGCGGTGTACGGCCTGCCGGAAGTCAATCGCGAGCAGATCAAGCAGGCGCGCCTGATCGCCGTGCCGGGTTGCTATCCCACTGCGACCCAACTGGGCTTCCTGCCATTGCTGGAAGCAGGCTTGGCCGATGCTTCGCGCCTGATCGCGGACTGCAAGTCAGGTGTCAGCGGTGCAGGCCGGGGTGCGGCGGTAGGTTCGCTGTATTCCGAGACGTCGGAAAGCATGAAGGCCTATGCGGTCAAGGGGCATCGCCACTTGCCGGAGATCCGCCAGGGGTTGCGTCGTGCCGCGGGCAAGGAGGTGGGCTTGACCTTCGTTCCGCATTTGACGCCGATGATCCGTGGTATTCACTCCACGCTGTACGCGACTGTCGTCGATCGCTCGGTGGATCTGCAGGCATTGTTTGAGAAACGTTATGCCAACGAGCCGTTCGTCGATGTAATGCCGGCTGGCAGTCACCCGGAAACTCGCAGCGTGCGCGGCGCCAATGTGTGCCGTATAGCGGTGCATCGTCCGCAGGATGGCGACTTGGTGGTAGTACTGTCCGTGATCGATAATCTGGTCAAGGGTGCGTCGGGCCAGGCTGTACAGAACATGAACATCCTGTTCGGCCTGGATGAGAAGCTGGGCCTGTCCCATGCGGGCATGCTGCCGTAAGGTTTCCCCGTTATTGCGCAAAAGGCCCGATCATCGGGCCTTTTGTGTTTTTAATGGCGGCTACGCAGATTGATATACCGTAACAATAGTTGACCGCTTTTCTAGGAGAAGCGGATAATACCGGCCATTACGCATATGGCGGCGCTACGCCGGGAGATTATCAGCATGAGCGTTGAATCCTTCACCCCCACGGCTTTGCAATTCACCCACGGTGCTGCGCACAAGGTGAAGAGCCTGGTCGATGAAGAGGGTAATGATCGCTTGAAGCTGCGCGTATTCGTTACGGGCGGCGGTTGTTCAGGGTTTCAGTACGGTTTTACCTTCGATGAAGATGTGGCCGATGACGATACCATCGTCGAGCGCGAGGGCGTCAGCCTGGTCGTAGACCCTATGAGTTTCCAATACCTGGCAGGTGCCGAGGTGGATTATCAGGAAGGTCTCGAGGGGTCGCGTTTCGTGATAAAGAACCCTAACGCCACCACCACCTGTGGTTGCGGGTCTTCGTTCTCGATCTGATCGATGGCGGATACAAAAACGCCGCTTGGCTTTGATCGGCCAAGCGGCGTTTTGCTGTCTGCAGATCCTGGAGGGCTGTCAGGCGGGGTAGATCGCGCCCAGTACCCGAAGACCGCGTGCGCCGGTGACGCTGGGGCGGTTGGCAGCAATGCCTTCCAGGCAGCAATGGGCCAGCCAGGCAAAGGCCATGGCTTCTACCCAATCAGGATCTACGCCGTAGGTGGCGGTGCTGCTGACTTGGGTCGCCGGCAGTAGCGCGGCCAGGCGGCTCATCAACGTAACGTTATGGGCGCCGCCGCCACAGACCAGTAGGGTTTCGGTCTGGTGTTGTGCGGTTTGCAGGGATTTGACGATGGTCAGGGCGGTCAGCTCCAGCAGCGTGGCTTGTACGTCCTGGGGAGCAAATGCTGGCAAACCCGCCAGATGTCGTTGCAGCCACTCGCGATTGAACACTTCGCGTCCGGTGCTTTTTGGGCCCTGTGTGACAAAGAAGGGGTCGCTGAGCAGGGTGTTGAGTAACTGCGATTCGACTTTACCGCCGGCCGCCCACCGGCCGTCACGATCAAAGTGCTCGCCGCGCTGCTGGTGAATCCAGGTGTCCAGCAGAACGTTGCCCGGGCCGCAGTCGAAGCCGGCTACAGGCTTGCCGGTCTCGATCAGGCTAAGGTTGCTGAAACCGCCGATATTCAGGACGGCGTGATTGCCGCTGCGTTCGCCAAACAACGCTTCATGAAAGGCGGGTACCAATGGCGCGCCCTGGCCACCGGCGGCCACGTCGCGGCTGCGGAAATCGCTGACCACGGTGATGCCTGTCAGCTCGGTGAGCAGGGCCGGGTTACCGATCTGTACGGTAAAGCCTCGGGTGGGTTCATGGCGGATGGTTTGCCCGTGGCTACCGATCGCGCGAATGTCTTGGGGCTTGAGAGCTTGCTGCTCCAGTAAGGCATGAATGCCCTGGGCAGCCACTGTCACCCAATGCTGCTGGGCAATTGCCGAACGAGCGATTTCATCTGGGCCGCTGGCGCACAGGCTAAGCAGCTCGGCGCGCAGGCTGCCTGGCATGGGGATGTAGTGAGTGGCGATCAGCTTGATCGCCGAGCCCTGTTCGATCAAGGCTATATCCAGGCCGTCGAGGCTGGTGCCGGACATCACCCCTATATAGAGCGCCATGTCTTAACGCTTCGCCGAAGCCAGCAGGGTGGAGCGCTCCTGATCCATGCGCGCCATCAGCGGCTGGCTCTGTTGCATGAAGCGCGCACGCTCGGCCTTGGCGATGGGGTCGGCCATGGGTAGCTTTTGGCCCAATGGATCGACGTGTACGCCATTGACTTGGAACTCATAATGCAAGTGCGGTCCGGTAGACAGGCCGGTAGTGCCGATATAACCAATCACCTGGCCTTGCTTCACGGTGCCGCCCGTCTGCACGCCCTTGGCGAACCCTTGCATGTGGCCATAAAGGGTACGGTAGGTGTTGCCGTGCTGGATGATCACGGTATTGCCGTAGCCTCCGCGACGACCGGCCAGCAGCACCTTGCCGTCACCGGCGGCCTTGATTGGCGTACCACGAGGGGCGGCATAGTCGACGCCTTTGTGGGCGCGGATTTTGTTCAGAATTGGATGCTTGCGGCCCATGGAGAATCGCGAGCTAATACGAGCGAAGTCGACAGGCGTGCGGATAAACGCCTTACGCATGCTGTTGCCATCGGCGGTGTAGTAGCTGCTGTTGCCTTGCTTGTTGGTGTAGCGAACTGCGGTATAGGTCTTGCCGCGGTTGGTGAAGCGTGCGGAGAGAATATTGCCGGTGCCGACCACTTTACCGTTGGCGACCTTCTGCTCGTAGATCACGTCGAATTCATCGCCTTGGCGGATGTCCTGGGCGAAGTCGATGTCGTATCCAAATACGCTGGCCATGTCCATGGTCATGCTATGGGACAAGCCGGCGCGTGCAGCGGACTGCGACAAGGAGCTGTTGATCACGCCGTGTACATAAGCAGAGCGCATCACCGGCTTGGTGGTGACACGATTGAAGGCAAAGCCCTTGGCACCCTTGGTCAGGGTGATGCTTTCGAGGTCGCTGATGTTGCTGTGCAGGTTATTCAACTGGCCATCTGGGGTCAGTTCGAACTCAAGCTTCTGCCCGTGCTTGAGTTGGGTGAACTGCTTGGCCTGTTTGTCACTGGCCAGTACTTCATTAACCGTGGCGGCGGGCAGGCCGACCTTTTCGAACAGGGTCGACAACGTATCGCCTTTTGCGACGATGACTTCGCGGTGTTGCGGATTTTTGGCGACATCTGCTGCCAGGGCAGGTGCTGGTTTAGCTGCTTGCTGGGTGTCTTCGGGGCTGCTTTCTATCTGGGCGAACGGTGATTCAGTAGCGGTAGTTGTGGCTTGCTGTGCGTCGGAAGCGTCTTGATCTTGTGTCAGTTGCTCAACCGGGCTTTCCAGGTCAAGGCTCAGGGATGTTCGTTTGGCCTCTACATCACTGGAAGGGAATACCAGGAGCGCCAGGCTGAGAAGGGCGGCGATACCACTTGCTGCGAGCAGGTGGGTCTTCGGGTAAAGCGGCGGCGCTTTAGACGGTTCAGTGGTCATAGGTAATTTTGACTTTGAAGATGAAATGGAAAAGATGAATGACATGATGAAGATGAAATAACTGTATAAAATATAACCAAATCATCTGTGGTGCAAGCTCGCGAACGCTGTGCTTGCTGAACGGTGTCCGTGCGCAGGGCAAAACTTGTAATTAGTCCCTGATCTTGTATGGTTGGTTCCCTTTTGAATCTGAGCCTTGCGGGTCTGTTATGAAGTCGGTTGAAGAGCAGCTAGCGCTGATAAAACGTGGTGCGGAAGAACTGTTGGTCGAGTCTGAGCTGATCGAAAAGCTCAAGCGCGGCCAGCCCCTGCGTATCAAGGCCGGCTTTGATCCGACGGCGCCGGATCTGCACCTTGGGCATACCGTGCTTATAAACAAGCTGCGTCAGTTCCAGGAACTGGGGCATCAGGTCATCTTCCTTATAGGTGACTTCACCGGGATGATCGGCGATCCGAGTGGCAAGAGCGCAACGCGTCCGCCACTGACTCGTGAGCAGGTTCTCGATAATGCCGAGACCTACAAGACCCAGGTGTTCAAGATTCTCGATCCTGCCAAGACCGAGGTGGCCTTTAACTCCACCTGGATGGATCAGATGGGGCCGGCCGACTTTATTCGCCTGACGTCCCAATACACCGTGGCGCGCATGCTTGAGCGAGATGACTTCGACAAGCGCTACTCCACCAACCAGCCTATCGCGATTCATGAGTTCCTCTACCCGTTGGTGCAAGGGTATGACTCGGTGGCTCTGCGTGCCGACGTTGAGTTGGGTGGTACCGATCAGAAGTTCAATCTGTTGATGGGGCGCGAGTTGCAGCGTGCATATGGGCAGGAAGCCCAATGCATTCTGACCATGCCGTTGCTGGAAGGCTTGGATGGCGTCAAGAAGATGTCCAAGTCGCTGGGTAACTATGTGGGTATCCAGGAGGCGCCAGGCGTGATGTATGGCAAGCTGGTTTCTATCCCGGATGCGCTGATGTGGCGTTACTTCGAGTTGTTGAGCTTTCGTTCTATGGATGAAATCAACGCGCTGCGTGCTGAGGTCGAGGCGGGGGCTAATCCGCGCGACGTGAAGATCAAGCTGGCCGAAGAGATCGTTGCGCGTTTCCATGGTGAGGAGGCGGCCGCCAGTGCTCACCGTGCGGCAGGCAATCGCATGAGAGATGGCGAGCTGCCGGATGATTTGCCGGAGATCGAGTTGGTAGCTGCAGAGGCGATGCCGATCGCGGCTGTCCTTAATAAGGCGGGGCTGGTGAAGAACTCGGCGGTTGCACGTGACCTTCTGGGTTCGGGTGGTGTGCGTATAGATGGTGAGGTGGTTGATCGCACCTTTATATATGAGCTGGGTGCTACCCATGTTTGCCAGGCTGGGAAGAAGGCATTTGCGCGTATTACGCTTAAATCCGAATAAGTCTGAAATTAAGTGTTGACGGCGTTTTATATCTGTCTATAATTCGCCCCACTTCCGGCGCAGTCGAAACGGAAAACTCCTTGGTAAACAAAGAGTTACGCAAGATTCGAC